>NZ_JBGCCM010000005.1:0-422294 GCF_041262085.1 Catenulispora sp. GAS73
ACCCCGAAGCCCTCATCGCCCTCGCACTCCTCGCCCACGGCGGCCACCGACCCCCATTACCCGGCCGAACCACCCACACATAAGTCAGAGGCGCCTAAAAAGCTCCTAAAACCCACCAACAAACCGCACCCACCACACCCCGGCCACCCACACCCACACCCACACATCAAGCAGGGGCGCCTAAAAATCGCCTACAAACCCCAGACCAACCGCGCACCGGGCAGCCCGCCGACACCAAAAGGCACCCCGCCCCCACCCCGCCAAGTATGGCCACCCACACCCCACCTCAATGGCCACCCGCAGTGACCCCCCCCCCCCCCCCCCCCACGCACCCGCGATCGTAAACGTCATGCCACACACAACCGCCTTCGCCCCCATCCCACCAACCGCACGCAGCTCAACGCTCCCAGCCCGCGCCATCGCCGCCCTCTGCGCACTCGTCGCAGTCTTCGCCGCCGCCTTCGTCCTAGCGCCGGGACCGCTGGCATCAAGCACGTCCGGCGTCAGCCTCTCCCACCGCGACACCCTCGACAACGCCGCGAAGACCGCCTTCGTCGACTACTGGAACTCCGGCTCGCGAACCTTCACCCCAGACATGTCAAGGGTCGTCAACTACTGGCGCCAGTACCACGTAGTCAAAGCGACCTCCGCCGCACTGCTGCTACTCGTGGCCATCATGCTCACCGTCCGCCTCTGGCGCGCCCTGCTGGGAGCCGGTGCCCAAAGAACGGCCACCCGGATCGCCCTCACATCCGCCTGGCTACTCGCCGCACTGCTCACAGTGGGAAGCGTCCTGCTACTGATAGCCAACATCCAAGGCTCGATCGCTCCCCTGTCCTCAGCGATCACGCTACTGCCCTTCCACACGTCCGACGCCGGGCTCTCCACGGCGCTCGCGCAAATCAGGACCGACCTCACCGGCTACTCGCGCGCCGGGGCAGGCGCACACCACCCGCCGATCGTCGCGCGGATGGTCGACGACTTCGGCGCCTATCACGCCGTGATCGCCGTCCTGACCACGATCGTGCTGCTCGTCATACTCGCGATGAGTGTGATGACCTGGAAGCGGTTCCGCGCCATCGGCAAGACCGGCTCCTCCGACTCCTCCGACTCCTCCGACTCGTCCAACTCGCCCGACAACCGCCGCACGCGCCGTCTCCACGCCATCCTCGGCACCCTGCTAGCCGTCACAGGACTCGCGACGCTCCTCGTATGCGTGGCGAACACCAGCACCACCGCGGACCCGGCGCCGGCCCTCCTGGCGCTGTTCCAGGGCGGCTGGTAGAGGCCATCGCCGCAACCAGAGGCTGTTCACGCCCTGAGATACGCCAGCACGGCTCGCACCCGACGATGCTGCGTCTCGTCGGGCGGCAGTCCGAGCTTCACGAACACGTTCCCGATGTGCTTCTCCACCGCGCTCCCCGACAGCGAGACCCGCTTGGCGATGGCCGAGTTCGAATACCCCTCGGCCATCAGCCCCAGCAGCTCCCGCTCGCGCGACGTCAGCGCCGCGAGCGGGTCGCGCCGTTGCCGGGCGGCCAGCAGCCGCGCGACGACCTGCGGGTCGAGCACCGTGGTCCCGCCCGCGACGCGATCGAGGGCGTCGAGGAACTCCTCGACCTTCGCGACCCGGTCCTTGAGCAGGTAGCCGACCCCGCCGGAGGCGTCGGCGAGCAGGTCGGCGACGTAGGAGACCTCGACGTACTGGCTCAGCACCAGGATCGGCGTGCCGGGCAGCTGCTCCCGCGCGGCGATCGCGGCGCGCAGGCCTTCGTCGGTGTGTGTCGGCGGCATGCGCACGTCGACGATCGACACGTCCGGCCGATGCGCCAGCACGGCCTGGACCGCCGACGGGCCGTCGCCGACCGCGGCGACCACGTCGTGTCCGTCCTCGGCGAGCAGCCGGACCAGGCACTCGCGCAGCAGGACCGCGTCGTCGGCGACCACGATGCGCAGGGGGCGCCGGGCCGGGCCGGCGTCATAAGGGCGAGTCACGGAGCCCATCTGAGTCACCGAGCCCGTCGGCGCCACGGAGCCCGCCGCAGTCACCGACATGGCAGCTCCGCACTGATCGTCGTCGGACCACCGGCAGGACTGACGACGTCCAACCGCCCGCCCACCGCACCGACCCGGTCGCCGAGCCCGCGCAGCCCGTGCCCCTTGGCGAATGCCGCGCCGCCGACGCCGTCATCGGTCACCCACACTCGCACCCGGCTCCCCTCCTCATGCCGCATCCCGACGACGCAGGACGTCGCCCCGCTGTGCTTCGCCACGTTCGTCAACGCCTCAGCGACCACGAAGTACGCCGCCGTCTCGACGGCCGCGTCCAACCGAGGCCGCGCCGACCCGGCGGCGACGTCCGTGTCGAACTCGGCCGGGACGACGCTGGACGCCACCATCGCCGCAAGCGCCTCGCGCAGCCCGCGGTCGGCGAGGATCGGCGGGGCGATGCCACGGGAGAGGGCTCGCAACTCGTCGAGCGTCTCCTGCGCCTGCACCAGCGCGTCGCCGAGGGCCTGCCGCGCGAGGTCCGGCTTGCGGTCCAGGTGGTGCTGCGCGCGCCCGAGCTCCAGGGCCAGCCGCACCAGCCGCTGCTGCGGCCCGTCATGGATGTCGCGCTCCAACCGCCGCAGCGCCTCCGCCTCCGCCGTCACCGCCGCCACGGCCTGCGCCCGCGCGGTGTCGCGCTCGCGCTCCAGCCCGCGGATCCGCCGGTGCAGCGCCGACACGTCGGACAGCAGCGCCTCGCCGAGCCCGATCTGCACCGCCACGCACACCCGCGTGAGCACCGGCAGCGTGAGCAGGGTGACCACGCCGACCGTGAGCGCGAAGGCGAGCCGGCCGCCCGGCGTGGTGAGCCCCAGGCTCAGCCAGATGTGCGACTTCCCGCTGCCCGCGTACAGCGTCATCGGCCGCAGCGTGGCGGGTGTGTTCCGGACGCGGACCGGGAAGCTCAGCGTCGCCAGCGCGATGAACCACCAGAACGCCGTCAGCGCCGAGGTCACGAACACGACGGGCAGCGCCATGACCGCATGCCCCAGACTCAGCCACGCCCCCGACCGTCGCCCGCGCACGCCACGAACCGCCGCATAGAGCCCGAAGACCGCACTGAACGGCGCGGTGAGCAGGTAGAGCGATTCCACGAGCGTCCGCCGCCCGACCCGCACGACGACCCCGGAGGTAGGCCTCCACCGCCCCGCCGCCGGCACGGACGAGCTCAGGGAGGGGACGGCCATGCGCCAAGGATAATTCGGAGCGGCCGGGGAGGTGCGCTTCGCGGGGGTCGGCGGCGGACCGGCGCCGGGCCCGATCCCGGTTCCTGCCTCGGAGCCGAGTCGGAACCAGAGCCGGACCGGAGCCGGAGCCGGACCGGGGTGAGGCTGGCTGAATCAGAGCCGGGTCGGAGCCGGAGCCGAGCCGGAGCCGGAGTCGGAACCAGCCCCGGCCCCAGGCCCCAAAGCTGAGCCGGGGCCGGGGCTGGGGCCGGTCAGGGCCGCCGATCACCTCACGGCACCAGCGTCCACTCCTGGTTCAGCCCACCGTTGGACGGGTACTGAATCACAGCCGTACCCGCATTGGTGTTGCCGCCGGAGACGTCAATCATCTGTGCGTCGTAGACGCTCTTCAGGCCGATGGCGCCCGGGCCGGCGTCGACGAGCGTCCAGCGGGAGTTGCTGTTGCCGTCGTCGGCGAACTGGATCAGCTGCGTCGCCGAAGTGGTGGTCGGTCCGGGGATGTTGACCAGCTTGCCGCTGTTGGCGTTGACGATCGTGTACGCGCCGCTGCTCTGCCGCACGAACGTCCACTTCTGGTCGGCCTGGCCGTTGTCAGTCCACTGCAGCAGGGTCGCGCCGTCGGCGGTGGAGTCGTTGTTCACGTCCAGCCGGCCGCCGGTCAGCACGTTCTCGACGCGGTAGCCGACGTTCGCGTCGGGCACCGGCACCAGCGTCCACTTCTGGTTCGCGCCGCTGTTGGACGGCCACTGGATCACCGGCGCGCCGGAACTCGTCGAGGCGCCGGAGACGTCGGCGAACAAACCGTCGGAGGAGGACTTCAGGGTGTAGGAGCCGCTACCGGTGGGGACGAGGCGCCATTGCGTGTCGGTGGCATGGTCGTCGGACGCCTGGATCAGCTGTGCTCCTTGGCTGCCAGATGGGACGGCCAGCTGCTGGTGACTGGTGCGGTTCAGGACCTTGTAGCTACCATCGCCGACCGGCACCAGCTGCCACTCCTGGTCCAGCGCATTATCAGCACTCTGCTGCACGACCGAAGAGCCCGACGTCGCCAGGTTCAGACCACTGTTGGCGTTGACGATGTTGTACGACATCGCCGTGTAGCCGACCGACCCGGTCGGCGTCACCTTCAGCAAGGTCGCGCCATGAGCGGGCAACGAAACGCTGTAGCCGGTGCCGAAGCTGCCGAGGTCGCTGTGCGACCAGTCATCATGCACCGTCGCCGACGAACCGGTGAACCCGATGTCCTTCCAGTTCACAGACGCAGTGGCAGCCGAGCCGGCCAGATTGAACAGCGCGACCGTGTAGCTGCCGTCACCGTTCGCCGCGTACCAAGCCTGCTGCTGCGTCGTACGATCCACCGCACGCGCCGGATGCCCGGCCTGGTCAACCGCCAGCACCTCAGCGTTGGTCAGCAACCCGACATCCGTCGAGTCCAGATTCGTCAGGTCAACCCCAAGCGTCAGGTTCGAGTTCTCAATCGCCCACAGCGTCAGCTGCGTCTTACGCTCATCGAGGGTCAAGCCGTCATTCGAACCGTTCCCGACCTCGATCGAGTCCAGGTCGTTCCACCCGCCAGTCCCGCCGACCCCGATCCACGGCTGCACATCATTGAACCGACCGCTGACGTTGTTCCAGTCGGTCAACGGGAACGAAGAGTTCGACCCGCAGTAGCACTCAATGTCGCCATCAATGCGCCACCCGTTGGAGTACTGCTGCCACGACGCGGCATTCGCAGTCGTCAACGAGTTGGACAGCTCCAGGTGAATGGTGCGACCTATCTGATTAAGCGCCTGGGCCCAGTGCTGGACGTCAGCAACCCCCTGCGGATCCCCGTCGTTCGGGCTGACACCGTCGATCTTCAGGTAGTCGATGCCATAGCCGGCAAGCTGGTTCGCCCACGAGTTCAGGAACGCCTGCGCCGCAGTGGGGTTCTTCGCGTAGTCGATGTAGTACATCCGACCACTGCCGAAGTTGTAGTTCGTCTCATAGCTGCTGGTGTTGGAGACGATGTCCCGCGCGTGGAACGAAGTCCCGGCGATCGGCGTGTTCTGGTTGTAGGCCGCGACCGGAATCCCGGGCGTCAGGTACATCCCGAACTTCTCCCCGAGCGAGTGGATGTACGAACCCAGATTCGCCATCCCGTCCGGGAACTTGCTGCTGTCGGTGACCCACCGACCATTGGCGTCGACCGTGTTGGCCGGGTCGAGATACCAGAAGTCGTCGAGGTTGACGTACTTGTAACCCGCGGCGACCAGACCCGAGTTCGCCATCCCCTGCGCCTGGGCCTTCATCTTCGCTTCGGTCGGGGCGTTGCGCAGGAATGACCAACTGCTCCAGCCCATCAACGGCGTGATCGCCGCGCCGTTGCTCTGCGCGTAAGCCTTCGGCTCTCGGCCGTCGACGCAGAAGAGGGCCAGCAGCGCCGCCACGAAGAGGGCGAGGAGGCGGCGCGGGCCGGGACGTGCCAATGAGGCGGTGTGCATGACGTGCTCCCTGATGGACGGTGTTACGGGACCGGAAATCAAACAGGAAGGCAAGCAAGTTAACAGAATGAATCAGAGTTCTACGAGTGGAGTAAACGGATTCGACCGATAGACGTCAAGAGGGCAGGCCCGGCGGTTTTCCGGCGAAGGGCCGTGCTGTCCGACCTCAGCGCGCATCGGCCGGGGCCTCGATCGGGTCGCTATGATCGGCGCGGGGGTGGGTCGATGTCCAACGGCCGCGGCCATGACCGCAGCGCTGACCGGTTGTGGGACCGGTGCCAGAGCATGGTCGACCAGCTCGACCTGCCCGAGCCGTTCGACGCCGAGACGTTCATCGGCGTGCTGGCCCGGGACCGCGGGCGACCGATCGGCCTGCTGCCGGTCGCCTCCCGTCCGGACGCGCCCTGCGGGCTCGTCGTCACCACCCGCAACGCCGACTGGATCATCTACTGCGCGGACACCGGCGGCGTCCACCGCCAGCACATCCTGCTGCACGAAGCCGCGCACATCCTGTGCGGGCACACGGAGCGCGCGGCCGACGGCGACGCGATGGCCGCCGCCGCGCGGACGCTGATGCCGCACCTGCCGGCCGAACTCGTGCGCAGCGTGCTCGGCCGGACCGTCTACAGCGAGCCCGACGAACGCGAGGCCGAACTCGTCGCCTCGCTGATCCTGCAACGCGTCGAACGCCGCGAGCGGCACCGAGCGCGCGGGGCCGACCGGCCCTCCAGCCTGGACACGCTGTTCGCGGTCTTCAAGGACTGACCGGTGTCGGACCTCGCCGCGTACCTGGCCGCCGCGGCTCTGCTGACGTTCTCGGCGTACCGCCTGCGCACCGACCGCCACGGCGCGCCACCGTATCAGGTGCAGCACTACGGCTACTGCCTGATGATGTGTCTGGGGCTGGCCATGGCGATCCTCGCCCCCGCGACGCCGCGACTGCTCGCGGACGTGGGTTTGAGCCGCGTCGCGGAGATCCTGCTCGGCGACAGCGTGCGCATCGCGGCCGTCAGTGTGCTGATGTTCATGGCGTACGTGGTCGCCCGGCGTCCGGTGCGCGGGCTGCCGGTCGTCGCCGCCGTCGTGGCGCAGGTCGCCTGCATCGGCTGCTTCGTCGCGGCGCGGCCCGTCATCAGCGGCCCGGACGATTCGCTGGTCACCCACGGATCAGGGCGGTGGCTGCTGGCCGGCGACGATCTGGTCTTCGCCGGGTACACCGGATGGACCCTGGCCATCGCGACGGCCGCCTTCTGGCGCGAGGCACGGCGCGCGGGGCCCGGGCCGGTGCGGACCGGGATACGCCTGTCGCTGGTCGCGCTGGCCGTGGGCATGGTGTGGACGGCGTGGACCTTCGACGACATCGTCCACGTGCTGCGCACCGGCGTGCAGGACGGCAGCGAAGACCTGGTCTCGAACGCGCTCGGCGCGCTGTGCGCGGCCTTCATCGTGGCCGCGACGCTCGTCGCGAAGTGGCACACCGCCTACGCCGTCGTCCGCGAGCGGGTCCACACCTACCTGGTCTACCGGCGGCTCACGCCGCTGTGGGAGGCCGTGCGTGACGAACTGCCGGAGATCGCGCTCGACGACCGTCATCGGGTGCTGTTCGGCGGCCGATCGCTCGACTTCGCGCTCTATCGGCGGGTCATCGAGATCCATGATGCCCGCCTCGCGCTGCGCCCTTACGCTCCGGAACAAGTGGCCGAGGCCGCGGGCGATGAAGCGCACATCGAGGCCGCGTCCCTCGCGGCGGCGTTGGCGAACCACCGCGACGGGCGTCTGCGCACGTCGGGCGAGCCGGTCCGTCACACTGAGGCCGCGAAGACAGTCGCGGCGGAGGCGGCATGGTTGGCTGAGGTCGCGAACGCCTTCAGGCACATGGGGAAAGACTCCCGGCACGCCTCGGCGGCTCCGGCGACTTTGGCATATTCCGGCGAGGACGGGTCCTGAAACCCGAGCCCTAGACTTCGTCGGGCGCCCCATAATGGCAAGGACGCCGTACAGGGGGAGGCAGAGCGTGATTATGAACGGCAACGTACACAGCGTGGGGCCCGCGTCGACCGATCGGATGGGACCCTACCTGCTGCTCACGCAGCTCGGGTCGGGCGCGATGGGGCGGGTGTTCCTGGGGACCGACGCCGACGGACGGCAGGCCGCGGTGAAGGTGGTGCGCTCGGATCTGGCCGAGATCCCGGCGTTCCGCAAGCGTTTCTCGCGGGAGTTGGAGGTCGCCGGGCGAGTCCACTCGCCGCGGATCGCCGAGATCTTCACTGCGCAAGCCGATGGTGAACGTCCGTGGCTGGCGACTGAATACGTACCGGGCCCGACGTTGCAGGATGCGATCGAGCAAGGCGGCGGATTCGACGACGCGCGCCTTCGTGCCCTCGCAGTGGCCATCGCCGAGGCGCTGCTGGTCATTCACGCCGCAGAGGTCGTGCACCGCGATCTCAAGCCGGCAAACGTGCTGCTCGGCCCGGACGGACCGAAGGTCATCGACTTCGGCGTGGCGCGCGCACTGGATGCCTCTCTGCTGACCAACACCGGCCAGACTCTCGGGACCCCTGCGTATATGTCCCCTGAGCAAGCCGACGGACGCTCGGTGGAAGCCGCCTCCGACGTGTTCGCTCTGGGCTCGCTGCTGGTGTTCGCCGCCACCGGCCGGCTCGCCTTCGGCGACGGCGCACCGCTGGCGATCCTGCACCGCGTGGTCAACAACGATCCGGATCTGGAAGGTGTCGCCGTCGGTGACGACGTTCTGCGTCGGCTGATCAAGGGCTGCCTGGCCAAGGACTCCGAGGATCGTCCGACTCCGCAGCAGATCATCGACGTGTTGGGCGAGGTCGCGTGGCAGCCGCTCGCCGGAGTCAGATGGCAGGAGCCGCCGCTCGGTGTGGGACTGCCGCTCACGGCCGGGGATTCGGCCGACTTGCCGACCGTGGCCCTGGCGCCCAGGCGTGGCGGCAAGCGCGTCGCGGTGATCTCCGGCGCCGCGGCCGCGGTGGTCATCCTGGCCGGCGTCGCCATCGTCGAGGGCAGCGGCGGCAAGGGGAATCCGACGGCGGACACGCTCCGGGCCGGCAGTACGATGTCCAGCGGCCAGAACGGCGGGGCGTTCCCGCCTGCGCTCGGGTCGCCCAGCTCCGACAGCTCCAGCAGCGCCGGCGGGCAGGCGCTGTCGGGCGGCAAGCCGTCTCCGACCCCGAACGGGTCGGTCACGCCGCCCAAGCCCGCCGGCGTCACCACAGCCGCGGCTCAGAGCAGCTCGGCGCAGATCACGGTCACGGTGCCCGGCGGCGGCCCGAACGGCGGCGGGCAGGTGACGAATCAGCCGTCGACCACGACGGCCGGCAAGCCGGTGTCGCACCCGTCGACGCATCCCACCACGCCCACAACGCATCCGACGACTCCGCCGCATTCGCAGACGCCCCCGCCGCCCGCGCACAACCCGCCCGGACCGATGGTCGCGGGCGATATCAGCGTACTGATCCCGAACTGGGTCGGCATGGCCACGGTGGACGTGTCGTGGAAGGCGCATTCGGACGCGACGAGCTACAGCCTGCACTACACGATCAACGGGACGCCCGCGACCGACCAGACGGTGCCGGTCGGCGGGACCGGCTACTCCTACCAGATCCCGGCGGGGAGCACGACATGCCTGCAGCTCGCCACGGTCAACCAGTACGGCCAGTCGGCGATGTACCCGAGCCCGATGTACTGCGTGAACTCGTTCGGGCAGGTGGTCAGCGGCGGGTGAGTCCGCTCGGCTCGTCGGCGATGTTCTCGGCGCGGAACACCATCACGTCGGCGAAGAGCTCGACCGCCGCGCCGACACCGCGGGCCCCGTGGCCGACCCCGCGCTCCAGGCGGAACAGGATCGGGGCGGGGCTCGCGTGGCGCGCTGGAGGGCGGCGCACATCTTGCACGCGTGCAGCACAGCGAGGCAGGAAGGCGGCCCAGGGCGGACCGCCGCGGACCGCCACCCGGCTCAGCCGTGGAAGCGCGCGTAGTGCTGCGCGAGCAGGTTCTTCCCGTAGTCGTTGCCGTTGGGCTCCCGCGTGATGGTGTGCACGTGGAACCGCTCGGCCTCGTCGTTGTCCAGGAAGATGCCCGAGTGGTTGTCGTACTCGATCAGCAACACCGGCGAGTGGACGCGGTAGTAGAACGCGCTGGTGTCGCTGTGGCCGCCGCGCCAGGCGAACCTCGTGTCGTCCAGGTGGTCCAGGAACCGGCTGCGCTTGTGCTCGGCGTGGCCGTCGGGCAGCCGGTTGATGTAGACGTCCGCGAGTTCGAGCAGGAGGTGTCGCTGGTCGCGAGTCAGCTCCTTCCCGGTGATCCCCTCGGGCGGCAGGACGAGGTTGTCCTGGCCGGCGCCGGAGACGTGCCGGCCGTT
Organism: Catenulispora sp. GAS73; assembly: GCF_041262085.1. NCBI lineage: Bacteria > Bacillati > Actinomycetota > Actinomycetes > Catenulisporales > Catenulisporaceae > Catenulispora > Catenulispora sp. GAS73. The sequence goes on from NZ_JBGCCM010000005.1 coordinate 10,107, forward strand.
GGGCCCGGCGAGTTCCGGCGGCAGATCGGCGGTCCGCAGCGAATCGCCCAGCAGGAACCGCTCCTCCTGGGCCCCGGTGAGCGAGCGGCGCATCGCCAGACCGCCGTCCGTTTCCCGCTCGAAGGCGCTCACTCCCGCGAAGGGTCCCTGGGCTCCCGCGCGGGTCGGTTCGGCGCCCAGGAAGACCGGGGCGAGCACGAGGTGGGATCCGACGAAGACACAGTGCACGTCGACGTGATGACCGGCCAGCTGCCAGCCCCAGGGCTCGTCGGCCGAGGGCTCGCCGAAGAGCGTGAAGTGGTACGTGTACTCGCCGAGGGAGTCGCGATAGCGCTGGACGAGATCGCCGAGCGCGCCGTTGAGTTTCATCGCGTTGCGCACCGCCGCGTAGCCGTCAGGGCTGAGGCTGGCCTCGACGAGCGCCAGCACGGCGTCCCGCTGCCGGGCCTCGACGCGGTCCAGGCGCAGGCCTTGGTGGGTCCAGACCGGGAAAGCATTGGTCCACAGCCGCCATTCCGGCGAGTCCATCGGCAGGCGGGCGCTGAGGAGTTGGTGCTGCTCCAGGGTTTCCAGGTATGCGGACGCGGCGTCAAGAACCTTCCGATGGGATAGTTGGGATAGTCCGGTGTCTTCGAGGCGGTAGAGGCCGTCGATCGGAGTGCCGTCGGTGGTGACGCCGACGTACGGGTCGCGGTGGTTGCGCAGCGCCGTCGAGACCTCCCGGGCGACGGCCGGCGGCAGCAGGTCCGCGTGCAGGGTCCCGTCGAGGATCGGCAGGTCGAGGTTCCGTGGCCGGTATCCACGGTGGATGTGGTCGCTCATGTCAGTAGCCGTTCAAGTAGCCGTTCAGTAGCCGATCAGTGGCCGAGGTTGACCTGGGTCCGGTGGTGCTCGCCCTTGTCGATGAGATCGACGAAGCCCAGCGCGTAGTCGGCGGCGGAGATCGCGCCGCCGTCCTCGGGCTGGACCGCGACGTCGTCGCCGAGCCGGTACCGGTCGAGCCGTTCGCCGGGCGCGTGCGCGCCGAACCTCAACGCCGGGCTCACGAAGACCCAGTCGAGCGTCGGGGGCGTGGCCGGAAGGTCCTCGATGATGAGCGCCGCCCCGGCGCGGATCTCGTCGTGGAGTGCGGCGGGGATGTCGCTGAGGTCGCTGACGAAGCGGTCCGCCCCGGGCGCGGGGCGCAGCGAGGAGTAGCCGCCGACCACGAACAGCTGCGCGCCCGCGGCGTCGGCCAGACGTGCGATGGCGCCGTTGACGTCGCGGAAGGCGCCGGCCAGCGGACCGCGCGGAGCGAGTGCGGCCACGACGACGTCCGCGCCCTCGATCACCGGCGACAGCGTCGCCTCGTCGAGGACGTCGCCCTGGACGTAGGTGACGTTCGGGGTCGGGGCGTCGGGGAGCGACCGGCTCAGCGCCCTGACCTCGTGGCCGCGCCCGGCGGCCTGGGCGACGATTGCGGAACCTGCGTAACCGGTTCCGCCGATGACGATGATGCGAGCCATGAGAGTGCCTTTCCAAGGGGATCCACGCGCCGGATGACGTCGACGACGCGCTGCGCTTACCGTATGAAAGGCAGCTCTCGATTGGGAAGAAGGCACTTCGTGGTAACCACCCTGACGGAGTCGGTGCTCCGCGGCAGCCCGTATCACGCGGACTGCCCGACCCGACACATCCTGGACCGCGTCGGCGACCGCTGGACGGTGCTCATCGTGGGCGCCCTCTGGGACGACGGCGTCCGCTTCGCGGAGCTGCGCCGGCGCATCTTCGGCATCTCGCAGAAGATGCTCACCCAGACGCTGCGCGGGCTCGAACGGGACGGAATCGTGCTGCGCACCGTCCACCCCGGAAACCCGGCCCCCGTCGAGTACTCCCTCACCGAGGCCGGCCGTGCCCTGCGCGAGCCGCTGCGCGCACTGCAGGATTGGGCGGTAACGCATTTCGACTACGTGACGGCGTCGCAGGAGGCTTACGACTCGGCGGACTGACTTCCGGGCTTCGCCGGTTCGCTCTTCGCAGCTTCGTTCTTCGCCGCTTCGTGCATCTCGCGGGCGGCCTGGAGCAAGGCTTTGGTCGGCGTGCTCACGGTCTGGTCCGCGGGGACGGCGAGGGAGACCGACAAGCTGGGGGCGTCGGGGCCCAGGGGCACGGCGCGGAGCCCTTCGTCGTGGCCGATGAACGACATCGGCGCCAGAGCGATGCCGAGACCTTGTTGGACGAAGGAGATGAAACCCGACACGTCGCCGATCTCGTACTCGACGCGCCGGCTCAGGCCGAGGCGGGCGAAGGCGGCGTCGCTCGCCAGGCGGTTGCCCCAGGTGGTCGGCGTCTCGACGAACGGCTCGTCGACGAGCTCCGCCAGCCGCACCTGGTCGCGACCGGCGAGGGGGTGGTCCGCGGAGCACAGCAACTGCAACGCCTCCGACCTCAGGACGTACAGGTCGAGCCCGGACGTCGCCTCCGACGACAGGGTGACGAACGCGATGTCGAGGCGGCCCCTGCGCAGATCCTCGGCATGCTGAACGCTGCCGCCGGATCGCACAGACACCGTGACGCCGGGAAAGGCGGCCCGGAAGCGCGCGACGAGGTGCGCCGGGTGGACGACCATCTGCTTCGGCGCCTGGACCAGGCCCAGCCGGATCTCGCCGCGCAGCCCGTCGTGCAGCTGCTCGACAAGGTGCCGGGCCTCCTGCGCGGCCGCCAGCGTGCGCCGGGCCTCGGGCAGGAACAGCCGTCCGGCCTGGGTGAGGTCCACGTGGTGCGTCGTGCGTTCCAACAACCGCACGCCGAGCTGCTTCTCCAGGTTGCGCACCGCGACCGAGACCGCCGACTGCACCATGTTCAGCCGGGCGGCCGCGCGGGTGAAGCTGGATTCGTCGGCCACAGCGACGAACACCTTGAGTTGCCTGAGTTCCATCGTCCTCCCCTCGGTGCGGTCGCTTATCGCGATACACGATAAGCGTCAGCGACGGCATTCGCTTCCGATGACAGCGGAGGTGCCGCAGGATGGCGTGGTGACTCTCCAGACAAACATGACTTCCAGTTCTTCCAGTTCTTCCAGTTCTTCGATATCCGAGCGGCTCGAACGGTTCTTCACCGTCAAGACCGCGTGCGACGTCGATGCGACGATGGCGCACTTCGCCCCGGATCTGGTCGCCTACATCGACGCGACGCTGGGTTGGGCGTTCGACAGCCACGCCGCGGTCAGGGCCGGTTTCGAGCAGTACATGCCGCAGTGGGGGCCTCCGGCCCGCTCCTACGCGACGAAGATCCTTGCCGGAGAGCAGAGCGCGCTGGTGCACATGGTCGACACTCCGGAGTTGTTCGGCGGCGAACTCAGGATTCTGGCGGCGGTCGACTTCATCGACGGCGAGATCGTGCGCTGGGTCGACTACTGGGACGCCTCGGCGTTCGACGCCGGGTTGTACGGCCGGTTCCGCGTGCCGGCCGACGGCTTTCCGAGCGACCTCGGGGACCACAAGGTCACGGTCACGGCGGCCAAGGAGCTCAGCGAGGTCGCCGCGGCGCTGCAGCGGGCGTTCGCCGACGCGGACGCTTCGGCCGCGGGCGCGTTGCTGCATCCGGACGTCGCGTTCGTCGACATGGCGTTGCGCACGCAGGTAGTCGGCAGGATCGAGACGACGCGCTACCTCGATCGTGTCCTCGGGCGGATTCCGTGGGGACAAGACAGCACTCTGCGTCACGTGGTCGGCGGTCGCGATGGCGGAGGCTTCGAATGGACCGCCGCGACCGGCGCTGAGTCCGGTACCGGGAACCTCCCCGGAATCACCGCGATCGAGCTCGACGCCGACGGCCTCGTCACCGCCGTCACGTCGGTCTACGACTCCCGGCAGATCGCTCCGGCGGCCAAGTCGTCGCTGCTCCAGGCTTCGCTACCGTCGTAGACCCGTGCGGAAGCCCAGCGGTGGAAGGTCCGTTCGGGCAACGATGGCTGCCCCCGGCATGCACCTCCGGCCGGTACCGGAACAGAGCCCTGAGCCTTACCTTCATACGGTGAGCCAGTGGGTCAACCTGGAACCGCTGTCTGCCGCGGTCGAACCCGGGGACAGTACCGTCGTAGACCTCCGTATCCGGAACACCGGGGACATCGTCGAGGAATACCGCGTCGAGGTGGTCGGCGACCCGGCCATGTGGTGCGCGGTCGAGCCCTCGACGATCCGGCTGTATCCGGGGACGACCGGCGCGGTGAGCCTGACGTTCGCACCGCCGCGCGCCTCGGAGTCGGCGGCGGGACCGCAGCCGTACGGGGTCCGCGTGACGCCGCTGGAGGACCCCGAGGGCGTCGCGGTCCCGGAGGGGATCCTCACTGTCGCGTCGTTCGTCGACGTCCGGGCCGAGCTGGTGCCGCCGACGGTGCGGGGCTGGCGGCGCGCCAAGCCCCGGCTCGTGGTGTCGAACTACGGCAACGCGCTGGCGACCGCGTCGGTCGCGGTCACCGGACCGGGTAACCGGGTCGGCGTCGACATCCGGACGCCGAGCCTGCAGATACAGCCCGGCCGCGCGCATTTCAGTGTCCTGCGACTGCGGCCCGAGCGCCTGCTGTGGTTCGGCCAGAAGGTCACCCACCCCTTCACCACCACGTTGCAGGTCTCCGGCCGCCAACCGGTCACCGCCGCCGGCACGTACAACCAGACGGCGCTGCTGCCCCGCTGGCTCGGCGGGCTCTTCGGGTGCCTGACGGCGCTGGCGGTGCTGTTCGCCGGGCTGTGGCTGGCGGTGCGGCCTTCGGTGTCGACGGACGCCACCGCGCAGCTCGCCTTGGCCGGCGCGCCGACGGTCGCCGTCCCCGCGCCGAGCACGCCGTCGTCGTCGCAGCAGCCGCCGCCGGCTTCGAGCTCCTCGGCCCCGGCCGCGCCCGCGGCCGCGAGCTCGTCGGCGCCGCCCGCGAAGCCGTCCTCGGCTCCCGCCGCGGTGACCTCCACGTCCAAGCCCGCGGCCAAGCCGTCCACGGCCCCGCCGCCGGTCGTCGTGCCGACGCCGATCGGCAACTGGATCCTGAACCAGACCGGCGGCAACACCGCGATCGACTCCACGACCGTGCACAACGGCACGGCCGCGAACGGCTGGTGGGCCGGCACCTCGTGCCTGTTCAACGGCACGAACAGCCAGATCGTCACCAACGGCCCGGTGCTCGACACCGGCCCCGGCGGCAGCTTCACCGTGACCGCCGACGTGTATCTGACCTCGACCGACTCGAACGTCGAAGAGACGATGGTGAGCCAGGACGGCACGCAGAACAGCGGCTTCTACCTCCAGTACATGGGCAACGGCCTCGGCAACCCGCCCGGCGTCTGGGGCTTCGCCCGCGTCGGCAGCGACACCGCGAATCCGACCGCGGTCCGCGCGTACTCGACCGCCAAGGCGGCGGCCGGCGTCTGGACCCGGCTCGCAGGGGTCTTCGACGCGAGCAGCAAGCAGATGCAGCTCTACGTGAACGGCCAGCTCCAGCAGACGGTCACCGACCCGACCCCGTACGCGACCACCGGCCCGCTGGCCATGGGCCGCGCGCAGTACAACGGCAAGGCGACCGACTGGTTCAAGGGCGCGCTGTCGAACGTCGAGGTGTTCAACCAGGCGCTGAGTGCGGCGCAGATCAACGCGATCCCGGTGGCCCACTGATCCCAGTCGGATCCCAGTCGTTCACTGATACACAGCCGGAGGCGGAGCGGGCACCGGCCCGAGCCGGTCGCCGATCCAGTGGGTGTAGATCGCCGTCCAGGTGCCGTTCGCCTTCATCTGTTCGAGTTCGGCGTTCACGAAGCGGATGAAGTCGCCTTTGCCCTTGGGGAAGCCCAGGCCGTGCCGCTCGTAGGTGAAGCGGGGGCCGACGATCTTCGTGTACGGGTCCTGAGACTGGATGCCGAGCAGGATCAGGTCGGTGGTGGAGATCGCGTCGACCTGGCCCTGCTGGAGCATCACCAGGCAGTCGGCCCAGTTGACCGCGCTGACCGGGACCACCCGGTACTTCGGGTCGGCGAGGGTCTGGATCGAGGTGGTGCCGGCCGCCGCGCAGACCTTCTTGCCGGCCAGGTCACCGATGCCCTGGACCGTCGAGGCCTGATTCACCAGGACACGCTGGCCGGCGTCGAAGTAGTCGGCGCTGAAGTCGGCCTGCTGCGCGCGCTGGCAGTCGACGGTCAGGATGTCGGCGAGCAGGTCGACCGAGCCCTTTTGCAGCGCCGTGAGCCGCTCGGCCTTGGTCAGCACCTTGTAGCGCACGTGGCCCGGCGCGCCGAAGATCGCCGTCGCGACCTGCTGGACGAAGTCGATGTCGAAGCCGACCAGCGGCGGAGCCGAGGGGTCGGCGGAGGGGTTGCGGTAGCCGAACAGGTAGCTGTCCTCGTCGACGCCGGCGACGAGGTAGCCGCGCTGCTGGATCTCGGCCATCGTGGAGCCCGCCGGCATGGCGCCCGCCGCGGGTAGCGGGCCGGTCGGGCGCAGGGAGGCGTCGCAGCCGGTCAGGGGCGGCGCGGGGCTTTCGGGCACGGTCGTGACGCCGTCGGGGATCGGGACGTCGGCTTGTGCGGCGGCGGCAGCGGTGGCGGTCGCGGTCGCGCCAGCTGGTGTCGTCGGCGTCGCCGATGACCCCGACCCGCACGCGGCGACGCCGAGCGTCAGACTCATCACTATGGCGGCAAACGAAAACCGCAACGGAGTCCTCATACCCCTCACCGGTACTCCTTCAGCCGCTGATTCATGCCGAACGCACCGGCCACGAAGGCGACCACGATCAAGGCCGCGGTCCCCGTCGCCAGGCCGCGCAGGTCCGATCCGGCCGTGTCAATCGCGGCCCGGAAATCCGCCTCCTGCCCGGCGATCGCGCCTTGCACGTCGCCGTCGACGCGCGTGAACAATGTCCCGGTCCCCGGCTGCGTGCCGGTCGCCTGCGCGAGTGCCCGGACGTTCGCCGTGTTGTCGGCCTGGGGGCTGCTCGCCGCCTGCGCCAAGGTTCCGTGCGCGGTCTTCCAGTCCCGGAAGCCGGCCGCGGCGTCGGCGATGCCAGGGCCTTGATCCGCGGCGAGCAGCGTGCCCAGCCGGGCGCTGACCGTCTGGTAGTCGCCCTCGTACGAGCCGACGTCCTCGCCTCGTGCGGCGAGGCTGAGCAGTTCGTCGCCGTGCGCCTGAAGCACGGCCAGGTCGGTCGTGACCAGCGCGTCCGCCGACTGCCGATGCGTGCGAGCGCCGGCGGTGGCGTCGGTCGCGGCCGTCGAGACCGCGGTGGCCCAGATCGTGACGACGCCGACCAGCACTGTCGTCGCCACGAGCCCGAGGTTGAACCTGCGCCGGGTGCGCCGCGCCACGAACAGCTGCGCGGGGACGAGGACGGCGAACGTGACGGCGGCGACGACGAGCACGGTGTCCGGGCCCCGCACCGCGGCCGCGTCGGCCGCCAGGCGATCGGTCTCGATCCGGAGGACGGCCTGCGCGCTGGGCAGCAGATCGGTCCGCATCAGGCCGGAGGCCTCGCGCAGGTACGCCGCGCCGACCGGGAGGTCCTGGCGGGCGTCGGCTTGCGCGGTACCGACGAGGCCGGTGTAGACGGGGACGTCGGCGAGCAGGCGGTTCACCGCGGCGCGCAGGGTCGGCGGGGTGCCGGGGTGCGAGGTGTCAGAAGGCTGCGATATCCCCGCCTGTCCCCCGATCGCCGCCAGCCCGCTCGACACCTCGCGGACGTCCTGGTCGTACCGCTGCACGCCGCTGGCCTGCACCTGCGATCCGGACAGGAACACCATGGCGGCCGTCGCGTCGGCGTCGGACAGCGCGCGGTACACGTTCTCGGCGGCGACGGCCAGCGGCTCGGCCGTCGTCCGGGCGTGGCCGACGGCGTCGTCGCCGGCGGCCGTCCCGAGGTACGTCGTCGTGCCGAGCGCGACGACGACCACGGCGACGGCCACCGCGTACCAGCGCAATCCGGTGCGGGTGCCGAGGCGCATCAGGCGAGTTCCGAGCCCTGCGTCTCGGGCAGCCCGACAAGCGCCACGACCGCCAGCGCGTACCCGATCGTGCCGTAGACCAGGGCGCCGCCGAGACCCCCGCTCCCGGCGGCGAACCCCACGGCGGTCGGGAAGAACGCGCCGACCGCGCGGCCGACGTTGTACGTGAAGCTCTGTCCGGTGCCCCGGATCGTGCGCGGGTACAGCTCGGCGAGGTAGGCGCCGAACCCGCTGAAGATGGCCGAGAAGCAGAACCCGAGCGGGAAGCCGAGGATCAGCAGGACGTGGTTCGCGCTCGTCGGGATGTGGATGTAGCTGTAGAGGATCGAGCCGCTGAGGATGCCGAACAGGCCGATGGCCTTGCGGCGCCCGATCAGGTCGGTCAGGTAGCCGCCGCACAGGTAGCCGAGGAAGGCGCCGCCGATCAGCAGGCTGAGATAGGAACCGGTGCCGACGATGGTCAGGTGCCGCTCGGTCTTGAGGTAGGTGGGCAGCCAGGTCGCGATCGTGTAGTAGCCGCCTTGCACGCCGGTCGACATGAGCGTGGCGAACAGGGTGATGCGGCCGCTGTGGCCTTCGAAGATGCGCCAGAAGGGGACGCGTGGCGCGGGCTCGGTTTCGCTGTTCTCGCTGTTCTCGCCGTTCCCGCCGGTCTCGCTCGCCGGGGCGTCGACCACGTGGCGGCGGATGTAGAGCAGCGTCAGGCCCGGCAGCGCGCCGGTCCAGAACACGACGCGCCAGGACAGGCCGTGGCTCAGGTGGTCCAGCGAGAGCGTGGCGACGACCACGGCTACGGCCCAGCCGACCGCCCAGGAGGCCTGGACGAAGGCGACCGTGCGACCCCGGTACCGGGCCGAGGCGTATTCGGCCACGAGCACGGCTCCGGCTGCCCACTCCCCTCCAAAACCGAGCCCTTGCAAGGCCCGGAAGGTGAGCAGCATCGGATAGTTCGAGGCGAATCCGCACAGGGCGGTGAACAGCGCGTACGTCCCGACCGTGATCATCAGGGTACGAGTACGGCCGATCCGGTCGATCAGCATCCCGGCCAGGATGCCGCCGACCGCCGAGACCACGAGCGTCACGGTGGTCAGCAGGCCGGACTGGCCTTTGTTCAGGTGGAAGTAGGCGGCGATCGCGGTCAGGCTCAGCGGCAGGACCTGGAAGTCGTAGGCGTCCAGGGCGTAGCCGCCGAACGCGCCGACGAAGGCGCGGCGGCCGGGGACCGGCAGGGACCGGTACCAGGCGAAGGGGCCGTCCTCGGTGTCGGGGGCGGTGCTCGGTTCGGGGGGAAGTGCGGTGGGAAGTGCGGTCATGGAGCACCTCGTTGGCAGGTGGAGTCGATGGTGCGTTCCTGGGTGGTACCGCGCGGTGCTGCACAATCTAAGGATTGTTCAACAATCCCGCAAGAGGTCGAGCGGACAATATTCGGGCTCGATGCGGTACTCCAGGTCGCGGGCATCCGTGAGGAACATGTGGCCCGGCTCGTGCGTGATGGCGAAGGACGGAGCGGCCCGCATGACAGCGGTCTGCGACGTCACGCCGCAGGCCCAGAACACCGGCACGTCACCGTCGGCGAACTCCACCGCCTTGCCGAAGTCCGGCTTCCCCAGATCAGCGATCCCCAGCACCTCGGGCGCGCCGACGTGCACCGGCGCCCCGTGCACCGCGGGCATCAGCGCCGTGATGGCGGCAGCGGCGGCAACCGACGCGGCGGGGATCGGACGCATCGACACGACCAGCGGCCCGCTGAACCGGCCGGCCCGCACGCATTCGCGGTTCGTGACGTACATCGGCACGGTGACGTCCTGCTCCACGTGCCGCAACGGAATCCCCGCCTCGGACAGCAGCGTCTCGAAGCTGAAGCTGCACCCGATCAGGAAGCTGACGAGGTCGTTGCGCCACAGGCCGACGACCTCGCGCGGCGTCGCGACCAACAGCCCGTTCTGCCAGACCCGGTACCCCGGCAGATCGGTCCGCAAGTCCGCACCGGGCGCGAGCACCGAACGCCACGAGCCGGGCTCGGTGACCTCCAGCAGCGGACAGGGCTTGGGATTGCGCTGCGCGAAGAGCAGCAGATCGTAGGCGTAATCGCGAGGCAGGCACACGAGGTTCGCCTGCGTGTGCCCAGCCGCGAGCCCACTGGTCGGGCGCCGATCGCCGGCGCGGAACGCGGCGCGCCAGTCCGCGGGCGACGCGTCGGCGCGCGGGGGCGGTGGGAGTGAGGTGAGGGGCGTGGTCGTCATAAGAGGCAATGTAAGGATTGTTCAACAATCCGGCAAGAGACTCAGGACCGGCCGCCGAGAACGCGCGCTTAGCGACGGCGAGCGGGCAGGCACGAGGGCAGGCCGGCACCCGGGCGAGCAGGCAGATCCGGTGGCGAACAGGTCGGGCGGCGGATCAGGCCTCGAACAGGCCGAGCGACGCGGCGGACAGGCAAACAGGTGGCCGGGCGCGAGGACAGGCGGGCAGGCAGCTGAGTGAGCGGGCCGGCCGGCGAGCGGGCGGCGCGGGCAGGCGGTTACGGAAAACGGCCAGGCAGGCGAGCAAGGCGGCCGGGCGACTGCGAAAATCGGCCACGCAGGCAGGCCCGCCGGCAAGGCGGGCGCGCAGGCGAGGCGGGCGCGCAGGCGAGGCGGGTGGCCGGGCGACGGTTGCGGAAATCTGCCGGGCAGGCAGGCGGCTGCGAAAACCGGCCACGCAGGCGAGCGGGCAGCGCGGCGCGGGCGCGAAGGCAAGCCCCGAGTCCCGAGCCCCTACCGCCGCTCGTCCCGCTCCAGCACGCCGGCGTAGGCGCCGACCAGCTCGGCCTCGGCGTCGTCGAGGTAGGTGGCCAGGTTGCGTTCGGCGGCTTCGAAGTCGCCGGCGTCGAGGAGGGTCACCAGGGCTCGGTTGCCGGAGAGGTAGGGCTCGTGGAAGACGCGGGGGTTCGCCATCACGTGGAAGACCAGGCGGAGCTCGGCGAGGATGCCGTCCATGAACTCGTCCACGCGCTCGCTGCCCGCCAGGGACGCCAGTGCCTTGTGGAAGCGGATGTTCGCGGTACCGACGGCGTCCCAGCGGCCCTCGCGCGCGGCCTGTTCGCCGTCGGAGACCGCCTGGCGGGCGCGGGTCAGGGCTTCGGTGGGGTCGCCTACGGGGCGGCGGACGGCTGCGCATTCCACGATGCGGCGGACGCGGTAGATCTCGGTGACGTCGTCGGCGGTCAGGGTACGGACGAACACGCCGCGGTTGAGCTCGTGGACCAGCAGCCGTTCGTGCGTGAGCAGGCGGAAGGCCTCGCGCAGCGTGTTGCGCGACACCGCCAGCGCCGCGCCGATCGCCTCCTCGGCCAGCCGCGTCCCCGGCGGCAGCTGCCCCTCGGCGATGCGGCCGCGCAGGATGCCGGCCACGAGGTCCGCGGTGCTGGTCCGCCCGAGCAGATGCCGGTCGTTGGCGAGATCGGAGAAAGCCGTCGCTGTCATGTCGGCGGACACCGCACCCCCAGGTCGTGCTTCGTCGGTCATCGGATCTTGATGCGGATCCGAGTCGTGGTCCGGGTCCGGGTTCAGATCGCCGGATCGTTCTACGATATCCCCGTTCACCGCACCCGGAACCGTACCCGATCACCGGGCCGTAATTGTCCCGCGCGATCGACGTCCGCATCGGCCACGACACCGATCACCGGATACCCGCCGGTCACCGGGTGATCGGCGAGTAGCAGCACCGGCCGGCCCGACGGCGGCACCTGCAACGCACCGCGCACCATGCCTTCCGGCGGCAGCTCCGCGCTCTCGGTACGCCGCAGCTCCGGCCCGTCGAGCCGCACGCCGATCCGGTTGCTCTCGGCAGTGACCACATACGGATCGGCGCCGAGCGTCCGCAGCGCATCCGGATCGAACCAGTCGGCACGCGGCCCCGGCACGACGCGCAGCACGGCGTCCCCGGCAAGCCTGCGCACAGGGGCCTGATCCACCACCGGAAAACCCGTCGTCTCACTCCCGATCGGAAGCACCGACCCGACACGGACGGGCTCCGGCCCGAGCCCGCTGAGGGTGTCGGTACTGCGCGCCCCCAGCACCGGCGGCACCGCCACACCGCCGCGCACGGCGAGATACGTCCGTACGCCTTCGGTCGGCACGCCGACGACGATCACCTCACCGGACCGCACCGCGACAGGCCCGTTCATCCCCACCGAACGCCCGCCGACTGTCACCGGGCACGCCGCCCCGGTCAGCGCGACGATGGCGGCGCCGGCACCAGCACCGTCGCCGACACCATCGACCCGGACCTGTAAGCCGCCGAGAGTGAGTTCGAGGCCTGCGGCACCCTCGACATTGCCGACAAGGCGGTTGGCGAGCCGCAAACTCCCGCGATCAGCCGCCCCCGACGCACCGACACCGAGCGCCGCCAGCCCGGGACGTCCGAGGTCCTGAACGGTGGTGAGTGGTCCGGGCGCGAGGATCACCAGCTCCAACCGGGTCATCGAGGCAGCTCCGTCGCCGCGACAAACCGCACCCTGATCCCGGGAACGAACATCGCAGGAGGCTGACGCCCCGCATCCCACACCGCGATATCCGTACGCCCCAACAAGTTCCAGCCGCCGGGCGACGCCTGCGGATAGACCGCCGCATACCGGTCGGCGATAGCGACCGAACCAGCCGGCACCCGCGTCCGCGGCACCGCGCGCCGCGGCAACCACAACGCGTCGTCGAGACCGGTGAGATACCCGAACCCAGGCGCGAACCCGCAGAACGCAACCGTGTAAACAGGCGCACAATGCCGAGCCACGACCTCTGCGACACTCAGCCCCGCCAGCCGCGCGACATCCTCCAGATCCTCGCCGTCGTAGCGCACCGGGATCTCCAGGACGTCGGCGTCCCCTGCGTCCCCGGCCGCACCGGCCTCGTCGTCCATCGCCCGCGCGACCTCCCCGATCCGCGCGGCGAGCAACCCCGACGAGGTGAGCGCGGGATCGAAACGGACCAGCACGGTCCGCGCAGCCGGAACGAACTCCAGCGCACCGGCCGGCTTATCGCGCATCAGGGCCCGATACAGCCGCGCGGGCTCGGGCGCCGCCTCGGCCGCCTCCGCCCCCGTCTTCACGTCGAGCTCGACCAGCAGCGCCCGGTCTCCCGCGTTCAGAAAGCGCATCGACCCTGCCCGCCCCGTAACGATGATGGACGCGACGAGCTCACACACACCTCACTGGGTCCCGGGACGCGACTGCGACACTACGAACCCTAACGATTGTTCAACAATCCTTCAAGGTGCGTCACCGTGGTGCGGCCGACGCATGGCGAACGCCGGCCGCACCAGGTCAAGGTGCTACCTGTTTCCGAGTGGTGTCAGCTTTCCGAACGAGGTCAGCCCTGCACGAGCTTGCCGACCGAGTACAGCTCGTCCACGTCACCGGTGGTGAAGAAACTCCACGGCACGTTGACGTAGCCGTTGTCGCCCCAGCCGGAGCCCCAGCTGTTCTCGATGGTGACGCCCTGGTCGTTGTAGGCGATCACGGCGACCTCGTGCCCGCCGACGACCGGGTCGCCGCCGTCGGTGCCCGGCTGGTAGCTGTAGTCCGACGCGGCCTGGCCGCTGAGGTCCATGAAGCTCTGCCGGACGTTGAAGCCGACCGACACCGGCAGCCCCTGCGAGATCGAGCTCTTGATCGCGTCCTCGGCCCCGGCGCCGACCGGCAGGGTCTGGTAGCCGGACAGCTTGTAGTGCGCGGCGTTGGCGCGCTCGTTGTCGTCCGGCTGGGTGGTGTAGTCGAAGTCGCCCTGGTGGTAGTCGGCCTTGGTGTCGATGCCCTGCTGCTGCTCCATGCCGAGGGCGACGTCCCCGGTGGTGCCCTGGTCGTTGCCCTGGGCGATCTGGGCGTAGATGTACATCGGCGCCATCGGGTCGCCGGAGATGCCCTGCTCGTTCATCAGGATCCCGTAGGCGCTGTACCCGGTGGCCCAGGTCACGCAGGAGCCGACCTGACCCTGGTCACCCGGCGACAGCGCGTACTGCTGCAGGCTGGCGCTCGCCGGGGCGTCGGCCGGCACCGCGTCGGCGGCACGCAGGCCGCGCGCGTGGATGGCGTTCGCGGCCAGGCCGGCGCGCTCAGCGGCCCGGGCCCGAGCGATGTTCAGCCCGGTCGCGTAGTGGTGGTGGCGGTGCGCGTTCGGCTGCGCGGCGGAGGCCGGCGAGGCGGCGACCGCGGTGATCGCGGCGGCCGTGGCGAAGGCCGCGGCTATGCCGACGGTCTTGGAGGTGTGCATGAGGGAACTCCTTGCTTGCTTGCGTGACGGTGGCATGTCTCGTACGCCGGATCGGCAGCGCGGCCCGCAGGTGCCGGTCATCAGGACTTTGGCTAACTCTTGACATCACAGCCCCAAGCCGGCGCATGGTCCCGGCCGCGCCGGGGCGCGGTGAAGCCAAAAGGACATGCGAGCCCTGGGAAGTGACTGCTGAGGGAAGATGCCAGAGCAGCGAATCCAGGTGATGACGGGCACGCCAGCGCGGCGCGACCCGGTGCCCCTCGTGCGCGACGCGGCGCCCGGCTGCGGTCCGGTGCCGATCAACTACGGAGGCTCGTACTAGAGAGGAAACGTAGCAAGTCCCTGTGACCTTCGTCAGCCTGTCGGTTGGCAAAAGCTTCGCAAAGGCGCCGTACGATGACGGGGAGTAATAGCCGGTGCCAACGTATAAAGGCACGTCCAAAAAAGCCGCGTCCGCGATCGCCGCAGCCGCCGAAGCCGTAAGCTCAGCGCGTGGTCGACACTCTCATCGGGCGCGAGTGCCACCTGCACATACTGCGATCGGCTTTCGACGCACTCCGGGCCGGCTCGGGGACGGCCGTGGCACTGGCCGGCGAGCCGGGCGTCGGGAAGAGCGCGCTGCTGTGGGTGGCGGCGAACACGGCCCGCGCGGCAGGTGTGGCGGTGGTCGCCGTTCGCGGCGCCGAGCTGGCGCAGAGCCCTGACATCGATGAGGCCTGCGCGCAGGTCGTCGATGCCGTCCGCGCGCACGAGGCCGCCGGCAAGCCGGTCCTGGTGACCGTCGACGACCTGCACCTCGTCGGCGCCGACGAGGCAGGCTTGCTCCCCCGACTGTTGCGTCGCACGGCGACCGGCCCGGTGTTGTGCGTCCTGGCCTACCGCCGGCGCCAACTCGCGCCGAGCCTCGCCGCCGCGCTCGCCGACGCCTCGACCGGCCCACTCCGGCTCGCACCGCTCGATCCGCTCACCCGCGACCAGGCCGCGGACCTGCTCGGCGAACGCCCGGACGCCGACGAGATCCACCGCGAGGCCGCCGGAAATCCGCAGTACATCAAGGTGCTGTGCGCGCTGCGCGACACCGGCTCCACCGCCGAGGCCGGCGCCTCGATCTTCGCGGAGCTGGCCGGTCTGGACCCCGAGGCACTGGCGGCGGCGCGGGCCGCGGCGGTGCTCGGAGAGCCGTTCCACGTGGCCCTGCTGGCCGAGGTCGCGGGGCTCGACGAGCCGACAGCCGTACGCGCGCTCGACCAGCTCACGTACGTCGACCTGGTCCGCCCGGCCGAGCGCGGATCCCAACTGGCGCTGCGGCATCGGGCCGTCGGCGAAGCCGTCTACGAGCGGCTGGAACCGAGCCTGCGCTTCGCGCTGCACCGCTGCGCGGCCGACGCGCTCGCCCGGGACGGCGCACCGGTCGCGCAGCGCGCGCGACACGTCATCCGCGCGGCCGATCCGCAGAACCCTGAGCATCTGACGACGCTGATCGCCGCGGCCCGTGGGACGCTCTACAACTCCCCCGCCACAGCGGCCGAATACCTCCAGGCCGCCGGGCCGTTGCTGCGCGAAGGGCACGAAGGACACGACCACGCGCACGAAGTACAGGTGCTGCTCGCCCGGGCCCGCGTGCTGTCCGGCGAGTTCGCCGAGGGCCGTGCCCTGCTCGACGCGCTCCGCTCGACCGGGCCGGAGGACCACCCCGACGGTGCCGCGCTGGACTCCATCCGCATCGAGCGGCGTCTCGGCCGGCACTTCGAGGCCGGAGCACTGGCCCGCTCCGGTCTGGCCGCCCTGACCGCCCTGGCCGAGACCGACTCGGCGACCGCCGCCGCCCTGCACACCGAACTGGCCGACGCCACGTACGACGTGCAGGACTACGAGAGCTCCCGCATGCACGCCGAGACCGCCGCGGCCATCGCCGCCCTGCACGGCGACCGCGTCGGCGAGGCGCACGCCCTGGCGCAGTCGGCTCTGGGCCACCTGTTCACCGACGACGAAAACACCGCCCTGGCGCGCGCCGCGAGGGCGGCCGAACTCATCGACGCCGCCGCCGACACCACCCTGCTGACGAACCTGGCCGCGCCGCTGCAGCTGGGCATGACCGAGGGACTGCTCGGACGGCTCACCGACAGCGAGCGCCACCTGTCCCGCGCCGAGGCCCTGGGCCGGCGTACCGGTCAGAGCTACCTCGACGGTTCGCTGCTCACCGTGCTGGCCAACGCCCAATGCCGGCTCGGCAAGCTGCGCCCGACCCTGGCCACCCTGGACCGCGTCGCCCGACGCCTCGCCGAACTCGGCGGGAACGGCCTCAACCCGTCCGAGGAGGCGGTCTCCGCGAATCTGCGCGCCGCCGCGCTGTACTGGCGCGACGAACCCGGCGACGCCGAGCAGATGCGGGTGGAGCTGGACCGCGCGTTCGCCGTCGCCAGCGACTCGTCCACGAGCTGGGCGATGGCAGTGCGCTGCTTCCACGCCGAACTGGTCCTGCTCACCGGCGACCCGCTGCGCGCCCGCTCGCTGCTGTTGGAGGCGGCCGGCGAGGACCTGTCGGGGATCAGCCCGTGGCGCCGCCCCCGCTGGTGCGACACCCTGGCCGAGATCGCCCTGGCCGTGGGCGACAGCACTGACGCCGACCGCTGGGCCGCGCTGGCCGAGCGGGCTCCGCAGCGGCCCCCGACGCTGCGTGCCTTCGCGCTGCGGGCCGGGATGTGGGCGAACGCCGCGCTCGGGGACGACGAGGCGGCGCTGAAGTCCGCGCAGGAAGCGGCCACGGAGTTCACGGCGCGCGGGGAACGGATCGAGGTGTGCCGCACGCTGCTGGCCGCGACCGAGATCGCGCTGCGGGCGGGGCAGGCGCGGCTCGTGCCCGGCTGGCTGGACCGCGTCGGGTTGCTGGCCGAGCAGTGCGGTTCGACGCGGCTGATGGCGCGAGTCGCTCAATACCGGTCGCGCCTGGCCGCTTCGGCGGAGGTGCGGTCGGGCTCGCATGCACATCAGGGATCTGATCCGTGGTCGGCGGCGGCACCGTTGTCGGTGCGCGAACGCGAGATCGCTGATCTGGTGAGCACGGGCATGACCAACCCGGCGATCGCCGAGATGCTGTTTCTGAGCGTGCGGACCGTGGAATCACACCTGCGCCAGATCTACCGCAAGCTCGACGTGCCGAACCGCGCCGCCCTGACGCGCGCGGTCATGGACGCCCGCCGCGCGTAGCCGCATCTCTGCGCGCGCTGAGGCCGCGTTTACGTGGTCGGTTGCGTGGTCGGTTACGTGGCCTGCTACGTGGTTTCGCCGATGCGAGACGGCCGGGAGCCCCGCGAAACTCGGGGACGTTCCGGATCGCAACATGTTTCTCTCAAATCTCGCAAACCATCTCGCAAACCACAGCACCACACCACATTTCGGAGGTCCCCCATGGGTCTGGCAGAACGCCGCAGCGTCGAGCGCTTCAAGAACGAGGACTACCCCGGCTGGAAGGCGCGCATCGACGAGGCGGCCGGCTTCGAGGTGCCGATCGAGGTGTCCTGGGACGAACTGGCCGTCGTGGACCGCTCCGACCGGTACGCCGAGGACTTCCCCGCGGTGTTCTTCCAGCCGCTGCTGGACGCGTTCGGCGCGATCGGCGCGGACGACATGGGCAAGGACGCGCTTCGCGAGGGCGTGTCGAAGGTCATCGTCAGGAACACCAACGAGTACTTCAGCCCGTCCGGGTTCGCCTTCGCCGACGGCGTGCTGACCCTCGACCACCAGTCGGACGTCAACACCCACCACGTCGAGGAGCGGACGAAGGCGATCCAGGCGCTGCTGGAAGCAGGGCTCTGAGCTAGCGCGGTACGGCGGCCCCTGGCCCCGGCCCGGGTTCCCGGGCCGGGGGCGGGGGCGCCGTGATGCGAACGTCACGCCCGACAGGCTGCGCTTAGCCTGGCTTTCCAGGTCCGCCAACGCGCACATCACCCGATCCGGTGAACCCGGCGCCGCATCATTGCGCTCGCATATTTGTTCGAATAGCCTCCCTCGGTGACCTCCGAGCCCCTTCAGCTGATCGCCGCCACGCTCGCGCGCAACGGGTTACGTCGCGACGCGCTCGCGGCGTCGGCCGGCTGAGCGCCGGGTCATGGGCGCACCGCTGTCGGAGCAGGATCGGGACGATGTCATTGCGCGGCTGCGGCGGCAGTTGGTCGACAACGGCACCGCTCCTGAGGCTCGGCGGCGGGGGCCGGCTGAGGGCGGCGACATTCCGCTGCATCCGCTTCTGCGGTCGCTTGTGCCCGGTGGGCTTCTCGCGCGCGGCACCATCGTCACCGCGCCGCCGCGCATAGGTGGCGCGGCAGCCGGCGACGGCGCCGTCACGTACGCCACGCTCGCGCTCGTCGCCGGAGCCACGGCGGGCGGCGCCTGGGCCGGGGTGGTCGGGTTCCCGAACTTCGGCATCGCCGCCGCCTCCGGGCTCGGCGCCGATCTGTCGAAGATGCTGCTGCTCGACGATCCCGGCGACCGGTGGCTCGACGCCGCAGCTGTCCTCGCCGGGGCCGTGGACCTGGTGCTGCTGCACACGCCACGGCGGCCGAGCGCCGCTCAGCTGCGGCGCATGAGCCACCGCGTGCGGCCCGGCAACAGGCAGCGCGGCTGCGTCCTCGTCGTCACAGGCCCGTGGGAGTCACCGCACCTCACACTGACCACCCACAACCCGCGCTGGGAAGGGCTCGGCGACGGCAACGGCAACCTCACCCGGCGCCGCGTCACGATCAGCGCCACCGGACGAGCCACCCGCGGACTCCAGCGCGACGTGGATCTGTGGCTACCGAGTGCGGATGGGACCATCAGCGAGTTCAGAGCAGAGCAGGAAAAAAAGGAAGAGCAAGAACAGCAGCCGAGCGGCGAAAAGCCCCACCTGCGCATCGCCTAGCGCGACGAATGGGCCCGCGCCGCCCGCGCCGCCTCGACCAGCGGCAGGTACCCCTGAACCACCAACACCTCGGCGCCGGCCGCATAACCCGCCGGATCCTCGGGAGCGATGGTCGCCAGGCCGTCGACGTACCGGTTGTACATGCAGAACGCCGCCGCGATGAGCACCGTGTCGTGAATCTTGCGATCGGACGCCCCAGCTGCGCGGGACCGCTCGACCAACTCCGTCGTGACCTGCCGCCCACCACGCTGGACCGCGGCCGCGATGTCCAGCAGCGCCTTCAGCTTGTCGCTGATCGCGGATGCCCCCGGGTCGGCGCGGATGACGTCCAGATCGAGGCCCTCGGGCAGCTGGGCCGCGGTGAAGGCGGCATGGCTGGAGGAGCAGAACCGGCACTCGTTGAGCGTGGAGACGTGCGTGGCGATCAACTCCCGCTCCCACCGCTCCAGCGTGCTCGGACCCCGCAACAGCACCTCGGCCAGCTCGCTCAGCGGCGCGGCGGTCTCGGGGCGGAAGAAGAACAGGGAGCG
The DNA here is from genome assembly GCF_041262085.1 of Catenulispora sp. GAS73. NCBI lineage: Bacteria > Bacillati > Actinomycetota > Actinomycetes > Catenulisporales > Catenulisporaceae > Catenulispora > Catenulispora sp. GAS73. The sequence goes on from NZ_JBGCCM010000005.1 coordinate 29,734, forward strand.
GATCCCGGGCTGGTCGTTGCCCAGCTCGATGTGCGGCATGGCGTTCGAACCTCCGAAGGGTGACGGCAACGGTGCCCACCTGGCCAGCGTCTGTGGGGAACGTAAGGCGACCGACCCGCCGGTGGTTCTTCCATCGTGCTCAGAACGTCGCCGTGTAGTGCGTCAGGACACTTCGCGGTCCGGGTGGCCCACACCGCGGCGCCCAGGGCGACCGGTGTCCCCGTGGTGTTCCACAACCCCTGGCTCTTCGAAGTCGCCTGCGGCCGCGTCGGCTCCGGACCTGCGGGGCTTCGGGGCGTCCGACAAGCATCCCGCCGACCCCGCCGAGCAGTCCAACGCCGTCGCTCAGGCGCGCAGCGTGGCCGCGCTCATCGAGGAGGCGCCGGGGCGGGACTGCGCAGCCCGGTCAGCGAACAGGCACACCGCCGCGGATCCCAGCGCCCGCCGGGGGTCTGCGTCGGCCTCGGCGGGGGCCGGCGGCAACGGCCGGACCGGAAGCAGGCGCTCGCCGGGCACGTCGAGGGGTTCCCGGCTGGTCGCCAGAATCCTGATACCCGGACAGCGCTCCAGGATCGTGTGCACCAACGCGGCGACGGCGTCGATCAGGTGCTCGCAGTTGTCGATGACCAGCAGCGCGCGCCGGTCCGCCAAGGCCTGGGCGACCGCTGCGGCGCTGTCGCCTTCCGTGTCGTCGGCGCCGTCCGCGCCCGACCGTCCGCCGCCGGGGATACCGAGAGCGCCGAGCGGGGCCAGCGCGCCGAGAACCGCGCCGCCGAGCCGCGCCGGCCCGGCCACCGCGCCGAGCTCGACCAGCCAGACGCCGTCGGGATGGCCGCCGGACAGCCGCGCCGCCGTTTCCAGCGCCAGCCGGGTCTTGCCGGTCCCGCCGGGACCGGTGAGCGTGACCAGGGCGCTGTCCTCCAGCAACCGGCTGATCGTGCCGACCTCCGTGTCGCGGCCGACGAACGAGGTCAGCGTGCGGGGCAGGTTCGTCAGCGGCCCGCGCGGCTCCGAGGCCCGGCCATCAGCGTGGGCGTCGTCCTGCCGCAGCAGACCGGTGTGGACGTCGGCGAGCTCCGGCGACGGATACACCCCGAGCTCGTCGGCCAGCAGCCGGCGAATGTCCTGATACGCGGTGAGCGCCTCGGAACGACGGCCGGCGGCGGCCAGTGCCGTCATCAACCGCGCGGTCAGCGGCTCACGCAGCGGATGCGCCGCGACCCCGGCCGCCAGGTCGGCGATCGACTCCTCGGCGCGCCCCACGGCCAGCCGGCAGTCGGCGAGCAGTTCCACCGCTTCGAGCCGTGCCGTCTCCAACGCGGTGGCAGCCGTGGCCAGCTGCGGAAAGCCGGTCAGGTCGGCCAGGGCCGGACCGGTCCATTCGCGCAACGCCTGGACCAGCGTCGCCGCGGCCAGTTCGCAGGCGTGCTCGGTCGTGCTCTCGGACAAGTTCGCGCCGCGCCTGTGTCAGAAGTTCAGCAAACCGGTGCGCGTCGACATCGCAGGGCTCGATCATCAACGCGTACCCGCCGGCGCGCCTGGCGACCGCCGTGCGTCCGCAGACCGCGCGAAGCCGCTTCACCAAGGTCTGAAGCGCGTTGGCGGCGTTCTCCGGAGGCTGGTCGCCCCAGATCGCGTCGATGAGCCGCGCCGACACGACCGGACGGCCCGGCTGGAGCGCGCACAGCGCCAGCAGGGCCCTGACTCAGGGGCTGGTCACGGCCGGTCAAACGCGCACGTCATGATCGCCGGGCTTGGCCGCCTCCCCAACGGAAGGTGAGGTCCGAGTTAAATCAGATGAATAGATCCCGCCGCCGGCATCTCTGCCCTCCGATAACGTTTCCGCAGGCCATATGTGGTTACCCCCCGACTGTGACTGGCAACAGCGTCCTGCTAGCGCTCGTGGTGGCCACAGCGCTGGGCTTCGATTTCACCAACGGCTTCCATGACACCGGCAACGCGATGGCCACCTCCATCGCCACCGGGGCGCTGCCGCCCCGGATCGCTGTGGCGGTGTCCAGCGTCCTGAACCTGGTCGGGGCGTTCTTGTCCTTCAGCGTCGCGGCGACCATCGCCAGCGGCCTGGTCCAGACCCATCTGGTGACGCTCACCATGGTGTTCGCCGGGTTGACCGGCGGCATCCTGTGGAACCTCGCCACCTGGTACCTGGGGCTGCCCTCCAGTTCCTCGCACGCCCTGATCGGCGGGGTCGTCGGGGCGGCCATCGCCTCGGCAGGCGGGCATGCGGTGCAGTGGCACGGCATCACGTCCAAGGTGATCCTGCCCGCGATCCTCTCGCCGGTGATCGCCGGGATGGTGGCCGCCGTCGGCACCTTCCTGGTCTACCGGATCACCCGCGGGGTGCCGGACGGGGTGCGCGGCCGGGGCTTCCGGCTCGGGCAGATCGGCTCGGCCTCCATGGTCTCGCTGGCGCACGGTACCAACGACGCGCAGAAGACGATGGGCGTCATCACGCTGGCGCTCATCGCCAACAACTCGATCGGCGCGCACGCGAAGGCCCCGACGTGGGTCATCATCTCCTGCGCGCTGGCGATCAGCCTGGGCACCTACGTCGGCGGCTGGCGTGTGATCCGGACGCTGGGCAAGGGCCTGGTGGAGATCGAGTCGCCGCAGGGGATGGCGGCCGAATCGTCCTCCGCCGCGGTGATCCTGCTCTCCAGCAGCTTCGGCTACTCGCTGTCCACCACGCACGTCGCGACCGGCTCGATCCTGGGCTCCGGCGTCGGCAAGAAGGGCGCCGAGGTGCGCTGGTCGGTCGCCGGCCGGATGGCTTTCGCCTGGGTGCTGACGCTGCCGGCCGCAGGCCTGGTCGGCGCGCTGGCGTACGCCACGGCGCACGGCATCGGCGGGACCGCCGGCACGTCCACGATCTTCGTGGTGCTCGCCGCCTGCGCGACCGGGTTCTACCTCGCCTCGCGCCGCACCGCGGTGACGGCGTCGAACGTCAACAGCCAGTGGTCCGGCTCGGTGGCCCCGGCCGCCGTCCCGGCCGGCGCGGCCGCGTGATCGGCTGAAGGGAAGCGGCGAACGTGAACTCCTGGATCAATCTGAACGCGCTGTGGAAGATCGTCGTGATCGGCCTGCTGGCCGGTGCCGGACTGCCCGCGCTCTTCGCGGTCGGGCTGCGGGCGCTGTCGCCCCGCGGCGGGGCCTCGGGCTCGGCAGACCCGGGGGGCTCGGCGGAGGCCTCCGCTGAGGCGCAGCCGGACCTGCTCCAAAAGGTGGCCGCGGGGATCTGCTTCCTCGCGGTGCTCGCCGCGATGGGGTGGGGTGTCTACAGCATCGTCCACAACAGCTGACCACCACGCGCTGAATCCGCCCGGCCGGTGAGGAGTCTCGGACTCCTCACCGGCCGGGCGCGTTTCCTGTGAGTTGCTTCTCAAAGTCGATATTGATGCCCGGCTCATCACTCTCTCACCCTGCCGGGTCACGGTGGGTGGCGATCCATTCAGCCGCTGTGGAGGTGTCGACATGGAGCGTGAAGCCCGTCGCAGGCTTGTCCGAATATCCGCCGTGACCTGGGGCGTGACCGCCGCCAGCGTGGCCGGCGGAGTGGCGATCGCCGCGACCGTGCCCCGGGCGCACTCGGGATCGAGTACGCGGAGCACAAGCACGACCACGAGCACGTCGTCGAGCTCAGGACTACAGCCGGCGACATCGGCGCCGACTACCTCATCTTCATCATCCTCATCTTCATCCTCATCGTCGAGCACCACGACCTCGACCCCGACCACAACCTCGACCACGTCCGGTCACACCGCGACGTCCGGTGCGTCATGAACGCCGCGGCAGACTGGCGCGCGCTGGGCTGCGCGGTCCGGCTGGCGGTCACCGAGCCGGCGGCCCTGGACGACGCGCGCCAGGCGCTGGTCGGGTGGCTGGACCGGGTGGACACCGCCTGCAGCCGGTTCCGTGACGACTCCGAGCTCATGGCCCTGGATCGCTCGGACGGACGCGAGACGCCGGTCAGCGACGTGCTCGCGGACGCCGTCGCCGCCGCCCTGCGCGGTGCGGAGCTCACCGGCGGCGACGTCGATCCGACGGTGGGCTCGGCGCTGGCCGGGCTCGGCTACGACCGCGACTTCCACCTGGTGGAGCACGACGGCAGCCCGGTGCGGCTGGTGGTCCGGCCGGTGCCGGGCTGGCGGCGGATCGCGTTCGACGCGCAGCGTCGGACGCTCGCCGTCCCCGCCGGCATCCGGCTGGACCTGGGCGCCACGGCGAAGGCCTGGGCCGCCGACCGCGCCGCCGCCGATCTGGCCGCGCGGTTCGGCTGCGGCGTGCTGGTCGGCCTCGGCGGCGACATCGCCGTCGCGGGACCGGCGCCCGGGGACGGCTGGACGATCCGCGTCCAGGACCGGACCGACGACCCGGATCCGGACGCCGCGCACACCAGCGTCCTGATCCGCGACGGCGGCCTGGCCACCTCCGGCACCGCCGCGCGCCGCTGGAACCGCGGCGGCAGGACCCTGCATCACATCGTCAACCCGCACACCGGCCTGTCGGCGCGCACGCCGTGGCGCACGGTGAGCGTGGCCGCCGCCGGCTGCCTGGACGCCAACATCGCCGCCACGGCCGCCGTGATCCGGGGCACCCGGGCCCCGGCCTGGCTCGCGGAGTGCGGCCTGGACGCGCGGCTGCTCGCCGAGGACGGGACGGTCTGCACGGTCGGCCGGTGGCCCGCCGCGCCCGGCAGCACGGGCTTCTCCCACGCGTTGGACCCGAAGGGGGTGTCGTCGTGGACTCTGCGGTGATCTGGTACGCCGGGCAGGCCACCGGGATCGTGTCGCTGACGCTGTTCAGCGCGGTGATGGTGCTGGGGATCAGCGTGCGGCGGCAGGTGCGAATCCCCGGGATGCCGCGGCTGGCCGCGGTCGCGCTGCACCGCAGCATCTCGTTGCTGGCGGTGGTGTTCCTGGCCGCGCACATCCTGACGGCGGTCGTCGATTCCTACGTCAATATCAGCCCTCTGGCAGCGGTGGTGCCGTTCACCTCCGCCTACGATCCGCTGTGGGTGGGGTTGGGCGCGGTGGCGCTGGATCTGATCGTGGCGGTGACCGTCACCAGCTTGCTGCGTGCGCGGCTGGGGCGGCGGACGTGGCGTGCGGTGCACTGGCTGGCTTACGCCTGCTGGCCGGTGGCCGTGGTGCACGGCGTGACGATGGGCAGCGGGACCGGGCATCCGATGAGCGGTTGGCCGTTGTGGCTGACGATCGGCGGCATCGCCGCGGTGCTGATCGCCCTCGTCCCGAGGGTGACCACGGGACGACGTGCCCTGACCCCGGCCGACGTCCTCGCGGGGGTCCGCCGATGAACACGGTCACGATGCCCCTGCGCATCCGCTCGCTCGCCACGAGCGCCGCGAGGCGGCTGCTTCCCTCGGAGCCGCTGAGTCACGAGGCGCACCGCGCGATCTACGGCGACCTGTCGTACCTCGACGGCCGGCAGATCGTCGTGGCCGCCGAGCTGTCCGGCCTGTGTGGGCAGGGCGGCGCGGCGTTCCCGGCGCACCGCAAGATGACGGCGGTCCGCGAGGCGGCGCGACGGTCCGGACGCCGGGCGGTCGTGGTCGCCAACGGTTCGGAGGGCGAGCCGGCCAGCGCGAAGGACAAGGCTCTGCTGTGGCACGCGCCGCACCTGGTGTTGGACGGCATGGCTCTGGCGGCTGCCGCTGTCGGTGCCGACCGGGCGTTCCTGGCCGTCGAGTCCGGTCACGGCCTCGGCCGGTATCTGACCGCGATGAGCCGGCAACGGCCCGCCCCGGCGGTGCCGGTCACGATCATCGAGGTGCCGCAGCGGTTCCTGTCCGGGCAGGAGTCGGCGCTGGTGTCGTTCCTCGACGGCGGTCCGGCGCTGCCCCGGTACCAGGCCCGGCCGGTGTTCGAGCGGGGCGTCGGCGGCGGTCCGACGCTGGTGCAGAACGTTGAGACGCTGGCGCATCTGGCGCTGATCGCCCGGCACGGCCCCGGGTGGTACCGGTCCGGTGCGGCCACGTCGCTGTTCACGGTGCGGGAGGCGGACAGTGCGCCGACCGTGGTGGAGGCCATGCCCGGCACGCCGCTGGGCGTCCTGACCGGAGCCGGAGCCGCGACCGGGCAGGCGTTGTTGGTCGGCGGGTACCACGGCACCTGGCTGCCGCTGACGGCCACCGCGCTGGAAGCGGCTTCCCCCGCCACCCTCGGCGTCCCGCTGGGAGCCGGTCTGCTCGCCGTCCTGCCGCACGACCGCTGCGGCCTGGTCGAGACCGCGTCCGTCCTGCGCTACCTGGCACTGGAATCAGCCGGACAGTGCGGCCCCTGCCTGAACGGCCTGCCCCGCATGGCGGCGGCCTTCAACGAACTCGCCCACCCCACACCGCGCAGCGACCTGCGCCGACTCCGCGACGACCTGTCCCGCTGGGCCGGACTGATCACCGGCCGCGGCGCCTGCCGCCACCCGGACGGCTCAGCCCGCCTGGCGCGCAGCGCCCTGATCGCCTTCGCCGCGGAGGTCGACGACCACGCCCGGGGCCGATGCCGGGCACCCGGCCGTCCGCCGATGCTCCCCACCGGCCCGGCCTCCCCCGCCGCCCCGATCGAACAAGGAGTGTGACCGTGTCCGAACCCACCGGCACATCCCGGCCCCCGCACCCGAGCGTCGACTGGACCGCCTGCCAAGGTCACGGCGGCTGCGCCGACCTCCTCCCGGAGCTCATCACCCTGGACGAATGGGGATACCCGGTCGTCCGGGGCGGCCCGATTCCCGCGGGAGCCCAGCGGCGCGCCCGTAAAGCCGTCTCCGAATGCCCCGCGCTGGCGCTGCGCCTCAAGGACTGATCCGTGCATCAGCTGGGCGGCATTCCGGATGAGACGCCACAATCGGACCATGGACTCCATCGACGCGGCCGAGTTGGCCTTGAGCCTGCCCGAAGTCGACCCAAGCCGGCCGAGCATCGCGCGGATCTACGACTTCTGGCTGGGCGGTTCCCAGAACTTCGAGGCCGACCGCGAGGCCGGGCGCCGCGCCGCCGAGGCGATGCCGTCGCTGCCGGCGTGGGCGAGGGCGAACCGCGTGTTCCTCAGGCACGTCGTCGGCGAACTGGCCGCCACCCACGGCGTCCGCCAGTTCCTCGACCTCGGCTCCGGCGTCCCCACGGTCGGCAACGTCCACGAGGTCGCGCAGGCCGTCGACCCCGAGGCGACGGTCGTCTACCTCGACATGGACCCGGTCGCCATCGCCCACGCCAGGGCCCTGCTCGCCGACAACGCCACGGCCCACGCGGCGCTGGCGGACCTGCGCGAGCCGCAGGTCGTGCTGGACCACCCGACGGTGCGCGACAACATCGACTGGACCAAGCCGGTCGCGGTGCTGATGTTCGCCGTGCTGCACTTCATCGCTGACGACCAGCAGGCCGCAGAGATCGTGCGCGCGTTCATGGAGCCCTGCGCGCCGGGCAGCTACCTGGCCATCTCCCACGGCGGCTACGACCACAACGCCTTGGAGGCGCAGCAGCAGGCGGCCGAGAACTACGTCCAGCGCACCGGCGTGCCGTTCACGGCGCGGACCGCCGAGCAGATCGCGCCGTGGCTCAAGGACCTGGAGATCCTGCCGCCGGGACTGGTCAACGTCGACGTCTGGCTGCCGAGCCTGCGGGAGGGCGGCAATCCGGTGCCACCCAGCCTCGGCGTGCTCGCTCGGAAACCGCTCAGCGCGGGCGCCGAGAAGCCGGGAGTCTGAGGTGACCGTGAAGCGAGTCGGCCTGGTCGTCCACGGCGGGCGGGAGGAGGCTCCGGCTGCGTGCGAACTGGTGCGCAAGTGGTGCGCCGAACGCGGCGTCACCTGCACCGACATCGATGTCTGGCACAACCGGCGGCGCAACGCCGAGGACGAGGTCGAGGCCGCCGGCAACCCGGACCTGATCGTCACTCTCGGCGGGGACGGCACGTTCCTGCGCGGCGCGCGACTGGCCGCGGCGAACAACGCGCTGCTGCTGGGCATCGACCTCGGGCGCGTGGGCTTCCTGACCGAGGTGCCGATCTCGGAGATCACCACGGCGCTCGACGCCGTGTGGGAGCACCAGATCACGATCGACAGCCGCATGCTGCTGACGCTGCGCGTCTCGCGACGGCTGGAGCTGCCGGAGGACATGGAGCGCTGGGCGTCCGTCTACGGCCGCGGCTCGCTGCTGCCCGCGCCGAAGGTACGCGACGACGGAGAGGCCTGCGACGAGTGGGGCATCCCGCTGAACGTCTCCGGCATCAACGACATCGTGCTGGAGAAGCTGTCCCGGGACCACCAGATCTCGGTCGGCGTCTACGTCGGCGGCCACCTGCTCGCCGCCTACTCCGCCGACGCGCTGGTGGTGGCCACGCCCACCGGCTCGACCGCGTACAGCTTCGCCGCCGGCGGCCCGATCGTCTCCCCGCGCGCGGAGGCGATCGTGTTCACGCCGGTCGCGCCGCACATGGCGTTCGACCGCTCCGTGGTCGTCGGCCCCGACGAGCCGGTCGGCCTGCGGCTGCTCGAACGGTCCGGCAACGCCGCGGTGACCATCGACGGCCAGCTGCGCGGACTGCTGGAGCCAGACGACTGGATCGGGGTCTACGCGGCACAGCGCCGGCTCCGGGCCGTACGCCTGGGACCGACGGACTTCTACGGCCGGCTACGGGAGCGTATGAATCTCACCGACGCGCCGGCCGCCGTGGCGGACGGGTTCGCCGGGCCCATCTGGTCCTTCACCACGCCGCCGCCGGCCGACATGTCGCACCTGACGCTGGCCATAGACGAAGTTGACGAAGTGGACGAGGACGGCGTCAGCATCTGAAGCGCTACCGGGGACGGCGGACTGTGCGGTATAAACAACTCGACGAATCAGGACTCTGATGATCGCCGATCATCGACCACCCTCAACCACCCGTCGACGGTCGGCAGCCGCTCTGAGCCCTGGGACTCATGCCGCACCATCCGCCGTGTCGCCACCACCCGGGAGGTCCCATGTTCCGTCGCACCCTGACCGCGGTCGCCGCCGTCACCCTCACCGTCGCCGCCGCGTCCGTGATCCCCGCCGCCACCGCGCAGGCCCGCCCGGCGTGCGGCGCCGGGACGTCGTGGTGCCTGTGGTCCGTCTACCAGGACGCCGCGCACACGATCCTCGTCGGCGAGCACGGCTACGACTGCAGCGGCAAGTGGTTCGAGACCGGTAGTCAGGCCGGGTACGTGAAGTTCCAGATCCTGCCCTGCTGAGCAGCACTGTCGGGCACTGTCAGTCGGCCGCGAACAGCTGCCGCAGCTCGGCCGTGCACATCATGTACCCGTCCGGAGGCGGCAGCTGCCGCAGGTAGTGCGCCAGGTCCGCGCGCAGCGAAAACACCCGCACCGGGGTGCCTGCCGCGCGCGCCGCGTCCACGACGCCGCGCACTCCGGCGAGCACCGCCGGGTGCCGGGTCTGGTAGGACTCTGCGACCAGGTGGTTGTTGCGATCGGCGGCCAGGTAGAACTGAACCAGGTCCTTCGTGCCGACGAACAGCTCGCTGGCGCCTGCCGCGCAGATCGCCGGTGCCGCGTGCACGGCCGCCGGGGTCTCGATGAACGCGGCCACCGGCACTCCGGCCGGGAGCTGGAGGTGGTCGCGCAGCTGCGTGTATTCGTGTTCGTCGGTGAGGAACGGGACGGACAGGTGCACCCGGTCCGCCGCGCCGCCAAGACGCTCCCGCAGCGAGCCGAGCGCGGCGTGCAGCGCGTCGCGGTACGCGCTGGAGCCGAGGAGCCAGCGCGCGCCGTGCAGCCCCATCTCCGGGTTGGGCTCGGTCGCCACCGGGGCGGTGGTCACGTGCGCGGCGTGGTCGGAGCGGAGGTCGAGCAGCCGCAGCACGATCCGCTGGCCGGGCAGCAGCGCACCGGCGAAGGCGCAGAGCCGGCCGGCCAGGGCCTGTCCGTAAGCTTCGGCCTGCGCCGGTCCGCCCTGCAGCGCGTCGAGCGGACGCAGGCCGGCGGCCAGGCACAGGAACTCCTCGCGGATGAAGAACGACTCCACGCGCTTGGCGTCCGACCCGCAGGCGTTCACCGTCTCAATGTCCTGCAGGTCAGCGATGACCGCGCACAGCGACCCGAGCTCGTCCAGCACCGCACCCTCGCCGCGCGCCGGGGGCGGCGCGGCACCCGGCCGGTTCCCGAGCAGGATCGACTCGCTCTCCAGGTGCAGCGTGACCTCGCCGTCGAGCCGCGACAGCTCCGCGTGGTCGATCCTGAGCACGGGGATGCCCCGACCGCGGCAGATGGACTGCATGTGGCCGGTGCGGCCGCCCGAGCTGCACACCACCGCGCGGGCGGAGACGATGGCGTCGTAGAGATCCGCCTCCAGCCTCGGGGCGACGAGGATGGATCCCTCGATCGGTCTGCCGGTGCGGTTGCAGAATCCTTGGACGACACTCTGCTTGCCGCCGGACAGAAGCGATCCCTTGATACGCCGCCCGCTCAAATCAGCCCTCCGGATGTTCGATACCTGCCAGACCGAGCCGCCGGCGCAGCTGCCGGGGCGTCACGGAGACGTCGGTGAGCCGTTCGACGGCGGCCCGGTTCACGGCCGCCCGGACCAGGCGCTCACGCCGGGACGCGTCCGCCACGGCGGCGTGCGGGCCGCCGAGGGTGCGGATGCGGGCGTCCAGGCGTGCGGCGAGCAGTTCCCGCTCTGCGCGCGCTCGTGTCGCCAACCTCCTCACCTCCAGTACTACAGCCTCGTCGAATCCGGTCCGGCCCGCTTGTCCGATATTGCCGAATTCCTCCGTGTCCGCCGATTCGTCTGCGGATTCGTCCGCCGCCGCACGCCGACTGTCGCCTAGTTCGCCTAGTTCGCCTAGTTCGCCGAGCTCCAGCAGCTCCAGCGCATGCGCGGCGACCGTGATCGACTGGTTCTTGATGGTGGCCAGATTGAAGGCGAACGCGCCGGTCCGACCGTTGCGCACGATCTCGTCGCCCTCCCGCGGCACGCCGGCGGCGAAGACCGGGCCGATCGGCTCGCCGTCGCGTCCGAGCAGCCTGCCGTGGGCGTCCACCTCCACGCCGCGGCCTGTTCGCCGGTGCGGGACCGCGAGTCCCTTCGCCTGCAGATTGCGCCACAGCGGCTGGGTCACGCGGCCGTAGTCCGGCTCACGGGCGAAGTTGGAGACGACCAAATCGGCTTCGATCACTTGAGGGTCCTGAGATTCCGGCGGCCGGGCGACGACGACGGCCAACCGCCCCGACTCGCTCGGAGCGATCGCCTCGACCCGGCCGACAACCAGCCGCAACCGCCCGTCCGAGGGAAGCATCGCGTGTTCGATGACTGACATCGTGTACTCCACCGCGCACACGCGCAGCGCGGAGATCGCCGTACCGAACTCGTCGAGCAGGCTGCGCAGTTCGGCAGACGGGATCTGCTCGATCACCTCGGGACAGTACGGCTCCCACGCCTTGGCCACCCGCTCCGTAACCACCGCCGGGTCGATGTCAGGATGGTCCCGGGCAACCACCGCACACGCCGCGTCCCACTCCGACCGCAGCCGGGCCAGGAACTCGTCCCGGTCGCGGTACGGCTTCAGCAGCTCGCGCGGGCACGGGAGCCGGACCACGTCGTGCTCGTGGTCGTCGGGGTACGTCCGGAATATGGTCCCACTCCCGGAGATCAGATGGATGGTTCCGGTGTGGCCTTGGCGCAGCAGCAGAGCGGCCGAGTCATACGCGCTCAGCACGGATCCGACGATCACCACGGTGGCCTCCGGCGCGAGGCCCGCGAGCGTGCGGACACCGGCCGCGGAGTACGGATCACGCACGAAGGACGCGTGGCCGAGCACGTCGGCGGCGAAGGCTGGTTCGCGCAACTCCAGTCCCGTCGCCAGGACCACCTCGTCGAACCACAGAACCTCCTCGGCCCCCGACCTGGCCCCGTACCCCCGCACCGTCACCGCGACCCCATCCGCCCCCACGTCCAGATCAACGGCCTCACCATCGACCTCCACCAACACGACACCAACAAGAGCCTCCCGCCTGGCTTGCTCCAGCCGCTCGGCCAGGTAGTCCTGAAAGATCCGCCGAGGCGCAGGCCCCTGCTCCACGAACTCGAAGTCCGACCACGGCACCGGCCAGCCACTCCGATCGGCCTCCCCGTTCGCCCAACGCACGAAGTCGAGCACGTCCTCCCGGAACGCCGACATCCGCCCCGCCTGAACGTTGAAGACGTGGTCCCAGGGATTGCCGTCGCGATGGTAGGCAACCCCGGCACACCGGTAGTCAGCACGCCGTTCGAGCAGCACCACCTCCAGCGGACCGCGAGCAAAGCACAGAAGCCGAATCGCGGTGGCGGTCCCCGCCAGCCCGGCACCAACGACGAGGATTCTCGGGCGAACAGCAGTCTGGATCATTGGCAGGACCCTCTAGTACGGCGACGACCCGGCACCGTTGGCCCGACCGGATGCGTTCGCTGCTGACGCGGACTCGTGAATCAGGGTACTGATTACCAATCATACCGTCGTCGAGTGTCCGCACCGAACGCCCCGACGGACGACGCCGTCCGCCGGATCCTCCGGACCACGCGGGTGTTGGTTCTGGGTCCCTCGCCGCGTCGGCGGGCTCTGCCAACCTGCCCGGTTTGGCGGTGTCAAGCCGAACGAGGCTGGACCACAGCAACAGCGATGCGGCTTGATTCCGCCAAACCGGGCTGGTTCCGTCTACGGCGACGACGCGGCGAGGGACCCAGAACCCGGCGACCACAAGCAACACCGCCACCAAGCAGCGCAACGCAGGCAACAGCGTGAAGGCAAGCCGACCAGTCGCGGGCCGCCGCCAAACAGCCCGACGCGCGGGTCGCCCCCTCGCTGTAGAGCGCCCGCCGGAGGCCTCAAGGCGCCCACCACGCACGACGATTGCCGCCTACGCAACGTGTGCGCAGTGACTCGGACCGCCGCGCGATCGTGGACACGAAAACCGCCACCCGCCAACGCAACCCAGTGCGCGAGTCGGGCGTGGCGGCATTTTGTTAGGGAATTGTCGCCCCTTATACACAGATATAGCACGCCCCGCCGACACCGACACCAACACCGCCAGCCGCCAGCCGCCAGCCGCCAACGCACCACACTCAGACCTGAACCACCGCGCGGTCGTGCTCGCGCATACCGCCGGCCGCCAGCGCGAAACGAGTCGCTCAACCAAACTGCGTCCCCCCGCGAGGTCACCAACCCCTGCGCAAAGCCGTAAAAATCGCCCGCAACCCACAGCCCAACCGCACCCACCCCCGGAAAAGCCAAGAACCCCCTCAACCACCCCTCAACCACCCAGCTCAGCCGCAGCCCCAGCCAACAGCAAATCAAGCGCCGCCGAATAAGCACTCTCATTCATCCGACCAACCAGCAACGGAACCGCAGCCGCGATATGCGGATACCTCGCACCCGGCAGCCGCGCATACGTAGCCTGCCACTGCCGCTCATCCGCCTCCCGCGCCTCCAGCGGCAGCGCCAACGACGCCGCGTCCAGCGCCGCGAAGGCCAGCGTCTGGTCGATGAACGCGTGGTAGATCCGCGCGGCTGCCTCCCCCTGGAATCCCGCCCCATACAAGATCCCAAGAATCGTCTCGTCCGCCGCGATCTCATTCGAACGACCCGACACCCGGTTCGCGGTCAGCTGCGCGGCCTGCGGATGCGCCAGGTACGCGCCATGGATGGCGGTCCCGAGCGCACGCAGGTCCGACCGCCAGCGCCCGGTCGGCTCCCACCCGGACAGCGCCTGGTGGATCAGCTCGTCGGCGATCGCCAGGACCAGGTCGTCCATGCCGGCGAAGTACCGGTAGACGGTACTCGGGTCCGCGCCGAGCGCCAGGCCGAGGCGGCGCGCGGACAGCCCCTCGGCGCCGTGTTCGGCCAGCATCCGCAGCGCCGTCGCGACGATCAGCTCGTGCGTCAGCACCGTCCCGGCCTTGGTGGGGCGGCGCCGACGCCGCGCGGTCTCGGAGGTCACCGGTTTCGGAGGCATGGCGGCAGCGTAGCGCCTTACGCCAACACCATTGACGTTAGCGCACGGCCAGAGGTTCGATCCCGTCATGCGAATCCTCCTCGTGGGCGCCGGTGGCGTCGGCACCGCCGTGACCCGTATCGCCGCCCGCCGCTCCTTCTTCGAGCACTTCGTGGTCGCCGACTACGACCCCACGCGCGCCGCGGCGGCGGTAGCAGCCGTAGCAGCCGTAGCCACTCCCAGCGACGGCACCAACGACGGCGCCACCGGCACCGCCACCGCCACCGCCACCGGCCCCACCGACCCCCGCTTCGTCGCGACCCAAGTCGACGCCTCCGACCGAGACGCCGTCCACGCCCTCCTCACCGACCACCGCTGCGACGTGCTCCTCAACGCCACCGACCCGCGCTTCGTCCTCCCGCTGTTCGACGCCGCCCTCGCCGCCGGCGCCGACTACCTGGACATGGCGATGTCGCTGTCCCACCCGCACCCCGACCGCCCCTACGAGCAGTGCGGCGAAAAGCTCGGCGACGCCCAGTTCGCCCGCGCCGGCGAGTGGGAGAAGGCCGGAGCCCTGGCCCTGGTCGGGATCGGTGTCGAGCCGGGCCTGTCCGACGTCTTCGCCCGCTACGCCGCCGACGAGCTCTTCGACGAGATCGACGAGATCGGCATCCGCGACGGCGCGAACCTGACCGTCGAGGGCTACGACTTCGCGCCGTCGTTCAGCATCTGGACCACGATCGAGGAATGCCTGAACCCGCCGGTCGTCTACGAACGCGACCGAGGCTGGTTCACCACCGCCCCGTTCAGCGAACCGGAGGTGTTCGACTTCCCCGAAGGCATCGGCCCGGTGGAATGCGTGAACGTCGAGCACGAAGAAGTGCTGCTGGTCCCCCGCTGGGTCGACGCGAAGCGCGTGACCTTCAAATACGGGCTCGGCGACGACTTCATCAGCAAGCTGAAGACCCTGCACGAAGTCGGCCTGGACCGCACCGAACCCCTCGTCGTCCCCAGCGACCGCGGCCCCGCGGCGGTGTCCCCGCGCGACGTCGTCGCCGCCGCGCTGCCGGACCCGGCCACCCTCGGCGACCGCATGCGCGGCAAGACCTGCGCGGGCACCTGGGTGACCGGTACCAAGGACGGCGCGCGCCGCGAGGTCTACCTGTACCACGTGGTCGACAACGAGTGGTCGATGCGCGAGTACGGCTCGCAGGCCGTGGTCTGGCAGACCGCGATCAACCCGGTGGTGGCGCTGGAGCTGCTGGCGACCGGGGTGTGGAGCGGGGCCGGAGTGCTCGGCCCGGAGGCCTTCGCGCCGCAGCCGTTCCTGGATCTGTTGGTGGAGTACGGCTCTCCGTGGGGGATCCGCGAGGAAGCGTAGGGAGTTCCAGCAGGCTCATAGAAGGGGTCGCGCCGTTCTTCAGTACTTGTCTAGCGAAAGCCCAGGCGGGGCCGCGAAATCTGCCCTGAACGGTCGCCCCGCCTGGCGCCGCCCGGCATAAGGATCTACCTTGTGCGCTGTGACCGAGGCAGCTTCCGCACCCCGAACTGTGATCCTCACGGTCGACGACGATCCGGGCGTGTCCCGCGCCGTCGCCCGGGATCTGCGCCACCGCTACGGCAGCGATTACCGGATCGTGCGAGCGGAATCCGGCGCCGCGGCGCTCGACGCGTTGCAGGAGCTCAAGCTGCGCGGGGACCTGGTGGCACTGCTGATCGCCGACCACCGGATGCCGGAGATGAACGGCGTGGAGTTCCTGGAACGGGGCCTCGACGTCTTCCCCGCCGCCCGCAGCATCCTGCTGACCGCCTACGCCGACACCGACGCCGCCATCGACGCGATCAACATCGTCGACCTCGACCATTACCTGCTCAAGCCCTGGGACCCGCCGGAGACGAAGCTCTACCCGGTGGTCGACAGCCTGCTCGACTCCTGGCTCGCCGAGGACCACCGCGCCGTGCTGGAGACCCGCATCGTCGGCCACCGCTGGTCGGCGCGCTCCACGCAGGTGCGCGAGTTCCTGGCCCGCAACCAGGTCCCCTTCCGCTGGTACGCCTCCGACGAGCCGGAGGGCCGGCGCCTGCTGCTGGCCGCCGGCCAGGACCCGGACGCGACCGGCGCGGACGCGCCGCGGCTGCCGCTGGTGATCGCGCCGGACGGCGAGACCCTGCTCGAACCGGACGACCAGGAACTCGCCGACCACGTCGGCCTGCGGACGACGCCGGCCGGGGAGTTCTACGACCTCATCGTCGTCGGCGGCGGTCCGGCGGGCCTGAGCGCCTCGGTCTACGGCGCGTCCGAAGGACTGCGGACGGTCCTCGTCGAGCGCCTGGCGACCGGCGGGCAGGCCGGGCAGAGCTCGCGGATCGAGAACTACCTCGGGTTCCCCAACGGCGTCTCCGGCGCGCAGCTGACCGGCCGCGCGCGGCGCCAGGCGGCGAAGTTCGGTGCCGAGATCCTGACCGCGCGCGAAGTCTCCGGCCTGGAGATGTGCGGCTCCTCGCGCCTGGTGCGGTTCGCGGACGGGACGGCGATCGGCGCGCACACGGTCATCCTGGCGATGGGTGTGGAGTACCGGCGGCTGGAGGCGCCCGGGATCGACGAGCTCACCGGCAAGGGCATTTCCTACGGTTCGTCGCTGTCCGAAGCGCTGAACTGCGAGGGCCGGGACGTCTTCATCGTCGGCGGGGCGAACTCGGCCGGGCAGGCGGCGGTGTACCTGTCGCGGTTCGCCAAGTCGGTGACGTTGGTGGTCCGCGCCGAGTCGCTGGAAGCTTCGATGTCGTACTACCTGATCCAGCAGATCGCGCAGATCCCGACGATCGTCGTGCGGTCCGAGACCGAGGTCGTCGCGGCACACGGCGACGAGCACCTGGAGCGGCTGACGCTTCGGAACTCGGCCACCGGCACGACCGAGGACGTGGACGCGCAGTGGCTGTTCGTGTTCATCGGCGCCGCTCCGACGACCGAGTGGCTCGACGGGGTCGTGGACCGGGACCGGCGCGGGTTCGTGCTCACCGGGCCGGACATCGCCGCGGGGGGTGCGGCGATCAAGGGCTGGACGCTGGAGCGGGCGCCTTATCTGCTGGAGACGAACGTGCCGGGGGTGTTCGCGATCGGGGACGTGCGGTCGGAGTCGACCAAGCGGGTCGCTTCGGCGGTGGGAGAGGGTGCGATGGCGGTCATGCTCGTGCACCGGTACGTGGAGAAGCTGTGAGCACCGCGGAGCAGGCGCACGAGCCGGAGCCGGAGCAGGAGCCGGCTCGCGCCGTGGGCTCGGGCGGCGGCGTGCCGCGCTCGTGCAGCGTCGAGGAACTGCGCACCCTGTTCCTGTTCGAGAAGCTCGACGAGGAGCAGCTGACCTGGCTGTGCGAGCACGGCACCGTCGAGGCGTTCGAGCCCGGCCAGGTGTATGCCGAGGGCGATCCGGCACAGTGGTTCTACGTGCTGCTTGAGGGGACCGTCGTGCTGTCGCGCCGGGTCGGGGCCGACGACGTCGAAGTGACGCGGACGTCGCAGGTAGGCGTCTACAGCGGCGCGTTCCAGGCCTACCTCGGCGACCGGGTGCAGCAGATCTATCGGAACTCGTTGTCGGTGACGGTTCCGTCGCGGTTCTTCGTGGTGTCCGCGGAGCTGTTCTCGACGCTGATGCACGAGTGGTTCCCGATGGCGGTGCACCTGTTGGAGGGGCTGTTCTTCGGGACGCAGATCCAGCAGCAGATCGTCGGCGGTCGGGAGCGGCTGCTCGCGCTCGGCGCGTTGTCCGCCGGTCTGACGCACGAGCTGAACAATCCGGCCGGCGCCGCGCTGCGCGCCGCCTCCGCGCTGCGGGAGGGCGTGGTCGGCGCGCGGGCCGATCTGGGCGCGATCGCGGCGCACGGACAGCGGGCTCCGAGCCTGGAGACGCTGGTGTCGGTGTTGGATCGTGCGACCGAGGCGGCCGCACAGGGGAAGGCGACGGCACTCGGCCTCGGTCCGTTGGCGATCTCCGATCGCGAGGACGCGATGGCCGACTGGCTCGACGACCGGGGCGTCGAGGACGGCTGGCAGCTCGCGCCGACGTTCGTGCAGGCCGGGCTTGAGGCCGAGGCGCTGGACCGGATCGCCGAGGGCGTGGACGACGGCGTGCTGCCGGCCGTGCTGTCGTGGCTGGCTCGGAGCTTGGAGACCGAGGGGCTGACGGCCGAGATCGAGGAGGCGACGCACCGCGTCTCGGACCTGGTCGGGGCGGCGAAGCAGTACTCGCAGCTGGACCGTGCCTCGCAGCAGGAGGTGGACGTCCACGAGCTGCTGGACAGCACCGTGACGATGCTCGCGGGGAAGATCCCGCCTGAGGTGCACGTCGTGAAGGACTACGGCACGGGCCTGCCGAAGGTCCCGGCGTATCCGGCGGAGCTGAACCAGGTGTGGACGAACCTGATCGACAACGCGGTCGCGGCGATGGCCGACGGCGGCACGTTGACGATCAGCACCAGCCTGGACCGGCAGCAGCTGGTGGTCGAGTTCCGGGACACCGGGCCCGGCGTGCCCGACGATATCAAGGAGCGGATCTTCGAGCCCTTCTTCACCACGAAGCCGGTGGGGAAGGGGACGGGGCTGGGGCTGGACATCTCATGGCGGATCGTGGTCAGCAGGCACCACGGCGATCTGAGTGTTGAGTCGGTGCCGGGGGACACGCGGTTCCGGGTTCGGCTGCCGGCGCGGTGGAACGGTGATGGGCAGCCGGCAGCGGGGTCTTAGAGCGATCTCGGCGCGAACACCTCGGCGAGTAGCCCGGCTCCGGCTTCGGGGGCGCGGACTTCGAGATGCAAGTTTGGTCCGTCGAGGTGAAGGCGGAAGTCGAAGAAGGCGCAGCATTGCTGCTCGGCGGCGGCCAGGGCGGCGATGGCTGCGGCGCGTTCGGACGAGACCGTCAACCGCAGACCGTCGGGAATCGCTGTGCGGGTCGCGCCGGTGAGGGCTTCGCGCCATTGGTCCGCGCGCTCGCGCAGGTCGGCGCCGGACAGGGTGCACGCCACAGGGGCCTGGCGCCAGCGCTCGACCTCGGCATTCGCAGCGTGCCGGTCGGTGAATAACGGCACAGGCACGCTCGTCGAACCATGCCCCGGCGAGGGCGTCGCGGCCGAAGCGAGGAAGCCGCACTGCGGGCCGCAGGGCTCGTCGCGATCCGGCAGCGCCTCCAGGTGTGCGAGGGCCCCGCGCAGCGTCGCGCTGAAGGCGGCTAGCTCCGCCGCGCGCTGCTCGGTCTCGGCCAGGCGGTGTGCGATCCGGGGTTGCAGGTCGGCCTTGACCTGCGCGCAGGCCCCGGACTCCCACACCGCCAGCAGCTCGGCGATCTCCTCCAGCGGCAGCCCCAGGTGCTTCGCGGCGTCGATGAGCCCCAGGCGGCGCACCGCGTCCTCGCCGTAGATCCGGTAGCCGGCATCCGTGCGGTCGGCGGGCAGGAGGCCGGAGGTTTCGTAGAAGCGCAGCGTGGTGGCCGGGACGCCGGTGCGCTCGGCCAGCTGGGAGATCCGCATCGTGCTCATACCTGGACGGTAGACCTTCGAGTCGACTCGAAGGTCAAGCCCGGGTACTGGTGGGCGGTCAGCAGAGTTCCGGGGCTGCTCAGGACCCCGAGGGAAGCGCCGGAAGTCCCGCGCTCTGGAACACCTGCTTCAACACCGCCGGGTCCGAGCCGGCCAGCGACGACCCGTCCTTCGACGCCAGCCAGAAGTTGTTCGGCAGCGACAGGGTCTTGCCGTCGAGCATCAACGTCGGCGTCCCCTGCAGCCGCAGCGAGTTGAAATCCGACCAGTTCTGCTGGACCAGGCCCTTGTAGGTGCCGGCGGTGACGCAGGCCTCGAACGCCGGCGTGTCCAGGCCCGGGACCTGCTTGGCCAGCGAGATCAGCGTCGCGGTGCTGCTGTAGGCGTCGGTGCTCTCGTTCGGCTGGTGGGCGAAGAGCACGTCGTGGTACTCGTCGAACTTCCCGGCGGTCGCGGCGCACACCGAGGCGCTGCCGGACTGCAGGGAGCCGCTGCCGTTGTCCTTGGCGTCGATCAGGGGCACCGGGTGGAAGAGCACGCGGAGTGTGCCGTTGGCCACATAGGTCTTGTAGACGGATGCCGAGCCCGTCTCCAGCGCCTTGCAGTAGGGGCAGCGGAAGTCCTCGAAGATGGTCAGGGTGTGCGGGGCCGACGCGGGGCCGTAGAACAGAGCGGTCGCCGTGTTCGCGGGGTTCGCGTACTTGTCGGCGACGACGGAGCCGTCGGTCGGCGGGGTGTAGGCCCGCGGTTTGGCGGAGTTCGAACCCACCGCGATCCCGACGCTGACGCCGACACAGATCCCGATCACCACCACTACCACTCCGAGTACGCCCAGCCTGCGGCGCTGCATGCTCTTGCGCTGCTGGGCCGCACGCTCGGCGGCGACCCGCACGCGTGCGGACTTCTCGTCCCGAACACCCTGATCGCTCATAGCCCCATCCCCACCCACACGCACGTCGAAGAATCCTGATCGGCAACGCCCCCGGGATCTGACCACCGGAGGACGGTGGCGTCAAGCCGGTGCGGATGTGGCGCACAAGCCACAGGCCCCGCCTTGCCCGCCTCCAAGCCGCTCGCTACGGTGACCATGCCGTGGTGCTCGGGAAGACCGGTGGAAAACCGGAGCGGCCCTCGCCACTGTGATCGGGAATGCACCGGCTCCATGCCGGCCGTGCGAGTGTGGCGCGGCGGCGGCCACTGGGCGCGTGACGCGCCTGGGAAGGCGGGGCCGGGGCGTCGACCCGTCAGCCAGGAGACCGGCCACGGCACCGAACATCGACCATCCACGAGGTGCTGGAGGCGAGCCGCGTGAGCGTGCCTGCGAATCGTTCTGTCCGAGCTGTCCAAGATTCGTCCGCGGGGCCGGTGCGCTGGTTGCGTGGCGACTGGCTGCGGTTCGGCGGGTTGCTGGCGGTGATCCTGGCGATGCACGTGGCCGCGTTCGGGATCCTGGCCGGGCTGGTCGCGCCGCACCACTACACGGTCGGTAACCAGGTCTTCGGCTTCGGCCTCGGCATCACCGCCTACACCCTCGGCATGCGCCACGCGTTCGACGCCGACCACATAGCCGCGATCGACAACACCACGCGCAAGCTGATGGCCGACGGCAAGCGGCCGGTGTCGGTCGGGTTCTGGTTCGCGCTCGGGCACTCGACCATCGTCGTGGTGCTGGCTGCCGGGATCGCCGCCGGGGCGCGGCAGGCCACGAACCTCACCGACGACAAATCCGGCACGCGCCAGTCCCTCGGCGTGGTGTCGACGACCGCCTCCGGCACGTTCCTGTACCTGATCGGGATCCTGAACCTGGTCGCGCTGATCGGGATCTACAAGGTCTACAAGGCGATGCGGCGTGGTGAGTACGACGAGGCCGCGTTGACGGCGCAGCTTGACAAGCGCGGCTTCATGAACCGGATCCTGGGCCGGCTCACCAAGTCCATCACCCGGCCCGGCCAGATGTACCCGGTGGGGCTGCTGTTCGGCATCGGCTTCGACACCGCGACCGAGGTGCTGCTGCTCGCGCTGGCCGGCTCCAGCGCCGCCGCCGGCCTGCCCTGGTACGCGATCCTGTGCCTGCCGCTGCTGTTCACCGCGGGCATGACCCTGTTCGACACCCTCGACGGCACCTTCATGAACTTCGCCTACCACTGGGCCTTCTCCAACCCGATCCGCAAGGTCTACTACAACCTCACGATCACCGGCCTGTCGGTGGCCGTCGCGCTGGTCATCGGCAGCGTCGAGCTGATCGGGGTGGTCCACGACCAGTTCGGGTTCGTCAACCCGGTCACCGACTGGATCGCGAACCTGAACCTGAACAACGTCGGGTTCGTGATCGTCGGCGCGTTCGTGGCCGTGTGGGCGGCGGCGATCGCGTATTGGAAGATCGCGCGGGTCGAACGGAGGTGGAACGCCGCCGGCGAGGAGGGCTAGAGGGCTATTCGACGGTGACCTGAATGCTGTGATAGCCCGTGGCGCCGTCGGGAAGCGTGTCCTGAATCACCGGTGTTTGCAGCGTCCCGGTGCCGTCGGTGCAACGGACGGTCAGGATGTGCTGGCCCGGCGTCGCATGCCACGGGTACGACCACTGACGCCAGGTGTCCGGGGTGTCGGCGGTGGCCAGGTCCGCGGGCGCCCACGGGCCCTTGTCGACCTGCACCTCGACGCCGTCCACGCCGCGGTGGGTGGCCCAGGCGACGCCGGCGACGACGATGGTGCCGGTGCCGGCGCGCACGGTCGCCCCGTTTCCGGGGACGTCGATACGGGAGGCGGTCTTCACCGGGGCCTGCTGCGCCCAGCCCTCGCCCACCCAGAATGCGGCGTTCTTGGCGAAGGTGGTGAGTTCGAGGTCGACGACCCACTTGGTCGCCGAGACGTAGCCGTAGAGGCCCGGGACCAGCATCCGGCACGGGAAGCCGTGCTCGACCGGCAGCGTCTGGCCGTTCATCGCCACCGCGAGCATCGCCTGGCGGCCGTCGAGCACCGCCTCCACCGGGGTGCCGATGGTCATGCCGTCGAAGGACGTGGACAGGATCTGGTCGGCTCCGGCCTGGACGCCGGCCTGGCGCAACAGCGGGGCCAGCGGCGCGCCGAGCCATCGGGCGTTCCCGCAGTAGGGGCCGCCGATCGTGTTCGAGACGCAGGTCAGGGTGAGATCGTGCTCTTCGAGCGGCATCCTGAGCAGCTCCGCGAAGCTCACCGTGAACGGGCGGTCCACCATGCCGTGGATCCGCAGCATCCACTCCTTCGGGTCGACCTGCGGGACGGTCAGGGCCGTGTCGACGCGGTAGAACTGGGCGTTCGGGGTGAAGAAGGGTTCCAGGTCGGGGACATCCGGGTGGACTGAGGGGGGAAGCAGGGGCAGCGGTGTGGCTGCCTCGGGCAGGACGACGGCGGCGCGCGCCGGGGCGACGTTGTAGCGGGAGTTGAGCCACGCACGGCTGCCGAAGCCGCCGATCAGGGCGCCGGCTCCGGTACCGAGCAACGTCACGAGGAAGCGGCGGCGTTCGTCGGGGTCGGCGGCCGGGCCGGAGACGCCCGGTTGCAGACTCCAGAGGGTGAGTTGGCGCAGCACGATGACAGTGGCCGCACCGGCCAGCAACGCGGGGAACCAGGAGCCGAACCCGACGACCGGCCGGGTGACGGCCGCGATCAGCCCGAGCAGCCCGAAGGCGGCGGCCAGGCCGGTCCCGACGTGCGGGTACCGACGGGCCACGATCCCGGTAATCACCGAAGCGACACCGATCGTGATGTAGACGCCGGTGAGCAGGGCGGTCTTGTCGTGCGTGCCGAAGTTCCGGATCGCCGCCTCTTTGAGCCACGCCGGGCTCAGCTCGATGGCCCACTCCCCGACCGCGACGACCGGTGCCTTCGGGCCGCCGGCCCCGAACGCGGCGGACAGCGCGGCACCGAATTCGCCCACTGCGACGCCCGCGGCCGCGGCGAGCAGCCCGATCAGCCCGCCGGTCAGCGCGCCGACCGGGCCGCCGACCAGCCAGGCGGCGCGTCGGCGTTCGGTGCCGGGCTCAGCAGATTCCGCCATCGGCTACCGGGAACCCCGGCTCCGCACCCGCCAGGCCCACGCGAGCAGGCCCAGCCCGACCAGGACCACCACCACTCCGAGCCCGGTGTATTGGGAGTGCCCGGTCATCATCGACCCGTGCATATTGCCGGAACCCTGAGCGATCCACACGCCCCCGATCACGATCAGGACGATGCCGACAGCGCCACGAATCCACATCACGAACTCCGATTGCGGGGGGAGGAAGAACTCTGACCGCTCTCGGTGACACGTACCAGACCGACGCCGGGTTCACTCGTCGGTAAGGGGCGAACAATATCCGCGGGCGCCGGACCGTTGGCCGCCGCCACCCGCCGAATGGCAGCGCCGAGCCCGGGCATCCTCCGCAGTTGCTACGGCGAGGGAATGCCCGGGCTCGGCGCCAATGTGCCTGTGTGCCTATGGCTGTGTGCCTGTGCTTGTACCTACGCCTCCGCGCGCCGCGGCAGCTTCCAGTTCGGGCGCGGGTAGTGGCACGTGTACCCGTTCGGGTAGTTCTGCAGGTAGTCCTGGTGCTCCGGCTCGGCCTCCCAGAAGTCGCCGGCCGGCTCGACCTCGGTGACGACCTTGCCCGGCCACAGGCCGGAGGCCTCGACGTCGGCGATGGTGTCGACGGCGACGCGGTGCTGCTCGTCGTTCAGGTAGTAGATCGCGGACCGGTAGCTGCGGCCCAGGTCGTTGCCCTGGCGGTCGACCGTGGTCGGGTCGTGGATCTGGAAGAAGAACTCCAGCAGGGCCCGGTAGTCGGTCTTCTCGGGGTCGTACACGATCTCGATCGACTCCGCGTGGTCACCGTGGTTGCGGTAGGTCGCGTTCGGCGTGTCGCCGCCGGAGTAGCCGACGCGGGTGGAGACGACCCCGGGCTGGTGGCGGATGAGCTCCTCCATGCCCCAGAAGCAGCCTCCGGCGAGAATCGCCTTCTCGGTGGCCATCGCTTTTCCTCTTCCTTCGCTGGACAGTGGGTTTTTGGTCTGCCCCACCTACAACACCAAAGTAGCCGCTCACCCTTCCCGTGGCTTGGCGTGTCCATGGCCACCCGCCCTACGCAGTCGCCTTCGGCGGCGGACCGGTCGTCCCCCGGACCACCAGGTGCGGGTCGACGGTGACCTCCCGCCGGCCCACTGGGGCGCCGTCGAGACGCGCGATCGCCCGCGCGACCGCCAGTGTGGCCAGCGCCTCGACGTCCTGCGCGACCGTGGTGAGGTCGATGTGGCCCAGCCGGCTGAAGCTGGCGTCGTCGTACCCCACCACGCTGACCTCGCCCGGGACGGTCAAACCGCTGCGGCGCAGCACGTCGAGCATGCCGGCCGCGCTCAGGTCGTTGAACATGGCGATCGCGGTGGGCACCGGACCGGCCAGCAGGTCCCGGGCGGCGCGGGCGCCGTCCTCCTCGCCGAACCCGCCGGGCAGCACCCGCGCGAACTCCTCAAGACCGTGCTGCCCCATCGCGTCCAGGTAGCCCCGCCGCCGCTCGGCCGAGGCCGCGGTCCGGCCGCCGTCGACGTGGACGATGCTCCGGTGCCCCAGCTCGACGAGGTGGTCGACGGCCAGCCGCAGACCGCGTTCGTCGTCGGTGCGCACCACGTCCACGCCGCGCTTGTGGACATGGCGGAACACCGCGACCACCGGCAGCCGCGCGGTGAGCAGGTCCAACTCCCCCGCCGGCAGCTGGGGGCCGATCGCGATCAGCGCCGCGCAGCGGTCGCGCAGCAGATCCTCGATCGCGGTGCGCTCGTCCCGCCGCGGGGTAACCGCGCTCAGCGCCAGCTCGTAGTCGACCTTGGCGGCCGCCTCGTACAGGCCGGTGAGCATGTCGTGGTGGAACGGGTGTCTGACGTCGAACACCACTCCCAGCAGCCGGCTCTCGCCGCTGCGCAGGCGCCGGGCCCGGCTGTCGGGCTGGTACCCGAGCCGTGCGGCCACCTCCCGCACCCGCTGCCGGGTGGCCTCGCTCGCGCCCGGCACCCCCCGCATCACGATCGACACCAGCGCGACCGAGACCCCCGCCTCGGTGGCGACGTCGGCGAGTGTCGGCCGGCGCTCCCCTGACTGCATGCCGGAAGCCTACCGCCATTACTAGAACGTTCTAGGCAGGTTAACTAGAACGTTCTATAGTTTCGTGTCGTGGAGCTCCCAGTGATCAGTCCCGGCCGCCGACGGATGGCCCTGCTCGCCCTCGCCCTCGGCGGCTTCTGCCTCGGGCTGACCGAGTTCGTGGCGATGGGGTTGTTGCCGGACGTGGCGCACGATCTGCTGCCCGCCGACTACGCACGATCTTCTCCGGACGCGATCGCGAAGGCCGGCTGGATGATCACCAGCTACGCCCTCGGCGTGGTCGTCGGCGCGCCCACCATCGCCGCGTCGACCGCGCGCGTCCCGCGCCGCCGGCTCGTCCTCGGGCTGCTGGCGCTGTTCGTCATCGGCACCACCGCCTCGGCGCTGGCGCCCTCCTTCGCACTGCTGTTGGTCGCCCGCTTCGTCGCGGCGCTGGCCCACGGCGCGTACTTCGGCGCGGCCGGCCTGCTGGCCGCCGCGCTGCTCGGCCCCGGCAACGAGGGGCGCGGGTTCGCGGTGGTCCTCGGCGGGCTGACCACGGCGAACATCTTCGGCGTGCCACTCATCACACTGCTCGGCCAGTCCGCCGGCTGGCGCGCGGGGTACCTCGCCGTGGCCGGGCTGTTCGCGGTGACGCTGCTGGCGGTGTTCGCGGCGGTCCCGGAGATGCCGGCCGCGCCGGGCGGTTCGCCTCGGGCGGAACTGGCGGCGTTCCGGCTGCCGAAGGTATGGCTGATCACGGCGTTCGTGGCGATCGGCTCCAGCGGCTTCTTCGCGGTGAACAGCTACATCGCGCCGGTCACCACCCATGTGGCCGGACTGTCCACCTCGGCGGTCCCGTGGGTGCTGGCGGTGATGGGCGTCGGGATGACGGTGGGCAACGCGCTCGGCGGGATCGCCGCCGACCGGAACCTGCGACGCAGCATCCTGTTCGGCTTCTCGGGCGTGGCGGCGGCCGCGCTGCTGTTCACTCTGACGGCGCACAATCCCGTGGGGCTGTTCGTCAGCGCCTTCCTGGTCGGGACCACAGCCTTGTTCATCGCGCCTCCGCTACAGGCCCAGCTGATATTGGCAGCGCCCGGAGCGCAGTTGATGGGAGCCGCGGTCAACCAGTCGGCGATGAACGTCGCCAACGCGGCCGGCGCGGCGATCGGCGGGGCCGTCATCGGAGCCGGATTCGGGTACCTTTCCGCGGCTTGGGCCGGTGTGGCGCTCACGCTGACCGGGTTGTGTCTGGCCTTCCTGAGCTTGCGGCGGGATCGGGCCGCAACCGTGGCCGAGGATGCCGGCGCACCGGACCTGTCGGCTCAGCTCACGCCGGTGGGTACGTCTCGATAGGTGCCGCGCTCCACCGCGCCGCACCGGATGTCGACCGAGACGGAGGACCGCATGCACGAGGTGGAAGCGCTGCTCACCGAGTACGACCGCGCCCGGGCATACACCGACGAGCTGTGGAAGGACCTCACCCCCGACGAAGTCACCTGGCGCCCGCACGAGAACTCCAGCGCGATCGGCTGGCACCTCGGCCACCAGGCCCACGTCGCCCACTTCATGATCCGCAACCTGACCGCGGCCGAACCCAGCCCCGACCCCGACCTCGACGCCCTGATGGACTCCGCGCAGCCGGAACGCCTCCGCGGAGCACTGCCCACCGTCAAACGGCTCACCACCTTCCGCGAAACCGTCGCCGAACGCGTCCACGCACGCATGAACGACATCGCCGGCGGCCGAGTCGCCGCACCGGGCCAGATGACGATCGTCGCCACCCATCTCCTGACCGCGCTGATCAACCACGAGTACCAACACGACCAGTGGATCGCCGAAGTCCGCGCCGAGGCGCTCGGGCATCCGCTTCCTCCGGACCCGGACACCGACCGGGTTCTGCGCCTGGACGGGTACCTGGTCCTCGGGGCTCTTGCATGAGGCTCCTGTCGATCTCGGACCTGGTACCGTCGCACCTGTCACCGGGGTGATCAGGAGTGGGGATTGAGGTCGGAACGGATCAGTGCATTGCGCCGGTGGGCGGGGCTCCTCAGCGCTGCCCGGCCCGGCGACATCCCGGTGGTCCTGGCCGGGCTGCCGGAGGCCGATCTCGTTGCCGTGATTGAGGTGGCCGACGCTCCGGTGAGCATCACCGTCTGCGAATACGTCCTGGAACACGGATCCACGTCCGCGTTGATCGCGTTGGCGGGGCGGGCTGTGCTCAAGGAGTGCGACGAGGGCGAGCAGTATCTGTACGGCACCGTGGCCCATCGGCGGACCGGCGTGCTGAACCGCATCCTGGTCCGGCGCGATCCGGACGTCGATGCCGCCATCTTCGACCTCGACGACACGGTGAAGCTGGTCGGGCAGGCTCGACGGGCCATCCTGTTCCGTCGCCGGGGGCATGACGGCCGGGCTTCGATTCCGCCGCCGGTCAAGCAGCGGCTGCTCGACGCCGTCGCGGAGTACGCCGCCCACGCCGCCCGCGCCGACGGCGGCCCGCGCCCGTCGAAGCTGCTGAGTGAGCTCGCTGCGGCCGACGACGCGGACCTGGTGTTGGCTGTCTTGCCCTACCACCAGCACCTCACCTTCATGGAGAGGTCTTCCGCCGTCGCCGCCTTGGTAAGGCAGGGCCGTAGGAAAGAGGTGATAGAGCGGTATCCCGAGCTGTGGAGTGAGTGCTCGCGCGCGGTCCGACGCCTGGCGCGCAAGACCGTGCGGCGTGCTGCGCGTACGTATAAGGAGGGCCCTGAGGGACCGGCCGCTCTGACCCTCGGCCAGTACGTCAAGCAGTCCAAGAAGAGGGACAAGCACCACCAAAACGGCTGGATGCTGCGCCATTTCGCCCTGGAAGCGCTACGGACCGGTACCGTCACCGCCGCCGAGGCGGTTGCCCATTCCCGCCCGGCCGCGGTGGCCTTGATCCTGGCGTGCTGCACGGATCGCGACCAGCTGCTTCCCGGCGCCCGACGCGCGGCCGCAGATATGCGTGCCCTGATCAGCGAACAGCTCGCGGCCGGCGTCGGCGACGACCCCGAGCGCTGGGCGATCGTCATCGACCGGGCCGCCGGATTCCGCGGCACCTTCCCGGAGCTGCTGGCCGGCCTCGACCGCGGCTTCCCGCCCCAGTCGTACACGCACAACGACAAGACGGTGCCCGGTCCGTGGAACGTCACGAACGTCCTGTTCGCCATGGCGCCACACGACGTCGCGACGTACATCCTCCACGACACCACCTACAACCGACACCGTCTCCACGACGACTTGGCCGAGGGCGCACCGTTGACCAGGCAGCTCGTGGAGCACATCGTGCGCGACGGCACCGCCGAGCAGCGCGCCGCACTGGCCGGCAACGACGCGACCCCGGACTCGGTCCTGGCCCGGCTGCTGGAGCACAAGGAGTTCGTGAGCGTCATCGCCGAGCGGCGGCACGTCGCTCCCGAGATCCGTCTCGCAGCACTCGTCCGTCTCAGCCGCGACAAATCCATCGGCAGCTTTACCCTTTCGATCCACGAGGTGACGAAACTCGGTCCCGAACCCCTCCTTAGCGCGTTGCGCACCGCGACCGACCCGGCTCAGCTGGTCTCTGTCGTCGAACCCGCCATAAGCAGCCTCAGGCCCGAAGTCCGCCTCGCGACGTACGCCGTCCTCGCCGAGTTCGTCGGCCCAGAGGCCGTGTGGGTGCTGGAGCTGGACCGCGCCGGCTCGACGGAGGAGATGGCCCCGGAGGTTCGCGCCTCCATGGCAGCCGGCACCTCGGAAGCGCTCAGCCGCGCCACCTTCCCCGAGCCCGGCGTCAACGATTCCGCGCCGGGCCCCGCCGACGACGTGTGGCGCGGCGACGCCCGGCTCGATCAGCCATTCGCTCAGCCCTTTGAGACTCTGGCCCAGACCCACCTCGACGGCCGGCCCGAGCGGTGGCTCGCGCTCGCGGATCTCCTGACGGCGGAGCCGGACGCTGATGCCCGGGAACTCGTCGCCCGGCTCGCGGCCGGGTGAGGGGCTGGGGCCGGGGGCAGGGCGGTTCCGGTGCCCAGGACGAACATGCCCGGCATCATGTACTCGCGGTAGTTCGAGGAACTACCTGCGCGGCATGGAGCGCGACCTCGCCGTCCTCGGCGGCGGAGTTCGCCGCGCCGGACGAGCAGTTCGAGACGGCACTCGCGGTGATTCTGGGCGGTATCGAGGCCCGCTACTCGACGGCGCCCGAGAAGGACTGAACGGCTGAGCGCGGTGCGCCGTACGGCCAAGCCGCGTCGGTGCGTCGGCTCGCCTCACTGGTCCTGACGGCCGGTCGTCCCGGAGACCACCGGGTGGATCTGGATCGCGGCGCACGTGCCCGCCGGGTTGGAGATCTCGGTGGGGGTGCCGGAGCCCGCGTTGCCGGGGAGCCACAGGTCCAGGGAACCCAGCACAGCGGAGCAGTGAGCGGTCGCCGGGATGGGGATGTCCGACCCCTCGACCACCGCGGAAGCGACCTGGCCCGGGGCCAACTCGACGTACGGCGCTTTCGCCGACGGCGTGGCCAGGCCGCCGATGTAGCCGTTGGGGGTCTGCTCGACGTGGGCCGTCAGACCTCCGGCGGCCTGGACCCGCGGGTAGCCGCTGAGCTCACACGTGCGCGGACCGTGGTTGGTGAACAGGAGCACGCCGCCGACGTGGCCGCTGGCCGCACCGGTGTGCCCGAGCGAGATCGCGACGTCGTTCGGGGTGCAGGCAGTGGCACGGGCCGCCGACGTGGGCGACGAGGCGCCAGACGGCGAGGCGCTCAAGGATGTCGCAGACGTCGAACTCGTCGGCGCGGACGTGGATGTCTGCGCCGACACACCGCCACCAGCCCCCGACGAGCCCGCCGCGGGCCCGCCGGCCGCCGACCGGCTGGCGCATCCGCCGACAGTGGCGACGAGCACCGCCCCGACCGCGAAGAGAATAAGGGTCCTGATTTTCAAAGCCTGACGCGAGCACTGCATGGGTCTGTCCCCCGGTGCGAAGTAATGGACGGTCGCTAACGAGACGTTCCACAGGGCCCTGAGGATGCGACGGCGGCGGGACCAAAATTGTGGCCACGCTCAGAGCCCTGACCGGATCGTGAACCCCGACATCGCGGCAGCGCGTCGGTGAGCGGGAGATGTTCGGGAGTGTGGCGGTGTCCAGGCTCAATGATGTCAGCCTTCTGACTGTGCTTTGTTCGTATACTGGCACCGGCCTCCCGCCACTGTGCGGCATCCTCGGCGATTGTCATGAATTGGCAAAGAGTCTGCCATCTACCGAATCCACTCTTTGTTCACTATTGACCGACATCAGGGTACAGCGATACGTTCCGCGTCAGCCCTCAGGATTCTGAAGATTTTCTGAAGGCTTGCGCGTTCGGGCCGCGCCGCGGGCGGTTCGAGCACGTTCCCCACCGCTCGCCTCGTCTTACGCGAAAGGAATGGCCGTGAGACAACGCAACCCCCTTGCCAAGCGCCGAAGCATCCGGCGTCTGGCGGTCGGCTTCACCGCCGGCGCGACTGTCCTGGCGATGTCCACCACGATGGCGGCGTATGCCAACGCGTCGCCGTCACACCGGGACGGCTCCGCCGCCTCCCCCGCCTCCCCCGCCGCGATCCAGGCTCTGGCCGCGCGCTCCGCCGACGCCCTGGTGGCCACCCACCCGGCGTTCCTGATGGCGACCGCGCACGACCAGTTCCAGCGGCAGCAGGTCGTCACCGCTCAGGGCACGCAGTACGTCCCCTACCTGCGCACGTATTCGGGCCTGCCCGTGGTCGGCGGCGACTTCGTCATCGTCACCGACGGCGCCGGGCACACCGTGTTCCACTCGGTCGCCCAGCAGCACCCGATCGGCGCGCTGTCCACCACGCCCAAGCTGAGCGCCGCCAAGGGCGCGGCAGTGGCCGAGCACCAACTGAAGAAGGTGTCGAAGGTCGAGCCCACCAGGCTGGTGGTGTTCGCCCTGGGCGCAGGTCCCGCCGCGCTGGCGTGGGAGACCACGGTGGACGGCATCGGCGGCGACGGCGTCAGCCGGCTGAGCGTGGACGTCGACGCGACCACCGGACGCGTGCTGCACACGCAGGAGCACGTCACGGAGGGCACCGCGAACGCGGTGTGGAACGGCCCGGAGCCGCTGAGCGTCGACACCACGAACTCCGGCGGGACGTACTCGCTGGCGGACCCGAGCGTCAGCGGGCTGGCCTGCCAGGACGCGGCGACGAACACCACGTTCACCAAGTCCACCGACTCCTGGGGCATCGGCGACGCCACCGACCGTGAGACCGCGTGCGCGGACGCCCTGTACAGCGCCGAGACCGAGAACCACATGCTGTCGCAGTGGCTGGGCCGCAACAGCTTCGACGGCAACGGCGGCGCCTGGCCGATCCGGGTCGGGCTGGACGACGTCAACGCCTACTACGACGGCTCCGAGGTCCAGGTCGGCCACAACACCGCGGGCCAGTGGATCTCGGCGATGGACGTCGTGGACCACGAGATGGGCCACGGCATAGACGACCACACGCCCGGCGGCATCTCCAACAACGGCACCCAGGAATGGATAGCCGACGTCTACGGCCAGTCGAGCAAGTACTTCGCGAACGAGCCCTCCCCGTACGCGGTCGTGGACTGGGTGGTCGGCGCCGAGGTCAACCTCGAAGGCACCGGCCCGATCCGCAACCTGTACGACCCCTCGCAGGTCAACGGCGACCCGGACTGCTACTCCGACGCCATACCGGGCGACGAGGTCCACCAGGCGGCCGGACCCGGCAACCACTGGTTCTACCTGCTGGCCCAGGGTTCCAACCCGAGCACCGGGCCGACCAGCCCGACCTGCGACGGCTCGACCATCACCGGCATCGGCGTGGAGAACGCGCTGAAGGTCCTGTACAACGCCCAGCTGATGAAGAACTCTGACAGCTCCTACCTGACCTACCGCACCTGGACCCTGCAGGCCGCGATCAACCTGGACCCGACCTGCGCCGAGTTCAACTCGGTCCAGGCGGCGTGGAACGCGGTGAGCGTGCCGGCCCAGTCCGGCGACCCGACGTGCACAGGCGGAAGCGCCGTTCGGCGATGACCTCAGTGTGCTGATACCTGCGCTGACACCTGAACAGGAAGGATGAAGGGACGCGTGCCCGTCGCTGCGGCGGCGGGCGCGCGGATCCGTGCTCGGATTGTGAGAGCGTCAACTACAAGTTGACGCTCCCGGATCGTCAAGCTACGGTTGACGGCATGAGCCCGCTCAACATCAGCCTCGCCGACCTCATCGCCCGCCTCGACGAGGAGCTGCCCGACGCCGACTACCTGGCCCGCGTGAGCGAGGCCCAGCTGCGCAACCGGACGCTGACCGACCTCGGCGACCAGCTCGTCGACTACTACGTCAGCAAGGCCAAGGAGGCCGGCGCCTCGTGGAGCGAGATCGGCGACGCCATCGGCGTGACCAAGCAGGCCGCCCAGCAGCGCCACCGGCCCAACCCCTTCGAGCGGTTCACGGACCTCAACCGGCACACCATCGTGCTGGCGCAGGAGGCCGCGCGAGCGTACAAGCACGACGCCATCGGCACCGAACACCTGCTGCTCGGCCTGCTCGGGGAACCGCGGGGCGCGGCGTATCAGGTGCTGACAGCGAAGGTCGGGTCGGAGAAGGGTATCCGCGACGCGATCGAGGAGGTGTTGCCGCCGGCCGGGCAGAAGGCACTGCGCGGCCACATCGCCTTCCGGCCGGAGAGCACGGCCGCCATCAAACTGGCGTCCGGCGTGGCGGCCGAGCTCGGCACCGGCTGGGTCGGCACGGAACACTCGCTGCTCGGCTTGATCCGCACGGAGGAGGGCCTGGCCGCGCGGATCCTGCGCGACCTCGGCTTCACGGCGGCCGGACTGTACGAGACGGTCAAGGCCGAGCTCGCCGAGCGGGCCGAGTCGTCTGAGACCCCTGAATCACCGGACTCATCCGAGTCGCCGGAGTCATCCGAAGCGCCCGAAGCGCCCGGCAAGTAGCGACCGGTCGTTGAGCGGGGAACTCAGGTGAGCAAGACGTATCCCCCGCCGAGCGCCGCCATCGACCCCGATCCGAGCCGCTCCTGGCTGCGCCGCGCGTGGCCGCTGGTTCGGTCGCACGGGTGGATGTTCGGCCCGGCGCTGGTGATGTCCGCGGCCGGCCTGCTGGTGGCCGTGCAGATACCGGCCCTGATCCAGGACGCGGTGGACAACTCGATCGTCGCGCGCGGGGTGACGCTGTCGCACTATCTGTGGTGGCTGGCCGGGCTGACGGTGGTCATGCTGGTCGTCGGCTACGCGTCCAAGCAGCTGCTGGCACGTGCCGCAGCCAAGATCGAGTACGACCTGCGCACCATCATGTACGGCCGCCTGACCGGCCTGTCGTTCCCCTTCTACGACCGTGTGCAGACCGGGCAGCTGATCTCCCGCGCCAACTCCGACATCCGCGCGGTGCAGCTGTATCTGTCGTTCGCGCCGTACCTGCTGGTGCAGTGCGGTGTCTCGCTGGTGGCGTTCGGGTACATGCTGGCGATCAACGTCCCGCTGGCCGTCCTGGCCATGCTGCCGATGCCGCTGTTGTTCGTGGCGAGCCGGCGCATGCAGCGCTCGCTGTTTCCCGCGTCCTTTCTGATCCAGGCGCGGTTGGCCGAGGTCGCGACCGTGGTGGACGAGAACATCAACGGCGTGCGCGTGGTCAAGTCGTTCGGGGCCGAGCGCAGTCAGCTGGCGTTGCTTCAGAAGGCTGCGACAGGTGTCTCGTGGGCCACCGTGAAGGACGCCGACCTGCGAGCCCGCTGGACACCGCTGGTGCAGAACCTGCCGCGCGTCGGGATGGCGATCGTGCTGTTGTACGGCGGGAACCTCGTCATCCGGGGCGAGATGCGCATCGGCGCGATCCTGGCCTTCAACGCGTACCTTCTGATGCTCCAGGTGCCCTTCCAGGTGTTCGGCAACCTGATCATGTTGGGACAGCGGTCGTCGGCCGGGGCCAAGCGCCTGTATCAGGTGCTGGACGAGAAACCGGAGATCGTAGACGCGCCTGGGGCACTGAAACTCACCGGGGCACGCGGCGACGTCCGGTTCGACGACGTCACCTTCGGTTATGGCGACGGCCCCGACGTCCTGAACGGCTTCTCGCTGCACCTGCGCCCCGGCGAAACGGTGGCGGTGGTCGGCCGGACCGGCTCTGGGAAGTCCACTCTGGCCAGGCTGCTGCCGCGTTTCTACGACGTACGCGACGGTTCGGTCAGCATCGACGGGCACGATGTCCGGGACCTGACCCTGCACAGCCTGCGGGACACCGTCGGCATCGTGCTCGACGAGCCGTTCCTGTTCTCGGCCTCGGTCCGCGACAACATCGCCTACGGCCGGCCGGACGCGGACATCACCGACGTCGAGCGCGTGGCCCGGCTGGCCGGGGCGCACGAGTTCATCAGTGGGCTGGCAAGCGGATACGACACCGTCATCGGCGAGCGCGGGTACACGCTGTCCGGCGGGCAGCGGCAGCGCGTCGCCATCGCCCGGACGCTGCTGGTGAATCCGCCGGTGCTGGTCCTGGACGACGCCACCAGCGCCATCGACGTCGAGGTGGAACAGGAGATCCATGCCGGGCTTCGAACCCTGCTCGCCGGCCGGACCACGCTGATCATCGCGCACCGGCCGTCCACGATCAGCCTGGCCGACCGGGTGGTGCTGCTGGACGGCGGGCGGATCGTCGCCGACGGCACGCACCAGGACCTGCTCGCGGGGACGCCGCTGTATGCGGAAGTGCTCGCGCAGGCGGACGAGGGCGTCGAGAGCATCGAGGAGCTTGGAGGTGTGAGCCGATGACGACTCCCGGAGGTGGCGGCCCGCCGCTCAACGTCGGCAGAGCGGCCGCGACTGGTTTGCCCTTCGCCGGCGTCCCGCCGGAGATGCGAGCGAGCGTCGACAAGCTGCTCAGAACCGAGCCGGAACACACCCTGCCCAAAGTCGTCTTCGACCACAGCCGCCCCGATCCCGATGGCGCCAAGCTGACGCTGCGGCGGCTGATCCGGCCCTACCGGTCGATGACCCTAGTGGCCGGCGTGCTCGTGGTCGTAGAAGCGCTGACGTTGCAGGCCGGTCCGAAGCTGACGCAGCTCGGGATCGACGACGGCGTATTGGCGCACAATCCCAGCACACTGACGCTGGTCGCGGTCGTGTACCTGGTCGGGCTGGTGGTCACCGGGCTCACGCAGGCCGCGCGGGTACGGGTGACGGGGCGGATCGCGGCGTGGGTGATGAACGATTTGCGAATCAGGGTATTCACTCAGTTGCAGCAGCTGTCGCTGAGCTTCTACACGGCTGAGAAGGCCGGGGTGATCATGACCCGGATGACCGGCGACATCGAGAACCTCCAGCAGCTGCTGCAGGACGGCTTGGCGCAGTTCGCCGTGCAGGGGCTGACCATGGTCGTCGTCTCGGTGCTGTTGTTCATGTACAACGTGGAGCTGGCGCTCATCACGATCGTGTTGGTAGTGCCGATCCTGACCGTGTTCTCGGTGTGGTTCCACCGCGCGTCCGCCAAGGGCTACCTCCAAGTGCGGGACACCGTCGCCGGCGTGACCGCCGATCTTTCCGAAAGCTTGCACGGCGTTCGCATCGTCACGGCGCACAACCGGCAGCAGCACAACGCCGAACACCACCGGCAGATCACCGGCGAGTACTACGACGCCAATGTGCGAACCGCACGCATCACCTCGATCTACACACCTGGCACCCAGGTCATCGGCATCGTCGGACAGACCGTGCTGCTGGCCGTCGGCGCCGCCATGGTCACCCACCGACAGCTGACCATCGGCCAGCTCGTGGCGTTCCTGCTCTCCCTGGGGGCTTTCTTCCAGCCCATCCAACAGCTGGTGCAACAGTTCAATACGTACCAGCAGGGGCAGTCGTCGATCGTGAAGCTGCGGCAGCTGCTGGGCACCCGGCCGGAGGTCGAGGAGGTCGCCGGTGCCGTCGAACTGCCGACGGTCGCAGGGCACGTGGTCTTCGAAAACGTGACGTTCGGGTACGACCCCGACCGGCCGGTGCTCTCCGGAATATCGCTGGAGATCCGGGCCGGCGAGACCGTCGCGTTCGTCGGTCCGACCGGAGCCGGCAAGTCCACCCTCGCCAAACTGGTCACGCGGTTCTACGACCCGACGTCCGGGCGGGTGCTGATCGACGGGCACGACCTGCGGGGCGTGCGGATCGAGTCGCTGCGCCGGCAGCTCGGCGTCGTGCCGCAGGAGCCGTTCCTGTTCGCCGGGCCGCTCCGCGACAACATCCGCTTCGCCGCACCGGACGCTTCCGACGAACGGATTCGGGAGGCGCTGCGGGTGGTCGGTCTGGTCGGCGTGGTCGACCGGCTGCCCGACGGCCTGGACACCGTGGTCCAGGAACGCGGCCAGTCCCTGTCCTCCGGCGAACGGCAGCTCGTGGCCCTGGCCAGGGCGTTCCTGGCTCAGCCCCGGGTGCTGGTGCTGGACGAGGCCACGTCGAATCTGGACCTGCGGTCCGAGTCGAAGATCGAGCAGGCTCTGGACGTGCTGTTGGAGGGGCGCACCGCGATCCTGATCGCACACCGGCTCTCCACTGCCAGGAAGGCCGACCGCATCCTGGTGGTGGACGAGGGGCGGATCGTCGAGGTCGGTTCGCATGAGCAGCTGGTCGCGGCAGCCGGGAAGTACAGCCGGATGTACGCCAGGTGGGCGAGTCAGGCTGCTGAGGTGCGCTGAGAGTCACCGCTGCGCGTCCCAGCAATCGCCGATGATCTGCTCCAGACTGGAGAAAACCGGGGACCACCCCAGTTCGCTCCGGGCGCGGGTGGTGTCGGCCCGGAGCTCTGGAGCCTCCGGCACCGGCGGGTTGTACTGGACGGGGATCTCTCGTCCGGTGATCGTCCGCGCCACGTCGATGATCTGGGCGACGCCGGCCGGGGTGGCACCGATGTTGTAGATCGCGAACGTGCCCGCCGTGGCGAGTGTCAGGGCTTTGACGAAGGCGTCGGCCACATCGGCAAGATGCACGTAGTCGCGGATCGCGGTGCCGTCCCCGTTGACGGTGAGGTGGTCGAACCGCCCGGCGGCGACCGCGAGCGTCTTGGGGATGATGCGGGTCAGGTCGGGGTCGGGGCGCCGGTCGACCGAACCTGCGATGTTGAAGGCGCGCAGGCTCACTCCGGCGATGATGCCTCGTGCGGCGGCTTCGCTCACCGCGGCGTCGGCGGCGAGCTTCGTCACGCCGTAGGGGCTGCTCGGCGCGGCATCGCAGTCCTCGTCGATGGGCTGCTTCGTCGGGGCCCCGTAGACAGCGGCGGTGGAGGCGTGGACGAAAGGCATGACGCGTCCGGTGTCCGCCACAGCCGCGAGGAGGTTTCGTGTGCCGATCGTGTTGACCGTGGCGTAGGCGTCGGGCTGCTCGAACGACTCGCGGACCCGGGTCAGCGCAGCCAGGTGGACGACCGCGTCGGCGCGGTCGACGACGGCTTTCAGCCGACCCGGGTCGCGCAGGTCCGCGACGGCGAGGCTCACTCCGGTGGAGGGGCGCGAGCGGTTCGGTTGTGTGGTCATGGCCACGACGTCGTGGCGGGCGTCGAGCAGCGCGCGGGTCACCGCGTGTCCTACGTAGCCGAACGCCCCTGTGACCAGCACCCGCACGTCGTCCTCCTCGCGTGGTAGCAGGGCTCGACGATGCAGACTACCGGCCCGGCCGTGCCGGCTCCGCCATCACGCTGTCATCGGCCACCTCCTCGATCGCGGCCATGCGCACCAGGTCACGCAGCGTTCCGCCACTCTGGACCAGGCCCAACTGGCGCTCCGCACCGGTGCGCCGGACGCGCAGGTTCGCCATCAGCTCCGCGACGAGCTCGACGTCGCCCGCCGCCTCCAGCCCGGGGCGGGCGCGGTCCAGTAGAAGTTGCAGGCAGGCGCTCATCGGGAGGGCGGCGCCCGTCAGGGGACTGATTCCCGGGCCGACGGGGCCGGTGGCGGCCGCCAGGCGATGAGCGCGCTCGACCTGGCCCCGGCCGATCTGCGGGAAGCAGCCGCCGGCGCGGATCTCGGCCAGCAGGGCGGTACCCAGACCGCGGGCCAGGAGGACCATCAGCATGATGACATCGAGGTCCCAGTTGGCATCTGCGACGCGGATCTCCACAGTCGGGACGTGCTCGGAGGGGCGCGCGTACCAGTACATCATCCGGCGATCCAGGATCTTGCCGTCGGACACCCAGGAATCCATCTGCCGGGCATAGACGGACTCGGTGAGGATGGGCGCCGGGCGGGCCTGCGGCCAGGTACCGAAGTCGAAGTAGCGCCACGACAGGCAGCCGCGCTGCCGCCCACCCGCGAACGGCGAGTTCACGCACAGCGCCTGCAGGACCGGCAGCCACGGCCGAAGGTGATTGGTCAGCGCGAGCGCCTCGGACCAAGCGAGCGTCCCGAGGTGGACGTGGCAACCGCTGGGCTCAGCGCGCATGCGATGCAGGACGGACTCGAAGCGGCGCCCGATCTCCCGATAGCGGCCCGTGTCGAACACCGGCAACGGCCAGTCATTCAACACCGCACTCCCGCACGCGACGAGCAGGCACCCCGACGACGCCGCAAAAGCCGCCCCGGTCTGCCGCAGAAACAGCAGCTCGTCGCGCAGATCCGCCGCCGCCATATGCGGCGCGGACACCAGCTCGACCTGACTGGCGAACAACTCCGCCTGAACCCGCTCCCCCAACACCGCCCCAGCATTGGCGACAACCTCACTCCCCCGCGACACCGCCCGCAACGACTCCCTGTCGGCCAGATAGAACTCCTCCTCCACACCGATCGTGAGGACCTGATCAACCGAGATGTGTGACGCAGACACCGAACACCGTCCCTTCCCTGATCATCACGGACGGGCCCGCCCGCACGAAGAACGGCGGAACAACGACACGACACCTCCGCACACGCACCCGAACGCGCACGCACATGTCTGCCCATCTCGTACCATCTCGTACCCCACACAGCTCCCCGCCCGCCCGGAGCGCCGCCCGGACCCAACACCAAAATCAGACCCCTGATGTCAATACGGCCACAGACTCTGGCGGTTCAACGGAATCCGCAGCCGGACGCGGCTCGGAAGCGCCAAATGACGCAACACGCAACTTGGGACGACGCCGGGAGGCATGGGGCGGGAGGGGCGGGTGTGGCGAGAGAGTCCGACCGGACCATGCGGGGTGTTGGTTCTGGGTCCCTCGCCGCGTCGGCGGGCGAAGCCAACCTGCCCGGGCCGGTGGTGTCCAGCCGGACGAAGCAGCACCACAGCAGCAGCGATGCGGCTGGACACCACCGGACCGGGCTGGTTCCGTTTACGGCGACGACGCGGCGAGGGGCCCAGAACCCTGGTGACCACAAGCAGCGACCGCCAGCAGACAGCGCAGCGCAGGCAACAGCGGATAGGAAGCCGACCAGTCGCGGACCGGCGCCCCCAAGCCCGACGCGCGGGTCGCCCCCTCGCTGTAGAGCGCCCGCCGGAGGCCTCAAGGCGCCCACCACGCACGACGATTGCCGCCTACGACATGCGCAGTGACTCGGACCGGCGCGTGGTCTTGCACGCGCAAACCGCCAGCCGCCAACGCGACGCCGCAGAAACCTGAACCGTCGCGCGGTCGTATATGGCGGCATTTTGTTAGGACATTATCGCCCCTTATCGATAGATATAGCACGCGCCACCGACACCAACACCACTGCCGGCGGCCGCCAGCGCGACCTGTGGCGCTCAACCGAACTGCGTCCCCCTGCGAGGCCATCAACCCATGCGCGAAGCCGTAAAAATCGCCTGTCAAACAACAGGCCAGCCGCACATACAGACCAACCTCACCCCAGATCACCCACCAACCACCTCGCCCCGCCCGGCGCCGAAACCCGCAACCAGTCCCCGCTCCAACTCCGGCCCCAGCCCTATCCCCCACTCCAGTTCCAGCCCCCGCTCCAGCCCCGACCCCACCACCAACCCCCACTCACCACCCTCCCACCTCCCCCGCCACCCGCCGCAACTCCCCCACCACCATCCGCACCGCCCGCCGCACCGAACCCTCAGGCCGCTGCAACACATCAATATGCCGCCGCGCCCGCACCCCCGACAGCGGCCGCAGCACCACCCCAGGATGCTCCCGCGTAGTCCAGCGCGGCAGCAACGCGATCACGCCACCCCCAGCCGCAACCAACTCCGCGACGACGCTGAACTCGTTCACCCGATGCACCAACTCCAGCCGCCGCCCGGCAGCCGTCCCGATCGCCTCGACCAGCGGCAGCACCGGGAACCCGTCGTGCACCGACACCCACGGCTCGCCGGCCACGTCGCTCGGCGTCAGCCGGGCCTTGGCCGCCAGGCGGTGCCCGACCGGCAGCGCAATATCCAGCGGCTCGTGCAGCAGCGGCGTAACGGTGACGGTGCGCGGCCACGGCGGCGCGTGGTCGAACCGGTGCGCCAGCACCAGGTCATACTCACGCGTCAGCTTCGGAAACTGCTCCTGCGCGACGTCCTGATCCGCCAGCGCCAGACGCGGCGACCCAGGCTCAGCCAGCGCCCGCAACAGCCTCGGGAAGAACACCAGCGCCGCACTGTGAAACGCCGCGACCGAAACCGTCCCGCCCGGCTCGGCCACGAACTCGTCCACCACCTGCCGAGCCCGAGCCAACGCAGCCTCGACCTCGATCGCCGCATCGGCGAGCGCCTGCCCAGCCGCGGTGAGCGTCAGCCGCCGCCCGGAGCGCTCGGTCAGCGGCACCGGGACGCTGCGTTGCAACAGCCGGAGCTGCTGCGACACCGCCGACGGCGTGACCAGCAGCGCCTCAGCGACAGCCGCAACGCTGCCCAGCTCACCGAGTTCACGCAGGATACGCAACTGGCGTTCGTCCATAACCCGACAGTGTAGAGAAACTTCATGGTTGGTTGAGAATGACGTCCTCGACTACACCATGCGCAGAACCCGACGATTGCCAGGTGACCTCCCCAGCCCCCAGCCACCCCGACCGCCCCAACCACCCCACCGCCCATCACCCCGACCACCGCACCGACGCGACCCTCCTCCTCGTCGCCTTCGTCTGGGGCTCCAGCTACCTCGCCGCGAAGTCGGCAGCCGCAGCGACCTCGGTCCTGGCAGTCCTCCTCGCCCGCTACGCCCTCTCGGCCATCTCCGGCTCAGCCCTGCTGGCCGCACGCCGCGAACTACGCCCGAACCGCGCCGAGCTACGCACCGGCACCATCCTCGGCCTCACTCAAGCTTCCGTATTGATCATCGAGACCTTCGGCGTGGCCCACACCTCCGCCGCCAACGCAGGCCTCATCATCAGCCTGACGATCATCCTCACGCCCCTCCTCGACCGCCGCGGCGCCGCACTCCCCGCGCGCTACTTCGCCGCATCAGGGCTCTGTATCGTCGCCGTCGGCCTATTGATGAGCGGCAGCGGCGGCCTCCACACGCCGAGCGTCGGAGACCTGCTGATGCTGGCCGCCGCAGTGGTCCGCGCGGGCCACGTGGCCCTCGTCGGCCGACTCACCGCCGCCGACGACATCCGGCCGCTCAGCCTGACGATCGTGCAGACCTACGTCGGAACAGCGCTGTTCGTCCTCCCAGCCGCCGCCGACCTACCGAAACTGGCGCACGCCAGCGCAACCACATGGGCCGAGATGGCGTACCTTGCCGTGTTCTGCAGCGTATTCGCCTTCGTGGCGCAGACCTGGGCCGTACGCCGAACCTCAGCCAGCCGCGCAAGCCTGCTGCTCGGCACCGAACCGGTAT
The DNA here is from genome assembly GCF_041262085.1 of Catenulispora sp. GAS73. Classification (NCBI taxonomy): domain Bacteria; kingdom Bacillati; phylum Actinomycetota; class Actinomycetes; order Catenulisporales; family Catenulisporaceae; genus Catenulispora; species Catenulispora sp. GAS73. Next base: position 72,096 of record NZ_JBGCCM010000005.1, read on the forward strand.
GGGCCGTGGCCGCCGGTGTCACACTCGGCGGCGAACACCTAGCAGCGCCAGCCATCGCCGGAGCAGCACTGATGCTGGCCGGGACCTACTGGGGCCAGTCCATCGAACGGACCCACCGGACCCACCGCGCCCACCGGACCCGCCAACCTCACCGCGCCCGCATCGCCGACAGCACAGACGCCGTCAACTGCACCGGATGCGAACTCACCGGCATCAAACACTCCTGCGCACTACACGCGGCATAGCTGACCAGCACCTGCGCTGTTCCGTGAGCATCCACATCCACCGGCAGTTCAGTAGTCACCGGGCCGTCGGGATAGACCGGAAACGTCACGTCAGTACCCTGCATCGACAGCATCCGCACCGGCGACTCAGCCGTCAGCGGACCCCGACTACGCAGCGCCCCGCCGACCTCCACCCGCGTCGGCCGGCCCAGACCCTGAATACCGTCGGCTGGCAGGCCCACGCTATACAGGTGGAACCCGGGACGCTGCGGCGTGAACGTGGTCAGCAGCTTCGAGCCGTCCGGCGACAGATGCATCGCGACGTTGACGCCCTGGTCGGTGAAGCCCACGTCGGAGGCGTGCCGGTGCACAGTCGCGGCGAACGCCAGCGCAGCGAGCACCGGCACGCCGGACAGCGCGGTGAGCGTCAGAACGCTGGACGCCTTCATCGCGCCCACTGATTCAGCCACGCCGCCAGGCCCGCCTCGTCGTACTTCGGCTGGCCGACGTGCGCCGAGTCGGCGCGGACGGTCCCGTCGGGGTTCAGCACCACCAGCAGCGGCATCCCGAACGTGCCCAATGCGGCGTACTGCGTGGCCAGCGCCATATGCTGCGGGTCGGAGTTGCCCAGGTCGATGTGCACGACGTGGTAATACTGCGCAAGGACGGCCTGCGCCTTCGGCGTGTGCATCGCCCTGTCCAGCGCCCGGCATGCGGTGCACCAGTTGGCGCCGAAGTCGAGCAGGACGGCCTTGCCGTCCATGTGCGCGGCGGCGACCGCGTCCACGATCTGTGCCGTCGCCGAGGCGGTCGGGTCGTAGGCGAGGTTCGGGTCCTGAGCGTGCGGGTCCTGTGCCGACGGCGGAGCCGGCGCCGGACGCGGCGAGGCGGGGACCAGCGCCGGGGCCGCGGGCGCGGCGGCCGGACGCGGCGCGGCGGCGTGCGGGTGCGCCGACTGCGGGGCGACGTCGGTGGTGCTGGAGGGGATGAGCACCGGGGCGCCGACGGGCCCGAGGCCTGCGGCGTTGGCCGTGGTACCGGGCGCGGCGGCGGTAGTGCCGAGAGCGCCAGGAGCACCGCCAGGAGCGGCAGCGCGTGCGCCCGGGGCCGCCTGCTGGTTCTGCCCCTGCCCCTGTCCCTGAGGCTGCCCCTGAGGCTGCCCCTGCGCCGCCGCCGGAGCCACCGCGACCGGCGCGGCATGCACCCGCCCCGCGTGCCCCTCGGCCTGCGCACTCAGCGGCTGCGAGGCTGCGGCCGGCTCCCGTCCCCGATCGGTGGCCGAACACGCGGCCAGCCCGAAGGTGGCCGACGCCACGGCGACCATTGACACGCACTTGCGCACGACTGCTCCCGATTCACTAGCGGATGGCCGGAATCTAGCCAACGCGGCCCGCCAAACCGCAGAACCGGCAGCGTGGCGCGCCCTTTTTCACCCGCCGGGCGCTCGCCGCCCCGAACCGCCCCAGCGAGCGCGGCGCCGCGCCAGCGGGCAGACTGCTGTCATGCCCGAACTGCCGGAGGTCCAGGCGCTGGCCGCGTTCCTGGACGAGCACCTCGCCGGACACGCCGTCGCGGCGGCCACGCCGGTCGCGATCCACGCGCTCAAGACGTACGACCCGCCGCTGTCGGCCCTGGAGGGCCAGGTGGTCAGCGGAGTGGGCCGGCATGGGAAGTTCCTCGACATCAGCGCCGGCGACCTGCACCTGGTCCTGCACCTGGCGCGCGCCGGCTGGGTCCGCTGGCAGGAGGAGCTGCCGACGGCGCCGCCGAGGCCCGGCAAGGGGCCGCTGGCGCTGCGCGTACGCATGGACGAGCCGGCCGGCAGCGGCATCGACGTGACCGAGTACGGCACGAAGAAGGGGCTGGCGGTCTACGTCGTCCGCGACCCGAACGACGTCCCGGGCATCGCGCGCCTGGGCATCGACCCGCTCTCGGCGGAATTCACCGTCGACGTCCTGCGCGGCCTGCTGGACGGCGAGCGCCGCCAGATCAAGGGCGTCCTGCGCGACCAGAGCGTCCTGGCCGGCATCGGCAACGCCTACTCCGACGAGATCCTGCACGCCGCCCGCATGTCCCCGTACAAGCTGGCGGCCAAGCTGACCCCCGAAGAAGTCGCCAACCTCTACGAAGTCACCCTCAGCACCCTCACCGACGCCGTCGAACGCTCCCGCGGCCTACCGATGAAGGACCTGAAGGCGGAGAAGAAGTCAGGCCTCCGCGTCCACGGCCGCACCGGCGAGAAGTGCCCGGTCTGCGGCGACACCATCCGCGAGGTCTCCTTCGCCGACTCCTCGCTGCAGTACTGCCCGACTTGCCAGACCGGCGGCAAGCCGCTGGCCGACCGGCGGCTCTCGCGACTGCTGAAGTGAGGGTCTGACGCGGCGGGGCTCAAAGCGGCGGGGCTCAAAGCTGCCCGACTCAGCGCGGTAGGGACTTGCCGCACTTGCTGCGTGCCGTCAGATACGCGCAGCGCATGTGAATCGCCTTGTCGAGTTCGGCCAACGTGCGGTCGAAGAACTCGCGGCGGTACACCGCGTCGGTCAGCGCCGTGATCGCGAAGTACAGCGCGCTCAGCCCTGCCAGCAGCACCGCGACGTGCAGCAACTCGCTGCTGACGGCCGGGATCCGGATCCCCCACAGGTGTGCGTCCGGCGGCACGTGGCCGAACCAGTCCTTGAGCACCTCCGGCCGGATCGCGATGGCGCCGAAGACCACATAGAAGAAGAACACCGTCCAGCTGAGCAGGCTGATCTGGATGGTCTGGGTGAGCACCAGGTACATGAACATGTTGCGGCGCTGCCCCAGGCCCAGCGCCGGGTCCGTGGCCAGTTCCTGCTCGGTCTCGGCGAGCGAGGCCAAGGGCGTGGCCACGCAGCTGGCTCGTATCCGCTCCGGTGTGCAGGCGCTGGGCAGGGTGACGAACTCCTCGGGCAGCCGCGCGATCAGGAACGCCTGGATCAACATGATGAAGAACGCCGAGGTCACCCACAGCCAGCCGGAGGTCAGGGCCGCCGAGATGAGCCAGAAGTCGCGGGTGAAGAAGATGACCATGCCGAACAGCGCCAGCAGCGGCAGCGCGCGCACGGCCAGGTGGCCGACCTCGCGGACCTCGGCGAACACCCGGCGCACCGACCAGAAGCCGATCATCGTCGTGAGCCGCGTCAGCCGGATCGCCGCCGCGAACGGCCGCAGGAAGGCGGGCAGGCCGGCGACGTAGTAGTGCTCTTCGACGAAGTGCGGCACGCCGTTGCGGACGAACCAGCGCTCTGCCGCGGCGACCGCGGCATCGGCGGTGTCGGCCGAACCGGGCCCGGGGTCAGCGCCAGACTCGGAACCGGAAGCCGCACCCGCGCTCGCGTCCGTATTCGTCATCAGGGTTCGATCATAATCGCCTCTCAGTCCAGCCGGAACATCACTTCCTCGATCTCCTCCCCGCGCGCCTCGGCGAACGCCCGCTCCTCCCCCACGCGCTTGAACCCGTTCTTCTCCAGCACCCGCATCGACGCCGCGTTGTCATACGCCGCCGAGGCGAACACCGGCCGCACCGCCAGCTGCTCCAGCACCGCCGCCAGCGCCGCACCGGCCAGGCCGCGGCCCCAGAACTCGCGCCGGATCCAGTACGTCACGTCGATCTCCTCCCCCAGCGGGAAGGACGCCGCGCTGCCGACGACCTCGCCGTCGAGCTCCACCACGACGCGCACGATCCGGTCGTCGGCCAGCAGCCGGCGGTGCTTGGCCAGATACGCCTCGCGATCGTTCGCGGTGCTCGTGAACGCCGCCATCTGCTGGCCCTCGGCGTCACACTGGATCTCGAACAGCACCGGCAGGTCGCTCTCGCGCATCTCGCGGAAGACGGGTTCGCTCATGGAAAAAGACTATTGCGACCTACTGACAACAAATCGCTGCCACCGCCCCTGACCCAGGTCGCGCCGCCCGCACCGGAGCGCCCGGCGGCGGTTTGGAGCGGCACCGCTCGGAAACGTGAACTCCATGGGGACCCAAAACGCCGCTCCACTGCGCCTGACCGACTTCCGCGACCTCGCGGCCGGCCACGTCACCCGCCCGGTGTGGGACTTCGTCGACGGCGGTTCCGGCGACGAGCGCACCCTGGCCGCCAACACCTCCGCCTATGACCGCCACCGTCTGCGCCCCCGCGTCCTCACCGACGTCGACAAGATCGACACCCGCACCGCCCTGTTCGGGACCGCCCTGGCGACCCCGGTCGGGCTGGCCCCGATCGCCTACCACCGCCTGCTGCACCCCGAAGGCGAGGCCGCCACCGTCCGCGGCGCGGGCCGGGCCGGGGCGCTGACGGTCGTCGGCATCTTCGCCAGCCGCACCCTGGAGGACATCGCCGAGGCCGCGACCGGCCCGCTGTGGTTGCAGCTGTACTGGCTGCGGCAGCGCGCCGTCCTGGAGCAGCTGATCGAGCGCGCCGAGGCCGGCGGCTACGAGGCGTTCGTGGTGACCCTGGACGCCAAGCGCATCGGGCAGCGGCTGCGCGACATGCGCAACGGCTTCACCCTGCCCGAGGGGGTCGCGGCCGTGAACGTCGACCCGGCGGTGATGGCCGAGGCGCACCGGGCCCACGAGGCGGACTCGGCGATCTCCGCGCACGCCGAGATCTCCTTCGACCGCACCCTGACCTGGGAAGACCTGGCCTGGATGCGCGGCCGGACGGCCAAGCCGATCCTGCTCAAGGGAGTGCTCACCGCCGAGGACGCGCGGCTGGCCGCCGAGCACGGCGTGGACGGCATCGTGGTGTCCAACCACGGCGGCCGCCAGCTCGACAACGCGGTGGCGAGCATCGACGCGCTCGAAGAATGCGTCGAGGCCGTCTCCGGCTCGATGCCGGTCCTCGTCGACGGCGGCATCCGGCGCGGCACCGATGTGTTCACGGCGCTGGCGCTGGGGGCCGACGCGGTGCTGATCGGCCGGCCGTTCCTGTGGGGGCTGGCCGCGGACGGGGCCGACGGCGTCGAGGCCGTCCTGCGGATGGCCACCTCCGAACTCGAACACACCATGACCCTGATGGGCACCGCGACCCTGGCCGACATCGACCGCTCGGCGGTGCGGCCATGACCGACCGGATCCGCGTGTGGATCATCGACACCGACACCACCCCGGACACCGCCGAGCGCTACGAGCGGCTGCTCGACGAGGGCGAGTTCGCGCACGCCGCCGACTTCCTGCGCGAGCGCGACCGGCACCGCTACCTGGTGGCGCACGGCGCGCGCCGCGTGATCCTCGGCCGCGAGCTGGACGTCGAGCCGCAGACCCTGGCCTTCGCCGCCGACGCCAACGGCAAGCCCGCCCTGGCCGACGGCGGCCCGCACATCAGCCTGGCGCACGACGGCGCGCTGGCGCTGCTGGCGGTGGCGGCGAACCGCGAGGTCGGCGTGGACGTCCGGCAGCTGACCGAGAGCCTGGACCCGGTGGACATGTCGGAGCGGTACTTCCTGCCGTTCGAGGCCCGCTACGTCGCCGGCGGCCAGGACCTGCTGGAGCAGACCGACCGCTACGCGCGCCTGTGGACCCGCAAGGAGGCGGTGGCGAAGGTGGCCGGCGGCCTGGGCTGGGCGAACACGAAGGCGGCGGTGTTACAGCGGGACCTGGTGGCGTGCGTGGAGCCGGCCAGCTCGCACCGGCACCGGGTGGCGCCGGTGGCGGTGCCGAGCGGGTACCGGGCGGCGGTCGCGATGTTCGGGGAGGCCCCGTTCCAGGTGGAGGTGCGGACCTACGAAGAGTGAGCCGAGGTGCGGCGCAGGCTTGTAAAGGTTTCTTTAGAAAGCTATCTTTAGATGCATGACCGGCTCAGAGCACGATGACGTCCTGCATCTGAACGACCCCCAGGCCATCCGCGCCTACGCACACCGCACGCGGATGCACCTGGTGGGACTGCTGCGCACCGAGGGCCCGCTGACCGCGACCCGCGCCGCCGAGCTGACCGGCGAGTCGGTGGCCAGCTGCAGCTACCACCTGCGCATGCTCGCGAAGTACGGCGTGGTCGAGGAAGTGCCCGGGCCCGGACGGCAGAAGCCGTGGCGGGCCACGGCGCAGTACACGAACATCCCGAGCACCTCGGCGGACCCGGCGGTCCGAGCCGCGTGGAGCGAAGCCCGGACGTTCTTCACGCAGTTCTACTTCGAGGAGGTGGCCCGGGCCCAGAGGACGGCCCACGAACTGCCCGCGGAATGGCAGGAGGCCGAGGAATTCGGCGACCGCCTGCTCTACCTGACAGCCGCCGAGCTCGCCGAGCTCTCCGAGGCGATCAGCGCCCTGACCGACCGCTTCGCCGACCGCAACACCCGGCCCGAGCTGCGGCCCGAGGGTGCGGAGCTGGTGCAGATGCTGCGGATCGCGTTCCGGAAGGATCGGGGGCCGGTTTCCGGGACCGACGCCGAGACCGAGGCCGACACTGAACCCAGCGGCGACGAGGCACAGGACGGTCGGTCATGATCGGCGCGGCATCGGCGGTCAACACTGCACTCATCCGGCCACCAGCCGGCGCACTCGCCACCGCCAAGCCCACCGCCGCGCCCGCCAGCATCTCGAAGTCCGCCGGCATCCTGAAGTCCGGCAGCCCCTCGTGACCGCCGCCGCCGAAGCGCCCCCCGAGGGCGCGATATCCCGCCTGGTCCCGTCCGCCCTCCAGCACCGCGTCCCCGCGGTCCTGCGCCGCCGCGACTTCCGCCGCTTCTGGCTCGGGCACAGCGTGTCGCTCATCGGCGACGAGGTGCATCGCATCGCGATGCCGCTGGCGGCTGTGCTCCTGTTCGGTGCGGGCGCGACCGCGATGGCGTGGCTCACCGCCGCGCCGATGATTCCCGCGCTGCTGCTGTCGATTCCGGCCGGTATCTGGGTGGATCGGCGGCGGAGTCGGCGGCTGATCATGCTGTTCGCCGACCTCGGGCGGTTCCTGGCCGTGCTGTCGGTGCCGGTCGCCTATGCCTTCGGCGTGCTGAGTCTGGCGCAGCTGATCGTCGCCGAGCTCGTGGTCGGGACGCTCGCCGTGCTCTTCAGCATCTCCGACAACACCCTGTTCGCGGCCATGGTCCCGAATGCCGAGCTGATGCAGGCCTCCTCGCTCAGCAACGGCAGTCGTGCCTTCGCCTACGTCTCCGGGCCCAGCCTCGGCGGCCTGGCGGTGCAGCTCCTGACCGCGCCGTTCGCGCTGGTCGCCGACGCGGCGAGCTACCTGGCCTCGGCCGTGGCGCTGAGCCGGATCTCGCCGACCGAGCCGGTGCCGGACCGCGAGGTCAAAGGCGGCTTCCTGGACGGCCTGCGCTGGATCGTCGCGACGCCCGGCATCAGGGCCCTGCAAGGCGCCGTCGGCACGGTCAACTTCTTCGACTTCATCTTCCAGGCCCTGTTCATCCTCTACGCGACCAAGCACCTCCACATCAACGCCGGCCTGCTCGGCCTGGCCCTCGGCGCCGGCGCGGTCGGCGGCCTGGTCGGCGCGGCGCTGACCAGCCGCGTCGTGGCGCGCATCGGCATCGGCATGGGCATGACGCTCGGCTTCCTCGGCTTCGCCGCGCCGCACATCCTGGTCGTGCTCGCCTCGGGCCCGAAGGCACTGATCGTGCTGACGCTGTTCGTGTACGAATTCCTGTCCGGCCTCGGCGTCATGGTCCTGGACATCTGCGGCAACGCCTACATCACCGCCGTCATGCCCGACGACCTGCGCTCCCGCATCTCCGGCGTGCTACAGACCATCAACTACGGCATCCGCCCCCTCGGCGCGCTGACCGGCGGCTGGCTGGCCACGACCGTGGGGATCCGCACCGCCCTGGGGATCTCCACGATCGGAGCCTGTTGCAGCGTCCTGTTCCTCCTCGGCTCGCCGCTGCGCAAGCTGCGCGAACTACCCAGCTGAAGCCGACGAGGCCGACGACGAGGCCGACGACGAGGAAGCCGAGGAAGCCGTCGACGAAGCAGGCGCAGCAACCGGAGCCACCGCCGGCGCACTGAACACCGGCTGCGGCGGCCGCGCCGGAAGACCGCCGTTCGCCCGAGCCTCACAGAACGCCTCGATCAGCGCCGGATGCACCGGCCCGTTGGAAGCCACCAGATCCGCATCCCCGGGATGCCACTCCAACCCGGCATACGTCGTCGCCTTCCCCCCGGCCTCCCGCACCAACAGCACCCCGGCGGCCCAGTCCCACGGCCCGCACCGCTGCTCCCAGTAGCAGTCCAGCCGCCCGGCGGCGACCCACGCCAAGTCGATCGCCGCACTCCCGGTCCGCCGCACGTCCCGCGACTGCCGGAACACCGAGGAGAACTCCGCGAGGTTGTCGTCGGTGTCGAAGGACCGGGTCGGCGGGAAGCCGGTGGCCAGCACCGCCCGGTCCAGCCGCCGCACCGGCGAGACCCGCAGCCGACGCCGCCCCTCGTAGGCGCCGCGTCCGGCCTCGGCCCAGTAGATGCGGCGCCGCGCCACGTCGGCCACCACGCCCAAGGCGAGCCGCTGCCCGTCCCAGAACGCGATCGAGCAGGCGCAGTGCGGGATCCCGCGCACGAAATTCGTCGTGCCGTCCACGGGATCGACGAACCACGTCGGCCGCGACGGATCCATCTCGGCCAGCCCGCCGCCCTCCTCGCCGACGATGGCGTGCTCGGGATGGGTGGCCTTCAGCCAGGAGCGACGGATCCATCTCGGCCAGCCCGCCGCCCTCCTCGCCGACGATGGCGTGCTCGGGATGGGTGGCCTTCAGCCAGGACCGGATCAGCCGCTCGACCCGCAGGTCGGTGGCGGTGACCAGGTCCGCGGACGAGGCCTTGAAGCGCAGCCGCCGAGGCGCGGCCGAGCGGCGGATCAGGGTGGCGGCCTCCCGGGCGACGCGGATCGCGCCGAGGGTGGCGGGGCGGGGCAGCGGCATGGCAAGGTCCCTCAGAGTCCTTCGATCAACCGTTTTCGTCGAGCGCTTCAGCCGGCGCCGGACCGGCCTGCGATTCCGTCGATACCGGAGCGGCATGTGTTTGAGCCGGTTCCGGACCGTCCTGCGATTCAGCCGGGGCCGGAACGGCCCGCAGATCAGACGGTGCCGACCCGGCCTGAGGTTCCGTCGGAGCGGCGATCCCTGGTATCCGCTCAAGCTCATGCCCCAGCGTCTCCAGCTCCGCCCCACCCGACATCAACCGCACCAGCTCGTCCCGCCCGATCTCGTCCTTGGCGAAATCCCCGAGCAGCCGGCCCCGGTTCAGCACCACGAACCGGTCCCCCACCGGATGCGCGTGGTGCGGGTTGTGGGTGATGAACACGACGCCGAGCCCGCGTTCGCGCGCCTGCACTACCCGACGCAGCACGACCCCGGCCTGTTTCACCCCGAGCGCGGACGTCGGCTCGTCCAGAATCAGCACCCTGGCCCCGAAGTGCACAGCGCGCGCGATCGCCACTGACTGCCGCTCCCCGCCGGACAACGTCCCGACCGGCTGGTCCGGGTCCCGCAGGTCGATGCCCATCGCCGCCAGCGCCTCGCGGGTACCGGCCCGGGCCGCGCGGGCATCGAAGCGCCGCCACGGCCCCCACCCCTTCGTCGGCTCCGAACCCAGGTAGAAGTTCCGCCAGATCGCCATCAGCGGCACCATCGCCAGGTCCTGGAAGACCGTGGCGATACCCGCGGACAGAGCATCGCGGGGGCTGTGGAACCTCACCGCCGCACCGTCGACGCGTACCTCGCCCTCATCCGGTGCGAACACGCCCGACAGGATCTTGATGAGCGTCGACTTGCCGGCGCCGTTGTCCCCCAGCACGCACGTCACCTGCCCGGCGCGCACCGACAGCGACACCTCGCTCAAGGCGCGCACGTTTCCGAAGTACTTACCGACGCCGTCGGCCTCCAGCAGCATGGTCATCGGCGCGCCCTCATCGCTCTCCGGTGAGTCAGGGTGTTGACGGCGACGGCCAGGAACAGGATCGCCCCGAGGAACGTGAAGTCCCACGAGCTGTCCCACCCGGAGTAGATGACGCCCTGCAACGCCATCCCGATGATGCAAGCCCCCAACGCCGCCCCGAGCGCCGAGCCGTGCCCGCCGGTGAGCAGGCACCCGCCGACCACCGCGGCGATGATGTAGTAGAACTCGTATCCCACGCCCTGCTCGGACACCGCGGTGTTGCTCTGCAGGAACGAGATGACGCCGACCAGCGCGGCGGCCGTCGAGGTCCCCATGAACAGCAGGACCTTCGTCCGCCGCACCGGCACACCGACCTTGCGGGCGGCGTCCGCGTCGCCGCCGACGGCGAACACCCAGTTCCCGAACCGGGTCCGGCCCAGCAGCCACACGGCGACCGCCGTGACGCCGACGAACCACAGGATCGCGTCCTGATATCCGGCGGGCAGACCGTTGCTGTGTGCGAAGGAACCGCCGAAGACGTCCTTGGCGCTCTTCAGCCCCGGATGATCGGTGCCGGTCAGGCCGATGCTGGTGCTGCCGTGGTTCACCTTCAGCACGCCGCCGACCGACAGGCCGCGGAACACGAAGTACGTCGCGAGCGTGACAATGAAGCTCGGCAGCCCCGACCGCGTGACGACGATCCCGTTGACCGCCCCGATCGCCGCTCCGAAGGCGAACGTCACCGCCACCGCGGCCCAGGCGTTCCAGTGCTCGTTCCCGACCAGCAGCGCCATGATGATGGCGCAGAACCCGGTCATCCCGCCGGTCGACAGGTCGAACTCGCCGCCGATCATCAGCAGCCCGACCGGCACCGCCATGATCCCGAAGAACGCCGCCTGCTGCGCCCAGGCCTGGAAGCCGGTCTGCGTCAGCCACAGGTGCTGCGGGGTGCTGTCGGTGACGGCGAACACCACGAAAACCGCGACCGCGCCGAGCAGCGCCCCGAGCGCCGGGCGTCGCAGGGCCCTGGTGAGCACGCCGGCCTCGGCGCCTCGGCCCTCGGCCGCCCCGACGTCGGCCTCGGGCGGGTCGCCGGGCGGCGGCCCGGCCTCCCCGGGCCCGGCCACCGCGACGTCGGCGCTGGTCATCAGTCGTCTCCGGCCGCGATCGCGGCGGCCACCGACTTGATGTTCGTGCTGTCGACGAGCTTGGGCCCGCTGGCCACGGTGGTGCCGCCGCCGACCGCGTTGCCCTCGTGCTTGGCGTACAGGTACAGGAACTCCACCGGCAGGTAGCCCTGCAGGTACTGCTGCTGGTCCACGGCGAAGTCCAGGGTCGGCGGCGAGGCCTGCAGGTCGTTCTGCACGTCGCTGGACAGGTCGAAGGTGGCGATCTTGACGTTCGCCGGCTTGGCCACCACCAGCGCCTGGCCGATCGCGTTGTTCAGCGTCATCACGGCGTTGACACCGGGGTGCGACTGGAGATAGGCGGTGACCTGGCCGACGGCCTGCTGCGGGTTGGAGGCGGCGTTCGGCGTGGACAGGATCAGCTCCGTGCACGCCGGGCCGGAGGCCGGGGCCGACGAGGTCGAGCACTGCTGCCCGACGCCCAGGCCCTGCGCGATGCCGTTGCAGCGGTCCAGCAGGTTCTGCCCGGACTGGTGGATCACGCACAGCACGTTGGTCGCGCCCTCTTTGGCGAACCGCTGCCCGGCCTGCTTGCCGGCCAGCTGCTCGGGCTGCCCGACGCAGGTCAGGGCCTTGGCGGCGGCGATGTCGGCGTCGTCGCAGCCGGCGTTGACCAGGACCACCGGGATCCCGGCGTCGGAAGCGGCGGCCAGCGAGGAGTTCATCACGCTCGGCGCGTGGTCGGAGACGATGATGCCGTTGACCTTGGCGTTGATCGCGTTCTGGATCTGCGCGTTCTCGGCGTTGTCGTCCGGCTGGGCCTGGCCCTGCTGCTGGGAACCGTAGGTCTCGGACAGCTTGCAGCCGGTGTCCTTGGCCGCGTCCTTGGCGCCCTTGTAGACCACGCTCCAGAAGTTGCCGTTGTCGCCGTGCGTGATGACGGCGAAGGTGTAGGGGCAGGAGCCGGAGGCGGCCCCGGTCTTGGACGATCCGGACGAGCTCGACGAACAGCCGGCGAGCAGGAGCAGGGCGGCCAGCGCCGCGGTCAGCAGCCGGCCGAATCCAGTTGTCTTGAGTCCAGGTTTCTGAAGACGTCTCCTCGGTGCCATACGTGCTGCCTCCACATCAGTTTGTGGTGTTACAGGTACGGGCGTTGAACTTTCTTCGCCTCCTCATACCCCGTTCTGGCCGCGCGAGTGGATTCCAGCTCTGACACCTGCGCGACCGGGACGTCCCACCAGGCGCCGCTGTCGGGCGCGCCGGCCAGGGGGTCGGTCCGGACGTGCACGACCGTGATGCGGTCGGCTTTCTTGGCGCGCGCCAGCGCCGCGGTGAACTCCTCCAGGTCGGCGGCGCGCTCGACGTCGGCGCCGAGGCTGGCGGCGTTGGCGGCCAGGTCGACCGGGAGCGGACCGCCGTCCAGGCGCCCGGAGGCGGCGCGGCGGTAGCGGTAGGCGGTGCCGAAGCGCTGGGCGCCGACGGATTCGGACAGGGCGCCGATGGAGGCGTAGCCGCTGTTGTCGACCAGGACCACGATCAGCTTCACACCCTCGGCGACGGCGGTCGCGATCTCCTGCGCGAGCATCAGATACGAGCCGTCGCCGACCAGCACGTAGACCTCGCGTTCGGGCGCGGCGAGCTTCACGCCGAGGCCGCCGGCGATCTCGTAGCCCATGCAGGAGTAGCCGTACTCGACGTGGTACGACTTCGGGTCGCCGGCGGTGCGCCAGAGTTTGTGCAGGTCGCCGGGCATGGAGCCGGCGGCGCAGACCACGACGTCGCCGACGTCGACCGCGTCGTTGACGGCCGCGATGACCTCGATCTGGGAGGGCAGGGGGACGTTGCCGAAGCGGTACGCGGCCTGGACTGTCGCCGCCCATTCGGCGCGTGCGTCGGCGATCTCGGTCTGGTACGCGGCGTCCGTGGACCAGCCTTCGAGCTCGCCAACCAGGTCTTCGAGTGCTGATTTCGCATCGGCGACCACTGCGACGCCGTTGTGCTTGGCGGCGTCGAACGCGGCGATGTTGATCGTGACGAAGCCGACGTCCGGGTCGGCGAAGGCGGTGCGCGAGGCGGTGGTGAAGTCGGAGAAGCGGGTGGCGACGCCGATGACGAGATCGGCCCGGGCGGCGATGAGGTTCGCGGCCCGGGTTCCGGTCGCGCCGATCGCGCCGAGGGCGAGCGGGTCGTCTTCGGGCATGGCGCCTCGGCCGGCCTGGGTCTCGGCGACCGGGATGCCGGCAGAGCGGGCCAGGGCGCGCAGCGTGTCAGTGGCCTGCGAATAGGTGACGCCGCCGCCGGCGACGACGAGGGGGCGTCGGGCGTTCTTGATCGCCGCGGCCGCACGGCCGATGCTCGCGAGGTCGGCGCGGGGGCGGGGAACGTGCCAGAGGCGGTGCTGGAACAGCTCCTCGGGCCAGTCCCACGCTTCGGCCTGCACGTCCTGCGGCAGCGCGAGGGTCACGGCACCGGTGTCGGCGGGGTCGGTCAGGACCCGCATGGCGGCCAGGAGCGCCGCCGGCAGCTGCTCGGGGCGGTTGACACGGTCGAAGTAGCGGGAGACCGGGCGCAGGGTGTCGTTGACGGAGACGTCGAGGCTGCGCGGGTCTTCGAGTTCCTGCAGGACCGGGTTGGCCGTGCGGGTCGCGAAGACGTCGCCGGGCAGCAGCAGGACCGGGAGGCGGTTGACGGTGGCCAGGGCCGCGCCGGTGACGAGGTTGGTGGCGCCGGGGCCGACGGAGGTGGTGCAGGCATAGGTGGACAGGCGGTCGCGCATGCGGGCGAAGGCGGCGGCGGTGTGGACCATGGCCTGCTCGTTGCGGGCTTGGCGGTATGGCAGCAGGGTCGGGTCCTGGAGTTCCAGGCCCAGGAGGGCTTCGCCGAGGCCTGCGACGTTGCCGTGGCCGAAGATGCCGAAGACGCCTTCGATGAGGCGGTGCTCGGTGCCGTCGCGTTCGGTGTGCTGGACCGCGAGGAAGCGCACCAGGGCTTGGGCCACGGTCAGGCGGCGGGTGCTCATTCGCGTGCCCCGGGCTTCACCAGCGCGGTGGCGGTGTCCACGGCGGCGGCGACGTCGCCGTCCGGCGGGTAAAGCAGGGCTCTGCCGACGACCAGACCGTGGACGCCTTCCAGCGCCAGCGCCTTCTCCCAGGCCGCGTACGTCTCCTGGGGCGCGCCGTCGGGGTCGCCGCCGAGGAGCAGGACGGGGAGCGTGGTGGCGGCCAGGACGCGTTCCATCTCCTCCACGACCGGCAGCTTGAGCCAGGTGTAGGCGCTGGTCGAGCCGAGGCCTCCGGCGATGGCGCAGGCGCGGACCACGGCGGCGGCGGTGAGGTCGTTGCGCAGCCGGCCGTCCCCGGCGCGCGCCGCCATGAACGGCTCGATCATCGCCACCAGCCGACGTGTGGCGAGCTCGGAGACGGCGCGTCCGCACGCTTCCAACGTCGAGACGGTGTCCGGGTCGCCGAGGTCGATGCGCAGCAGCATCTTGCCGCCGTCCAGATTCGCGGCGGCGATCCCGGCGGCGTCGTAGGCGGTGAAGCGGTCGTCGAGCTCTGAGACGGACCCGGCCAGCCCGCCCCGGTTCATCGACCCGACCACGACCCGGTCGTCCAGCGCCCCGAGCAACAGCAGGTCCTCGACGATGTCCGGCGTGGCGAGCACCCCGTCGACCCCCGGCCGCGCCAGCGCCACGACCAACCGCTCCAGCAGCTCCCTGCGATCCCCCATCGCCAGCGGATCGTTCCGCACACCGAGCGCCCCCCGCGCCGGATGATCAGCGGCGATGAGCATCAGCCGACCCCCAGCATCGACCAGCGGACGCCGCCGCCGAGCCGCGGCCGCGGCCGCGATGGCCTCCGGCTCCGCCACCCGCACCTGCCGCAACCGCCGCAGCTCCCCGACCTCAATCATGAACGACCTCCGCGATCGGTAGGGGGTGCGGGACGGAGACAACGGACACACACGCCGGCCCGGCGCCACACCGCCGAGCCGGCCGACTGGTATTCGGTGCGATGGTGGAGCTGACCGCGGAAGAAGCGCGGCCGGTTGCGACACCGGGACCGGCCGCTCGCCGACCCTGCGTAGGACTCTGCCTCCGCCCGCACCGAAAAGCTGTTTGCTGCCAGCTGAAAGAACCGATCCGCGCTGCCGGCCCGGCGATGCCGCACCGATGCGCCGCGCCGGCCGCCCCCTCACCCATCCCCGGCCTCCAGCGCGGCCAGCACCTCGCCGGTCTCCGGCATCGCCGTCGAGCACTCGATCCGCGCGGCGACCAGCGCGCCCGCGGTGTTCGCGAAGCGCAGTGTCTGCTCCAGCGGCCAGCGTTCCAGCAGTCCGTGGCACAGGGCGCCGCCGAACGCGTCGCCGGCGCCGAGGCCGTTCAGCACCTTCACTGGCGGCGCCGGTATCTCCAAGGTCTGATCCGCCGTGCGCGCCAGCACGCCGTCCGCGCCGAGCTTCACCACCACCAGCTCCGGCCCCAGGCCCAGCAGCGCCTCGGCCGCCAGGTGCGGGTCGCGCTCCCCCACCGCCGTGTGGCACTCCTCGACGTTCCCGACCGCGACCGTGACGCTCGGCAGCGCCGTCCGTGCCGCGCGGCCCGCCGCCATGCCCGACTCCCAGAACTGCGGCCGGTAGTCCAAGTCCAGAATCGTGTGCGCCCGGCGAGAGCGCGCCTGCCACGCCGCGTGGTGCGCCGAGCGGCTCGGCTCGGCCGACAGGCCGGTCAGCGTCGCCCAGAAGACGCCCGCCTCGGCGATCGCGTCCAGGTCCAGCTCGTCCGGGGCGATCATCAGGTCGGGGGCCTTGGGCCAGCGGTAGAAGTAGATCGGGAACTCGTCCGGCGGGAACATCTCGCAGAACGTCACCGGCGTGGGCAGGCCCTCGACCTCCGCCACGAACGCGTCGTCGACTCCGAACCCGCGGATCGCGCGCCGTACGAAGCGTCCGAACGGGTCCGCGCCGACCCGGGTCACCACCGCGACCCGGCGCCCGTGCCGCGCGGCGGCGACCGCGACGTTCGTGGCGCTGCCGCCCAGGAACTTCCCGAACGTCTCCACGTCCTCCAGCCCCACGCCGACCTGCAGCGGATACACGTCCACCCCGACCCGGCCCATCGTGACGACGTCGTAGGTCATGCCAGGGCCTCCAGGTAGGCGACGCACGCCCGCACGTCGGCAGCCGGGCCGGCGCCGGGCGCCGGCTCAGCCTCCAGGACCGTGTCCTGCTCCACCACGTACCAGCCCTGATATTCGTTCCCTTCCAAGGCGGATACGACTCCTGCGATGTTCGCGTCCCCGGCGCCCAGCGGCCGGTACATCCCGGCCCGCACCGCGTCGTAGTACGTCAGCTCCCCGGCGCGCACCCGCTCGGCCAGGGCCGCGTCCACGTCCTTCAGGTGCGTGTGCACGATCCGGTCCGCCGCCCGCGACGCGAGCGAGGCCGGATCCCCGCCGCCGATCAGCAGATGTCCGGTGTCCAGACACAGCGGCGTGTCCGAGGACTCCAGCAGCCGCTCCACGTCCTCGCCGGTCTCGATCATCGTCCCGACGTGCGGATGCAGACACGTGCGGATCCCCAGCCCGACGGCCCGCGCCCGGATCCGGTCCAGGTTCTGGAACAGCAGCCGCCAGCCCTCGACGTCCAGCACCGGCCGCGAGTCGTAGCCGTCGGAGCCGGTCGCGGCGGCCAGCACCAGCAGATCCGCCCCGGCCGCGGTGAACCCGGCCAGCGCCTCGGCCACAGCAGGCCACGGATCGCGGCCCGGCTCGTGCAGCACCGCCGGCACGAACCCGCCGACCGCGAGGAGCTGATGCTCCTTCAGCAGCGAGCGCCGCTCGTGCGGGTCCTCGGGCAGGAACCCGTCCGGCCCGAACTCCGTGGCCCGCAACCCGGCCTCGGCCATCTCCGTCAGCACCCGCTCGGCCGTCAGCTGGTGGCCCCAGCCCGGCACCTCGCACACGCCCCACGAGATCGGGGCCCCGGCGATCCGGTCCGCGATCACCGCCGCACCTCCGCGATCGTCACCGGCCGGTTCTCGGCCCGCGACAGGTCGCAGGCCTCGGCGACGTACAACGCTTCCAACGCGTCGCCCACCGGGCAGGGGCTCTCGATGCGGCCCTTCGCGAACTCCACAAACGCCTCCAGCTCGCCGACGTAGGCCTGGCGGAAGCGCTCCAGGAAGCCGGCGTGCGCCGGGCCCTTCGGCCACATGCCATCGCCGTCGCCTACCGGCCGCAGCGGCAGCCCGTCGTCGTACCCGGCCCCGACGCTGCCCCGGGAGCCCTGCACGTCCAACGTCACCGCGTAGCCCGCGCCGTGATACCGAGTCGCCGTCACCACCGCCAACGCGCCGTCGTCCAGTCGCAACACAGCCGCCGCGGTATCAGCGTCCCCGAACTCGGCGAAGAACGCCTCACCCCGATCCGAACCGGAGGCGAACACCGAGACCACCTCACGTCCGGTCACCCAGCGGATCGCGTCGAAATCGTGGACGCTGCAATCCCGGAAGATGCCGCCGGAGGTCGCGATGTACCCGGCCGGAGGCGGGAACGGATCGCAGGTCTGCGCGCGCAGCGTGTGCACGCGGCCCAGCGTCCCGGCGCGCACCGCGGCGCGCGCCGCCGCGTACCCGGCGTCGAAACGCCGCTGGAATCCGATCTGCACGCGACCGCCGTACTTGTCGACGCTCTTGATGACCTCCAGCGTCTTCGCGCTGTTCTCGGCGACCGGTTTCTCGCAGAACACCGGCACCCCGGCGGCGACGCCGCGCTCGATCAGCTCGGCGTGGCTGCCGGTGGGGGTGGCGACGACCAGGGCGTCCAGCTCGGTGCGCAGCAGCGAGTCGATGTCCGGGGCCCAGCGCACGCCCAGGCTCCCGGCCAGCGCCTCGGCCCGGCCGGACTGCACGTCGGCGACCACCACCTCGACGTCCGCCAGCCCGTGCAGCGTCCTGGCGTGCAGCGCCCCGATGCGCCCGACGCCGACCAGCCCCAACAGTGTCATGCCAGCCTCCGTCGCTACGGGTGCCTGTGGTGACCACTTGCTCGGAGCTTCCTGCGGACCGGGCAGCCGGTCAACCGAATGTTATGACATTTTAACGTCCGGACACATTGTCATCATGGCCTTGACACCCGTCAGACGGCCGGCGGTCCCAGGCGCACCGGCAGCGCCGACACCCCGCGGAACAGTCGGCTGTGCTCCCAGCGCAGCTCCTCCACCGGCCCGGCCAACTCAAGGTATGGATACGCGCGCAGCAGTTCGTCGAACGCCACGCGCCCCTCCAGCCGCGCCAGCGGAGCGCCGAGGCAGTGGTGCAGGCCGTAGCCGAACGTCAGGTGCGACGGCTCCGAGCGGTCGGCGCCGCGGCCGGGGCGGTAGACGGCCGGATCGCGGTAACGGCGCTGGTCACGGCTGACGGCGCTGAAGTGCACGACCACCGGCTCGCCGGCCTGGATCCGCACGCCGCCGATCTCCACATCGACCAGCGGATAACGCGGAAACACCGCCTTAACCGGCGGGTCCAGCCGCAGGAACTCCTCGACCGCCGCCGGCAGCAGCGCTGGATCTTTGCGCAGCGCGGCCAGCCGCTCGGGGTCCGAGAGCAGCATGATGGCGCCGTTGCCGATCAGGTTGACCGTGGTCTCATATCCGGCGCCGAGCAGCAGGAACAGCAACGACAGCAGCTCGGGCTCGTCGAGCGCGTCGCCCTCGTCCCGGGCCCGGATCAGGCCGTCGACGAGGGTGCCTTCGTGGGAGATGTCCAGCGGCGCGTCGCCGAGATGCGCACGGCGCTGCGCCACCAGCCCGGCCAGCAGCTGCCCGACCCGGCGCCCCGCCTCGGTGGCCAGCTCCACGTGGCGCTCGTCGGCGTGCAGGTAGGTGTCGGCCCAGTGCCGGAAGTCGGGGCGCTCGGCGGGGTCGATGCCGAGCAGCTCGGCGATCACCGTGATCGGCAGGGGCAGGGCGTAGGCGGACATGAGGTCGACCTCGCGGTCCCCATCGCTGGGGAAGGCCGCGATCAGGTCCCGCGCGATCTGGCGGATCCACGGCTCCAGCGCGGCCACGCGGCGCGGCGTGAACGTCTGCTGCACCAGCCCGCGCAGCCGCGTGTGGTCCGGCGGGTCCAAGCGGCCCATGTGCGACTGCAACCCGCGATCAGCCGCGCCGGTCCAGAACACCGACCGCGCCGCCGCCCCGGCGTTCTTGATCCCGTCGTTGCTCATCTGCGGCGAGGACATGACGAACAGCGCCTCGTCGTACCCGGTGACCAGCCACACCGGCAAGCCGTCCAGCACGACGCGCGCCACCGGCCCGCTCTCGGCGATCGGGGCCAGCAGGGCATAGGGATCGCGCGCGTACTCGGGGTCCGACGTGTTCAGTACAGGGAGATCCGACATAATCAGAATTCTGACTCGCAAGGCGCGCCGAGTCACGCTGGCGCGCGGGCGGCGGACGACGATCCTCGCCTAGGCTCCTGCTTCATGACCGCCCGCCACACCCCCGAAGACCTGGCCGCCGCCAACGGCCGCACGATCGAGGACGTCATCGCCCCGGACCTGAACATCCTGTTCTGCGGCATCAACCCCGGGCTCCTCTCGGCCCTGACCGGCCACCACTTCGCCCGCCCCGGCAACAGGTTCTGGCCGACCCTGCACCGCTCCGGCTTCACCCCGCGCCAACTGGCCCCCGCCGACCAGCAGCAGCTCCTCGACTGGGGCCTGGGCATCACCAACGTCGTGGCGCGCGCCACCGCCGGCGCCGCCGAGCTGCGCCCCGAGGAGTACCGCAGCGGCGGCGAGGTGCTGCGGGCGAAGGTCGAGGAGTTCCGGCCGCGGTGGCTGGCGGTCGTGGGGATCGGCGCGTACCGGATCGCGTTCGACGCGCCGAAGGCCGTGATGGGGCGGCAGGATCGCATGGTCGGCAAGACCGGGCTGTGGGTGCTGCCCAATCCGAGCGGCCTGAACGCGCACTACAACCTGGACTCCCTCGCCGCGGCCTATAGCGAGCTGCGGGAGGCGGTGCGGCCGGCGGGATCGGCGGGGTCATAAAGTCGCTGGCATGCACACCGAAGAAGAGGCGGCCGGGTTGGCCGCGGCACGCCGGATGTTCGACGCGGACAAGGCCTCGGCGGGGTTGGGGATCGAGCTGGTCGAGCTGGCGCCTGGGCTGGCCGTGGCGCGGATGCGGGTGGCCGCGTCGATGCTGAACGGGCACGCGATCGGGCACGGCGGGTACGTGTTCCTGCTCGCCGACACCGCTTTCGCGCTGGCGTGCAACAGTCACGGGCCGGCGACGGTCGCGGCCGGGGCGGACGTCAGCTTTCTGGCGCCGGTGGCCGAGGGGGACGTGCTGACGGCGCGGGCGGTCGAGCGGGTGGTGTTCGGGCGGAGCGGGATCTACGACGTGACGGTGACGCGCGGCGGTTCGGGGGCCGTGAACGGGGCGGCTGAGGCGGCTGAGGCAGGTGGGGCACCCGAGGAGATCGTCGCGGAGTTCCGCGGGCGGAGCCGGGTCATCGGTGGTCGCTGACGGCCGTGGGTGGCCGGAGATAGTCGCTCGATGGTCGTTGACCTTTCAAGCAGGTGTCGGCAATATGCCTGTAACCCAGATCACATCTGTCTGTCACAGTCAGGAGCCGCCGATGTCCGTCGCCGACCGGGACCGGGTGGTGTTCGAGCAGTACGCCGACGAACTCGGGCGCGAGCTGTCCGGGGCCTGGCGGCGGGAGCGGGCCCGGTGCGTGATGTGCCGGGCCGCGAGCGCGGTGTTCCTGAGTTACGCGCGGGCCGGGTTGACGATGGTGGGGATCAGTCCGCTGGCGGTCAAGCCGCGTACGAAGGTGCCGCCCAGCGGCGAGTGAGTGGTGATCGCCGCGTCCCGATAGGGTGCCGCCCATGAGCACCGCCGAGGGACGCCACGCCGATCTGCTGCTCGCGGTCGACGGCGGCAACAGCAAGACCGACGTGCGCCTGGTCCGGGCGGACGGCACGCCGGTGCGCCGGGCGATCGGCGGGCCGTTCCGGCCGCAGGCGCTGGGCGTGCCGGCGGCGATGGCCGTGCTGGACGGGCTGGTGGCGCAGGTGCTGTCGGGGGACGGCGAGCAGCTGTCGCTCGACGGCGCCGACAGCGATGGCAGCGATAGCAGCAATGGCGACAGCGGAGCCGGCAGTGACAGCCGCGAGCCGGTCCCGCTCGGCCCCGTCAGCCGGGTCCGCGGCATCGCCGCCTTCCTGGCCGGCGCCGACCTCCCGGAGGAGATCGCCACCCTCCAGGCCGAGGTCGAGGCGCGCGGCTGGGCCGACGAGGTCTACGTCGCCAACGACACCTTCGCCGTCCTCTACGCCGGCTCGCCGCGCCGGCAGGGCGTCGCAGTCGTCTGCGGCACCGGCATCAACTGCGTGGCGGTCGCCCCCGACGGCCGCACCGCGACGTTCCCGGGCCTGGGCTGGGAGTCCGGCGACTGGGGCGGCGGCGGGGACCTGGGACGCGCGGCGCTGTGGTGGGCGGTGCGCGCCGAGGACGGCCGCGGCCCGGCGACCGCGCTGCTCGACGCGGTCACCTCGCATTTCGGACGCCCAAACGCCCTGGACGTGGTCCTGGCCATCCACCGCGGCCAGGAGTCCGACCGCCGCCTGGCCGAACTGGCGCCCGCGGTGTTCGCGGCCGCCGACGCCGGCGACGAGATCGCGGGCTGGCTGATCGACGTCCTGGCCGACGAGATCGCGGGCATGGCCGCCTCGGCCGCCCGCCGGCTGGACCTGGAGGCGCCGGACGTGCTGCTCGGCGGCTCGGTCGCCGCGGCAGGACATCCCAGGTTGCTGGCGCGTGTCCGGGAACGCGCCCCCGGCCCGATCACCGTGGTCACCGACGCACCGGTCGTCGGCGCGGTGCGCTACGGGGTGGGACGCTGGGGCACCGACGCGCCGATCCCGGCCTGAGGCATAGCCGGGAAATCAGGCTCCGGTGATTCGCGCTGTCGACAGCAGCGCGAATCACCGGAGCTCGAAAGGGTCGCAGATCGACCTGAAAAACACGTTAAGAGCGGCGGCCAGGCGTCATCCGTGGACGTGCGCGCCATTCGTGCGTTGAGAAACACGCGTTCGGTAAGCACAGTGTTGCGACGCGTGCACGGTCGGCATCCTCACCGACTGCCGTCGCGAGCCGCAGCCTCGGCCGCCTCCGCCGCCTCGGCAGCCTCCGCGACCGCCTTGATCCGCGCGAGTCGCCGGTCCCAGTCGGCAGCCAGCGTGGCCATCCAGCGCGCGGTCGCGTCCAGCGCCGCCGACCGCACCTCATACCGCACCTCGCGGCCCGTGCGGCGGCCGGTGACCAGCCCGGCGGCGTCCAGCACCGCCAGGTGCTTCACCACCGCCTGCCTGGTCACCGGCAGATCCCCCGCCAACTCCGTCGCCGACGCGGCGCCGCGCACGGCCAGCAGGTCCAGCAGCCGCCGGCGGGTCGGATCGGCGAGCGCCGTGAGCACCTCGTCGACCGGCTCGGCCAGAACGGCCGGAACGCTGCCGCCCGTCGAACTCGCCGATCCCGCCGAATCCACCGAACCCGCCGCGCCGCCGCCCCCCGCATCGGCCGCGACGCCGACGCTGCCCGCCGCCGATCCCGCCGTACCCGCCGCGCCGCCGCCCGCCACGCCCGGCACCGCCCCGTCCATCGAAACCCCCTGCGACCTCACGCCGCCTCTTCAGCACGCTTCTTCAGCGCGGCGATCTCCTCAGCCCACCCCGACATATTGTCCCGCAGCGCCCCGCGCCGCACGTCCTCGCTCCCGTCGAGCACCGCGAAGCCGCTCTCGACCACGCGCAGCCGGGTGCCGTCGCCCTCGGGCGTGAGCGTGAACTCGATCAGCGTCGTGATCCCCTCGCGCAGCTGCTCACCCTTGTAGGCGCTGGCCCACCGGTAGGCGACGTAGCTCTTCGGATCGACCTTCTCCACCCGCACCGGGAAGTCGCCGTACTTCTCGTCGTGCGCGACCGTGGTCTGGCCGGCGACCGCGGTGGCCCCGGTCGGGGCGACCCAGAAGCCGGGCTCGGTCACCAGCGACCAGACCCGGTCCTGGGAGGCGGCGATCAGGGTCTCGCGCTCGATGCGGTCCTGGATGTCGGTGGTCATGGTGTGCTCCTTCGCTCGTCCGTAACCTGCAACTCCAGAGTTGCACATTGCCTCGCGACGCGCAACCCAAAGGTTGCACGTATCCCATCCCCGCTGCTCCGGACAGGTGACCGACCGGTTCGCCGCCTCCGCACGGGTCACCACCAAGGGGAAGCCAACGAGCGAGGAGGCCCGGTGCCGCGCGACGGATCCAAGGAGCCCGAGCAGCCCAAGGAACCCGACGCGCTCCTGCTCCAGGCCGGAAAGTACTTCCATCGCGGCACCACGGCCCCGGACCTGCACAGCGTCGCCTACCAGGGCGGCCGGGAAGGCGACGTCTTCTACCGCGACCGCTGGAGCCACGACAAGATCGTGTACTCCACCCACGGCGTCAACTGCACCGGCTCGTGCCGCTGGAAGGTCTACGTCAAAGACGGCATCATCACCTGGGAGACGCAGGCCACCGACTACCCCTCCGTCGGCCCGGACCGACCCGAATACGAGCCCCGCGGCTGCCCGCGCGGCGCCTCCTTCTCCTGGTACACCTACTCCCCCTCGCGCGTGCGCCACCCCTACATCCGCGGCGTCCTGCTCGAACAGTTCCGCGCCGCCAAGAAGGCCGCCGACGGGGATCCGGTCGCCGCGTGGGCCGCGATCCAGTCAGACCCCGAACGCCGCCGCGCCTACCAGAACGCTCGCGGCAAGGGCGGCCTGGTCCGCGCGACCTGGGACGAGGCCGTGGACATCATCGCCGCGGCGCACGTCCACACCATCAAGGAACACGGCCCCGACCGCATCGCCGGCTTCTCCCCGATCCCGGCCATGTCCATGGTCTCCCACGCCTCCGGCGCCCGCTTCATGTCGCTCATCGGCGGCACCATGCTGTCCTTCTACGACTGGTACGCCGACCTGCCCGTGGCCTCCCCGCAGGTGTTCGGCGACCAGACCGACGTCCCCGAGTCCGGCGACTGGTGGGACGCCGCCTACCTGATCATGTGGGGCTCCAACGTCCCGGTCACCCGCACCCCCGACGCGCACTGGATGGCCGAGGCCCGTTACCGCGGCCAGAAAGTCGTGGTCGTCGCTCCCGACTACGCCGACAACGCCAAGTTCGCCGACGAGTGGCTGCACCCGCACCCCGGCACCGACGCCGCGCTGGCCATCGCCATGGGCCACGTCATCCTCAAAGAGCACTTCGTCGACAACCACAACGAGTTCTTCGACTCCTACGTCAAACAGTTCACCGACCTGCCGTTCCTGGTCACGCTGACCGAACACGACAGGGGCGGCTACTACGTCCCCGACAAGTTCGTCCGCGCGGCGGATCTCGACGGCGCCGATGGAAGCGTCAACGGCAGCACCCCCGAAGCCGAAGGCGCCGCCTGGAAGACCGTCATCCTCGACGCCGCCACCGGCCGACCCGTCGTCCCCAACGGCTCCCTGGGCTTCCGTTGGACCGCCTCCGGCGAAGGCCGCTGGAACCTCGACCTGGACGACATCGAACCCCGCCTAAGCCTGCTCGGCATGCCCGAAGCCATCCCCGCCGAGGTCCTGCTCCCCCGCTTCGACACCGACGGCGGCCGGCACGGCCAGGGCCGCGGCGAGATCCACACCCGCGGCGTCCCGGCCGTCCGCCTGCACCCCGGCGGCCCGCTCGTCACCACGGTCTACGACCTGCTCCTGGCCCAGTACGGCGTGGCCCGCGCGGACCTGCCCGGCATCTGGCCCACCGGCTACGACGACGCCACCGCCCCCGGCACCCCGGCCTGGGCCGAGGCGCAGACCTCGGTCCCGGCCCGGCTCGCCGTGAAGATCGCCCGCGAGTTCGCCGACACCGCGACCAAGTCCGGCGGCCGCTGCATGATCCTGATGGGCGCCGGCACCAACCACTGGTTCCACTCCGAGACCATCTACCGGTCCTTCCTCGCCCTGCTCACCCTCACCGGCTGCCAGGGCCGCAACGGCGGCGGCTGGGCCCACTACGTCGGCCAGGAGAAGTGCCGCCCCTCCACCGGCTGGGCCACCCTGGCCTCGGCCAACGACTGGTCCCGCCCGCCGCGCCAGGCCATCGGCGCAGGGTTCTTCTACCTGAACACCGACCAGTGGCGCTACGACCAGTTCCGCACCGAAGTCCTCACCTCTCCCCTGGCCTCCGGCGCCATGAAGGGCATGTCCGGCGCCGACTGCCTGGCGCGCGCCTCACGCCTGGGCTGGATGCCGTCCTACTCGACGTTCGACCGGAACCCGCTGGACCTCGTCGACGAGGCCAAGGCCGCCGGGAAGGAGCCGGCCGACCACGTCGTCGACGAGCTCGAAGCCGGGCGGCTGGGATTCGCCTGCGAAGACCCTGACGCGCCGCAGAACTGGCCCCGGGTCCTGACTCTGTGGCGCGCGAACCTGTTGGGGTCCTCCGCCAAGGGCGCGGAGTACTTCGCCAAGCACCTGCTGGGCACGCACTCCTCACTCAGCGCCGAGGAAGCACGCGAGGACGTACGGCCCCGCGACGTGAAATGGCACCAGGACGCGCCGCAGGGCAAGCTCGACCTGCTGCTGTCGCTGGACTTCCGGATGACCTCCTCGGCGCTGCTGTCGGACGTCGTACTGCCCGCCGCCACCTGGTACGAGAAGCACGACCTGTCCTCCACGGACATGCACCCCTTCATCCACTCCTTCAGCCCCGCCGTCGATCCGCCCTGGCAGGCCCGCACCGACTTCACCGCGTTCCACACCATCGCGCGGCGCTTCAGCGAGCTGGCCGAGGGCCGCCTGGACACCCGGCACGACCTCGTCGCCACGCCGCTGCAGCACGACACGCCCGGCGAGACCGCGCAGCCCGGCGGCGTCGTCCGGGACTGGCGCCTCGGCGAGTGCGAACCCGTGCCGGGCAAGACGATGCCGGCGCTGGCCGTCGTCGAGCGCGACTACACGGCGATCGCCGCGAAGATGGCGGCGCTCGGGCCGAACGTGGAGAAGCTCGGGGTGCCGGTCAAGGGCCTGAAGTTCGTCCCGGACGAGGAAGTCGCCGCACTCAGGGCGCTCAACGGCACGGCGCGCGGCGGACCCGCCGACGGCCGTCCGCTGCTGGACACCGACGTCAAGGCCTGCAACGCGATCCTGCACCTGTCGGGCACCAGCAACGGACGGCTGGCCGTCCAGGGCTTCCACCAGCTGGAGAAGCGCGTCGGCAAGGAGTTCGCGCACCTGGCGGCCGAACACGAGGGTAAGCAGATCACCTACGCCGACACCCAGGCCGCGCCGGTCCCGGTCATCACCTCGCCGGAGTGGTCCGGCAGCGAGTCCGGCGGACGCCGTTATGCGCCGTTCACGCTGAACACCGAACACCTCAAGCCCTGGCACACCCTCACCGGCCGCCAGCACTTCTACCTCGACCACGATTGGATCCACGAGTTCGGCGAAGCCCTGCCGGTCTACCGGCCGCCCCTGGACATGAACCGGCTGTTCGGGGAGCCGCGGCTCGGTCCGGACGGGCAGAACGAGGTCACCGTCAGGTACCTGACCCCGCACAACAAGTGGTCCATCCACTCCGAGTACCAGGACAACCTGTTCATGCTGTCGCTGTCGCGCGGCGGACAGGTCATCTGGATGTCCGAGAAGGACGCCGCCGCGATCGGCGTGCGCGACAACGACTGGATCGAGGC
Source organism: Catenulispora sp. GAS73 (assembly GCF_041262085.1). NCBI lineage: Bacteria > Bacillati > Actinomycetota > Actinomycetes > Catenulisporales > Catenulisporaceae > Catenulispora > Catenulispora sp. GAS73. Next base: position 99,051 of record NZ_JBGCCM010000005.1, read on the forward strand.
GGTCAACCGCAACGGCGTGGTCGTGGCGCGCGCGATCGTCTCCCATCGGATGCCACAGGGGACCGTCTATATGCACCACGCGCAGGACCGCACTGTCGGCGTCCCCAAGACCGAGACCACAGGCAAGCGCGGGGGAATCCACAACTCCCTGACCCGGGTCATGCTCAAGCCCACGCACCTGATCGGCGGGTACGCGCAACTGTCCTGGGCGTTCAACTACCTCGGGCCGACCGGGAACCAGCGCGACGAGGTCACGGTTGTTCGGCGGCGTTCGCAGGAGGTTCAGTACTGATGCGCGTCATGGCTCAGATCGCGATGGTGATGAACCTCGATAAGTGCATCGGGTGCCATGCGTGCTCGGTCACTTGTAAGCAGACGTGGACCAACCGGCGCGGGATGGAGTACGTCTGGTTCAACAACGTGGAGACGCGTCCCGGGTTGGGATATCCGCGGCGGTACTCCGACCAGGAGAAGTGGAAGGGCGGCTGGGAGCTGGACCGACGCGGCCGGTTGAAGCTGAAGCAGGGCGGGCGGCTGAAGAAGCTCGCTGAGATCTTCGCCAATCCGGTGCTGCCTACTGTTGAGGACTACTACGAGCCCTGGACGTACGACTACGGGAACCTTCAGCAGGCGCCTCTGGGGAAAGACTATCCGGTGGCGCGGCCGCGGTCTCTGCTCACCGGAAAGCCGATGGATACGCTGCGCTGGAGCGCGAACTGGGACGACGATCTCGGCGGCGCGCCGGAGTATGGGCCTGAGGATCCGATCGTGCAGAAGATGCGCGAGGAGATCGGGGAGAAGGTGCGTTTCTCTTTTGAGCAGGCGTTCATGTTCTATCTGCCGCGGATCTGCGAGCACTGTCTGAACCCGGCTTGTGTGGCTTCTTGTCCCTCTGGCGCGCTCTATAAGCGGAGCGAGGACGGCATCGTGCTGGTCGATCAGGACCGGTGCCGGGGGTGGCGGCAGTGCGTCACGGCTTGTCCGTATAAGAAGATCTACCTTAACCACCGGACCGGTAAGGCAGAGAAGTGCACGTTCTGCTATCCGCGCGTAGAGGTGGGGCTTCCCACTGTCTGCTCAGAGACGTGTCCGGGGCGGCTGCGGTATCTCGGGGTGATGCTTTATGACGCGGATCAGGTAGCCGCCGCGGCTGAGACTGCTGATGACCGCGACTTGTATGAGGCGCAGCTCGGTGTGTTCCTGGATCCAAACGATGCAGAGGTGGCGCGCGCTGCGGAGGCTGCCGGCATCCCCTTTGAGTGGATGGAGGCGGCGCGGCGTTCTCCGGTGCGCAGGCTTATCTGCGACTACAAGGTAGCGTTGCCGCTGCATCCGGAGTTCCGCACTATGCCGATGGTCTGGTACATCCCGCCTCTGTCGCCGGTTGTGGAGGCCGTCTCGGAGTCCGGGTATGACGGCGAGGATGCGGACAACCTGTTCGGTGCGATCGATGCACTGCGGATTCCGATTGAGTACCTTGCCGGGCTCTTTACGGCTGGGGATGTGGTTCCGGTACGCACGGCGCTGGGACGGCTCGCTGCGATGCGCGCTTATATGCGGGAGCTGAACCTCGGTACTACACCTGAAGTGCCGTCGGTGGAGATTGAGGAGATGTACCGGCTTCTGGCGATCGCTAAGTACGAGGAACGCTATGTGATTCCTACTGCGGCGATGGCTGATGCGCACGCTATAGAGGAGGCGGCGCTCGGCGGCGGGTGCAGCGTCGATTACGACGGTGCTGATGGCGAGGTGGACGGGGTGGCCGGGGTGGCCGGGCCGTTCGGGGACGACTCGGGGAAGAAGGCGCTGCCTTTGATCTCTCTGGAGAGCTTCCACGCTATGCGGCGGCGGCAGACGGCGGATCGGGAGGAGGAGGTCTGATGGCCGGCCTCTTTAAGGGCTCTGGGTCTCCCCGCGCCACATCGATCAGCCGACGCGACCGAGTCGTGCTCCAGGCCGCCGCGCATCTGCTGGACTATCCCGACGCGGCGTGGCGTGAGCGTCTTCCTTTAGTGCGATCCGCTCTGGAGACGGTTGGTGGCGCCGCCGCGCGCAAACTGATTGCGTTCGTCGACGAGGCTTCCCTGACGCCGGCGGTAGACGCCTGCTCCCACTACGTCGACGTGTTCGACTTCAAGAACCGGCACAGCTTGTATCTGACGTGGTGGCTCGACGGGGACACGCGGCGTCGTGGTGCGTCGTTGGTCGAGCTCAAGGCCGTGTTCCGGGACGCCGGGTTCGTGTTCACCGAGGCAGAGCTTCCGGACTACCTGCCGGTAGTCCTGGAGTTCGTCGCCGCGAGCGGGGATCTCGGGCTCCTGCTGCGTCACCGTCCTGGCTTGGAACTGCTGAGGTTGGCGTTGGCCGAACACGGCACCGGCTACGCCTCCGTGCTGGAGGCGGTGTGCTCCACGTTGCCGGGCGCGTCGCCGAAGGACCGCGCCGCCGCGCGGGCGCTGGCTTCCGCCGGGCCGCCGCGCGAGACCGTCGGGCTGGATCCGGACACTGCGGCGTTGCGGCCGTACGGCCACCTCGACCTGCTGCCCGTCCTGAGCCCGGATCGTTAGAGGAGCACGACGTGAAGACGTTCCTGTGGGGTGCGCTCCCCTACATCGCCGCCGCGATCCTGGTCACCGGGCTGGCGTGGCGCTACCGGTATGACAAGTTCGGCTGGACGACGCGCTCCTCGGAAAGCTACGAGCGGCGGATCCTGAACATCGCCTCGCCGATGTTCCACTACGGCATCCTGTTCGTGTTCGTCGGACACCTGATGGGGCTGTTCATCCCGGCATCCTGGACGAACGCCGTCGGCCTGACCGAGCGCAGCTACAACCTGCTGTCCCTGTTCGGCGGCACGGCGGCCGGAGCGCTGGCCGTCACCGGCATCCTGATGCTGATCTACCGCCGCCGGACCACCGCCGCCGTGTACCGCGCCACGACACGGAACGACAAGCTGATGTACGTAGTGCTACTCGCCGCAATCATCATGGGCCTGGTCGCCAAGCTAACCCACGCCGGCATCCACGCGGGCTACAACTACCGCGCGACCATCGCCCCCTGGTCCCGCAGCCTGTTCCTACTCCAACCGAAGACCGGCCTGATGACTCAGGCACCAGCGGTGTTCCAGGTACACGCGGCGATCGGCCTGCTGCTCTTCGCCCTGCTGCCCTTCACCCGCCTGGTGCACACGTTCAGCGCCCCGGTCCAGTACCTGTTCCGGCCATACATCGTGTACCGCAGCCGCGACCCCCGCACCCTGTCCGAGGCCCCGGCCCGACGCGGGTGGGAACGCATCGGGAGCTGAGGCCGCACGGGGCGCTAGCCTGCGCTCCTGCGCGTCGATTCGGGGGACGAAGCGACGGTCCTGCCAGGCGCGACCGGCCAGCTGGCGACTACAGCCGCATGCCTCGCGGTGACCAATCCGGTGAAGGCGCCGGTTCAAGCGGGCTGGCGAACGTTGGCCGCAGGTCATGCCGCCCTGCTAGACCGGTGCAGGCAGGCGTGGTTGCAGATGGTTGTTTGGGCGCTTGCCGCGCTTGGGGCCTGTTATCCGCCCCGAAAGGCCAGACCGACCGAACCTCGCCGCGTGCACTGCCGCGCGCTCTTCTCCGAACCACCAATCCCGGGCGAGCTCGCCGCTCACGCCGCCGCCTTCCCGATCACTTGGGGCCTGTTATCCGCCACAGGCTCGGCCGGCCCACCCCGAAGGACAGGCCGGCCAAGCCGCGACACGCGCCGCCACTCGCGCCAAGCCGGCTCAGGCTCAGCGCCCGAGCCTCACCATCAGCGCCGCCGCTCGCACCAAAGCCTCGGGCTTCAGCGCCCGAGCCTCACCGCGAGCGCCGCGAACCGCTAGCCCGGGCACGCTCGCCGCACGCCGCGCCGCCGCGAGCACCCAAGTCTCAGGCTTCAGCACCTGAGCCCCGCCGCGAGCGCCGCCGCGCGCCCCGAACCGCTACCTCGGACACGCTCGCCGCAGACCCGTCGCCGCTCGCACCGAAGCCTCGGGCTTCAGCGCCCAAGCCTCACCGCAAGCGCCGCCCCACGCCCCACCGCACTCACCTCCCGACCACCGCCGCGTACCCGGCGGCCGCCATCGTGAAGCCGCCGCGGCCCTGCGTTCGGCTTCGCAGGCGCGTGGCGTAGCCGAAGACTTCCGCCAGCGGCACCGTTGCCGTCACCAGCGCTGTGCCGGCGCGGGTGGTCGAGGCGGTGACTCGGCCGCGGCAGGCTGCGAGGTCGCCGAGGACCGCGCCTACGGTGTCCTCCGGGGTCGTGATCGTCAGTTCGGCGATCGGTTCTAGCAGCACCAGCCTGCTCGCGCGCAGGGCGGCGCGCAGGCCTTGGGCGCCGGCTGTGCGGAAGGCCAGTTCCGAGGAGTCCTTCACGTGGGTCGCGCCGTCCACCAGCGTTACGTGCAGGCCGGTCACCGGGTGGCCGGCCAGGGGGCCGGTCGCGAGGGCGTCGCGGCAGCCGGCTTCGACTGCTCGGATGTACTCGCGGGGGACGCGGCCGCCGGTGACGTGGGATTCGAACGTGAAGCCCGTGTCGCCGAGGGTGGCGGTCAGTGGCCTGACGTCCAGGACCACGTGTGCCCACTGGCCTGAGCCGCCCTCCTGTTTGACGTGCCGGTATACGAAGCCGGACACGCCCGACACCACCGCCTCGCGCAGCGCGACCTGCGGTCGGCCGACGCTCACCGCGATCCCCCTCTCCCGCCTGATCTTCTCCACCGCGACCTCCAAGTGCAGTTCGCCCAGGCCCGACAGCAGCGTCTGCCCGGTCTCGGCGTCGGTGCGCACCGCCAGCGACGGGTCCTCCTCGACCGCGCGCGCCAGCGCCGCCGCCAGGCGCCCGGTGTCGGCGTTGCGGTCGGCCTCGACCGCGACCGACACCACCGGTTCGGACGTCGTCGGCGCCTCCAGCAGGACCGACGCGCCCGACGCACCCGGCCCGCCCGAAGCGCCCGACCCGCCCAGCGCCGCCAGCGTCGCGCCGGTCGCCGCGTGCTTCGGCCCGACCAGCGCGACGATGTCGCCGGCCGCCGCCTGCTCGACCTCGGTGTGCCGGTCGGCCTGCACCCGCAGGATCCGCCCGACCCGCTCCGTCCGCCCCGCCCCGACGTCCAGCACCGCATCGCCCTTGCGCAGCGTCCCGGAGTACACGCGCACGAACGTCAGCCGCCCCGTCCCGGTCGACTGCACCTTGAACACCAGAGCCGCCAACGGCTGCTCCGGATCGGCGCCCGTCCGGTCCAGCGGCGAAGGCAGGTAAGCCACCGCCGCATCCAGCAGCGGCTCGACACCCCGGTTCTTGTACGCCGCACCGCACAGCACCACGACGATCTCGCCCGAGGCCGTCAGCTCACGCAGCGCAGTCCGCAACGTCTCCGCAGAGAGACCGGATCGCGAGACGAACTCCTCCAGCGCGACCGCACTCCGCTCAGCCACCGCCTCCTCCAGCACACGCCGACGCCGAGCAGCCTCCTCGACCAGCGAAGAGGGAACAGCACCAGAGCTCATCCCACCGGAACCAGAACCGGAACCAGAATCGACCCACGTCAGAGCCCGCATACCGACGAGATCGACGACCCCGACGAACTCCCCCTCGCTCCCGATAGGCATCTGCACAGCCAGCGGCACCGGATGCAGCCGATCCCGGATCGACGAAACCGCCGTATCAAGATCGGCGCCAACGCGATCCATCTTGTTGACGAAAGCGATCCGCGGCACCCCATACCGATCAGCCAGCCGCCACACCGACTCACTCTGCGGCTCAACCCCCGCCACGGCGTCGAACACCGCGACCGCGCCGTCCAGCACGCGCAAAGCCCGCTCGACCTCCGCCGAGAAGTCGACGTGGCCAGGCGTGTCGATCAGGTTCAGCCGATGCCCGTCCCAGTCGCAGCTCACCGCGGCGGCGAAGATCGTGATGCCGCGATCGCGCTCCTGGGAGTCGAAATCGGTGACAGTGGTGCCGTCGTGCACCTCACCGCGCTTGTGTACGGCGCCGGTCAGGAACAGCACGCGTTCGGTGACGGTGGTCTTGCCCGCGTCCACGTGAGCCAGAATGCCCAGGTTGCGAACCAGGGAAAGGGATGGGGAACGGCGCGTCGAATCAGCACGCATGATCGGTCGGTCCTTCGTATTCGCTGCTGTGAATCAGGACAGCGCGATACCCGGGCACGGCGCCGCACCGAAAGGCAAGGGCGACGCAGAAAGGGAAAGCCCGGGAAAGTGTCTCAGCGCAAGCCGCGCAGCCGGCGCCGAGCCGGCGAAGACACCAGGATCACCTCGAACAGATGCCGGGAAGCGGTGCCATGTCCCCCGACGATGGCGATGGCAACAGCGCCGCGAGTCATGACCCCTCCCCCGTCTTCGAAGCATGCGATGGTCCGGGCCGTTCAGCGACGGACCCGATGCGGTGAGGCTAGCCGATGCCCCGAGACGGGCAAACCGATTTCCGCCACACTGACGCCATGCGCATCGATCTCTCCGTGGACGGCCACCCGGTCGTCGTCCGGGACCTGGAGCCCGCCGACGAGCGGGCGGTCCTGGCCGTCTTCGACGCCTCCGACGACTGGTTCGTCGCCGCCACCGGCCAGCCCTCGGCCCCTGGCGACGTACAGAGCGCCTACTACTCGCTGCCCGAAGGCTACGACTTCGATGACAAGGTCCTGCTGGTCATCGAGGCCGACCGGGAGGTCGTCGGCTTCGTCGACGCCCTGCGCCGCTACCCGCACACCGCCTCGGTCGGCATCGGCACGTTCCTGATCCGGCCGGAGTTCCGGCGCCTGGGCATCGGACGGAGCGTGGTCCGCGCGCTGTCGGCCGCGGCCGCCGAGCAGGACGTCGCCCAGATCAGCACGCACGTCGCCGAGGGCTGGGCGCCGGGCCGCAAGTTCCTGGCGGCGCTGGGTGCCGACTTCTCCGCGCCGGTCTCGCCCGGCGGCGGGAACCGCACCGTGGGGCCGGCCGAGGGCGCCAGAAAAGTGATCCCCGCCACCCTCGTGATCGCTTGACACGTGACAGAGCCCTGATCTTGGCGGAATCGGCCGAGTCGGGGCCGCGGATGCCGCTATCCCGCCGGCGTTCGACGATTTCGACAACCGTGAGCGATTCTCAGATCATCCTCAGTAGCCAGTGATAACCCTCTGTGCGATACTCTTCACAAGAACTGAACATTGGTTCCGAACATCGCACGCCTCGGCACCACGAGGTGAAATCAGACCTCTTGCCAGGGGGGAGCATGCGGTCAGCTCTCGACTGGGCGCCGACGCGCGCCCGGTTGCTGCCACCGGACACCACCGACTTCACCGGACGGCTCAGCGAGCTGACGGCTCTCACCGACTCCTCCACCTTCCCGGCGCACACCGCCGGACTGTTCGTCGTGATCGGCGCCGGCGGCACCGGCAAGACCGCCCTGGCCGTGCGCGCCGCGCGGTTGGCCGGGGACGACTACCCGGACGCGCATCTCTACGCCGACCTCGGCGGCTACACCGGCGCGCCGACCCCGGTGCCGGACGTGCTACGCCGCTTCTTGCGCGCCCTGGGCGCCACCGGACCGCTGCCCGAGGACCAGGACGAGCTCGTCGGCATGTTCCGCACCGCGCTGGCCGGCCAGCGCTGCCTGGTGGTCCTGGACGACGCCGCCGACGAGGCGCAGGTGCGGCCGCTGCTGCCGACCGGCCCGGACGCGCTGGCCATCGTCACCAGCCGCAACTGGCTCGGCGGGCTGGCCGGGGCGCTGCCGGTACGGCTCGGCCCGATGTCCGACGCCGAGGCCGCGGCGATGCTGGCGCGCGTCCTCGGCGCCCGCTGGACCGGCACCGAGGACGTGGACGGCCTGCTGGCGCTGTGCGGATACCTGCCGCTGGCCATCCGCATCGCGGCGGCGCGCCTGCTGTCTCGGCCGCAGATGAGCGTCGACGACCTCTGCGACCAGCTGCGCGACGAGCGCCGCCGGCTCAAGCGGCTCACCGCCGGCGACATCACCGTGCACGGCGTGCTGACCTCCTCCTACGACGGGCTGGAGCCCGGGGACCGCAGGACCTTCCGGCGGTTGGCGCTGTTGCGCGGCTACGACTTCTGCCCGGAGGCCGCCGCGCACGTCGCGGGGATCACCCGGGAGGAGGCGCAGGAGTCGCTGGACCGGATGGCCGATCGCAGCGTGGTCCGCGCGGAATCGGAGACGGGACGCTACAGCCTGCACTCGCTGGCGCGGCTGTTCGCGGCCGACCGGCTGACGGTGGATGAGGAGCCTGAGGCGGTGCTGGCTGCCGAGGCCGGGCATCTGCGGTGGGTACTGTCCCGGCTGCGGGCCGCGGCGGAGCTGGTGAATCCGCGCATGGTGCGGCTGCCGTGCACGCAGGCCAAGGCCGAGGCCGACGACCCCAAGGTGCTGACCCACGCAGTCGGCCACCCCGGGAACCACCCGACCGGCACCAGCCCGGCCGAAAGCGCCCCGGCGCACCGCGAGGCCGCGCTGGCCTGGCTGGACGCCGAGCGCCACAACCTGCTGGCGCTGGTCCGGCACCACCGCCGGCTCGGCGATCCGGCGGTGTGCTGGACGATCCCGGACGCCCTGCGCGGCTACTACCACCAGCGCAGGCACCTGCGTGAGTGGATACGCATGGCGGAGATCGGGCTCGCCGCCGCGCGGCACGAGCGGAACCTGCGCGCGCAGGCCGCCATGCACCTGACGCTCGGCATGGCCGGCTTCGCGGCCAACCGGGTCGCCGACGCCGAGGACCACTATCAGCGCACTGTCGAACTCGCCCTGGGCTCGGGCTGGCAGGAGATCGAGGCCGCGGCGTACCGCAACCTGGCCGGGGTGGCGCTCGCGCACGGCGACACGGCCACCTCGGAGAAGTACCTGTCGCTGTGGGCCGACCTGAACGAGCGGCTGGATCTGCGGCTGAACTCGGCGGTACCGGACATCGAGATACCCGAAGGCGAAGGCCAGGCCGGCGCCGAAAACCTCCCCGCGGCCGCAGAGACGTTCGACGTCCCGCAGCCCGGCCACGACGCCGCAGCCGCCGAGGAGTGGTCGGGCCTCAGCCGCCGCGAGCAGACCGTGGCGCGGCTGGTGGTGCAGGGGCTGACCAACCAGCAGATCGCCAAACGGATCCGGTGTTCGCCGGAGACGGTGAAGTTCCACCTGCGGAACATCTTCCGCAAGCTGGGCATCGGGTCCCGCGTGGAGATCGCCCGGTTCGTGCTGGCCTCGGGGGCGCCGAGCTAGGCAGTCGGGCCAGTCGGGCCGGCGAGCTGGCGACGAGCTGGCCGGCACGGTCAGCCGACCAGCACCTCCAGCAGGCTGAGCTCCACACCGATCCCGCCGACCGCGCCGGGGCGGCGGCGGAACGTGGCCAGCTCCAGCCCGAGCCGGTCGGCCATGACGCGCAGCCGCTCCTTGTTGCCCAGGGTGTTGAAGCCGAGGAACATACGGCCGCCGGGTGCCAGCAGCTTCGGGCCCTGGCTCAGGAACTTGCTGTGGGTGGCGTAGTCGCGGTCGAAGAAGGCCCACTGCAACTCGTCCAGGTACTCGAACTCCGGGGGCGCGTCGATGACGTTGGAGTTCCAGTAGATGACGTCGTACCGCTCGGCGGTGTCGAGGGCGTCGAACAGGTTGCTTCGCAGGACTCTGAGCCGGTCGGCCACGCCGTGCCGGCGGGCGTTCGCCTCGGTGTTCGCCACCGCGGCGCGGGAGATGTCCAGGGCGGTGACGTGCGCGCAGCCCGCGAGCGCGGCGGTCACCGCGGTGACCCCGGCGCCAGAGCCGATCTCCAGGAACGCCCCGCCGACCGGGAACGGCAGCCAGGAGGAGAACAGCTCGGTGGAGGCGGTGTGGACCGGGGCGAACACCCCGGGCAGCAGGGTCCAGGTGCGGCCGAGCATGGCGAACTGCTCCGGGCGGCCCTCGACGGCGCTGTGCTGGTCGGTCAGGGCGGCGCCGGCGGCCATCGGGTCGGCGAACTCGATCGTGGCGCGGACCGCGACTTCCCGCGGCGGCACCGCGATGCCGAGCTGGTCGGCGGTCATCTCGACACCGCTTCGCAGCCGGTACCGATCGGCAGGCGGCCGTCACAACCTTTCTGAAACGACAGGACGAGCATCGGCTTTCTCCTCCGGCACGAGGTGTGCCTGGGCGCCGGCCCTCGCAGCCGGCGCCCAGGGTTGGCCGCCCAGAAACGACTCGCCGCCCCACACAGCGGTCGTCTTGTCGGCCAGCTCGATGGTCCGCTCCAGCGTCGCGGCGGTCCGGGCGGCGACGATCACCGAGGTGATCCTCCCGGCCGGTCCGTCCGCGCGCATGGTCAGACCTCTGATTCGGACGCCGGATCGGCGTCCCGTTCGGCACCGGCGCCGGGCGGCGGGGCCCCGGCTCCGGCGAAGCTGGGCCAGGGCACCCGATGACGGGAGATCAGGACCCTGGCGGTCCGGTGGTCGACCAGCTCGCCGCCTGGCTCGACGGGGAACGCCACCCCGCCGAACGGTCGGAGACCCGCCACGAACTCCGAGGCGACGAGCCGGTCGTCAGAGAGCAACTCCACACCCCGGCGGCCCGGCGGCGGGACCAGGATCAGCGGCTCGCCCTCCGCCGATCCCATCACCCGCCCGACGTATGCCGGGAACCCCACACCGGGGTGCGACGGCGGAACCAGAACCTCACCGTCCCGCACGAACCGCACCACGGGGTGCGCGATCGCGGACGGGAACCGCCGGAATCCCGACGGCAGGGCGCCTTCGCCCTCGGCGGTCTCCTCGGTGAGCTGGTCGCCGATGATGAGCTGACTCATGTGGATCAGCTTCGCCGCGACCGGCCGGGGCGACAACTGCCCGTTGGGGTAGGCGGTGATCGCCGGGGCGTTCGGGTGGGGGTCGGTGATCACCTACCCGAACGGGTGGGTGTGAGTGCTCTGCGGTCTTCTTTAGAGTCCTGACACGTCACGGTAATCGGGGGGCACCCCAGAGCCGCCGGGGCCGGCGCTCCCAGCGCGCCGACCCCGGCTGAGCCCGGCACGCGTTCGGAGCAACGGCTGGTATCCGCCACAACGCGGGGCGGGCCCGGTTTGTCGCGCCGAACAAACCGCGGAACTGCGCGTAACGCAGCCGGGCACCCCGCGTTTGCCAAGCGTGGAGATCAGGGAAGCGGACATCGCCGCCATGGGCCGGGCCGAGCTCGAAGAGCTGATCGACCGCGCGGTACGCCCGGACGTACCGCTGCGGGTGCTGTTCGCCGCCCTGGACCGGTACACCGAGCTGCTGCGCCCGGTGCTCGACGACGAGCCCCTGCCGGGCCCCGGGCCGGGCACCGGGCCCGGCCGCGGTGCCGACGGCGGATCGCACGGATCACCCGGATCGCACCCCGGACAACACCCCACAGCGCACCCCACACCGCACCCCGCAGCCCACCCCGGCACCCACCCCGGCACCCACCCGGGCTCGCACGCCGCCCCGCGCGCCGGCTCGCACGCCGGGGCCGAGGCGCCGCCGATGGCCATTCCGGTCGCCCCGGGGTCACCGGCCGTAACCGGACTGCTGGGCGTCACCGGACCCCCGGCGGCGGCCGGACCGCCGGGGCCACCGGGCCCACCGGGACCGACGCGTTCTCCGGAATGACAATCCGTTGAACCCCGGCGTTCCCCTGATCGGACCGTCTGATCGGCCTCTCTTGCCCGCGCCGGGTCGGCCCTCATAGCCTGAACTGCGCCCCGGCGGAAAACGAGAGAAGTGCAGGGATCTGGTCAGAACGTGAACGCGATCCGGTTTCAGGTCCTCGGTCCGCTGCGGGGCCTTCGCGGCGAGGAGGAACTGGCCACGGGGAGCCCGCAGCAGCAGGCCATGCTGGCCGCCCTGTTGCTGCTGCCGGGCCGGACCGCGAGTTCGGCGGAGCTCATCGACGCCCTGTGGGGCGAGGAGCCGCCGAGCCGGGCGCGCTCCATCCTGAGGACTTACGCGTGGCGCTGGCGCCGGGTGCTGGACCCGGAGGCCGCCGACGGCGCCGCGTCCGAGGTGCTGGTCTCGCTGGCCGGCGGTTATCGGCTGGCGCTGCCGTCGTCGTTCGGGGGCGGCGGTGCCGGCTCCTCGCGGGGCTCCTCGCACAGCGCGGCGGACGGGTCGGCCGAACCGGTCGGCCTGGCCCCCGCCGCGCCGACCGGGTACGACGGCACCAGGTTCGAGGGCACCAGGTTCGACGGCGCCTGGCCCGAAGACGCCGAGGCCGAGAGCCTGCCGGTGGACGCCGAGCAGGCCGAGCGCTGGGCCTCCGAGGCGGACAAGGCCGGCGCCGAGGGCCGGCCGGAGCAGGCTCGGGAGCTGCTCCGGCGGGCCGTGGACCTGTGGACCGGGGTACCGCTGGCCGGGGTGCCGGGGCCGTTCGCCGAACGGCAGCGGCGGCGCTTCGCCGAGCTGCGGCTGAGCCTGCTGGAGCGGCGCATCGCGCTGGACGTGGAGCTGGGGCGCGGGGCTTCGTGCGTGCCGGAGCTGCGGGCGCTCAGCGACGAGTTCCCGCTGCGGGAGCGGCTGTACGCGCTGCTGATGCGGGCGCTGTCGCAGTCCGGACGCCAGGCCGACGCGCTGGCGGCGTTCACGGCGGCGCGCCGGCTGCTGATCGGCGAACTCGGCGTCGAGCCGGGCGCGGAGCTGCGCGCGGTGCACGCCGAGGTGCTGGCCGGCGGATCGCTCTCGCCGAGCCCGTCGAGTCTGTCGAGCCGGCCAAGCCAGTCGAGCCGGTCAACCTCATCGAGCCGGTCAACCTCATCGAGCGGGTCGACACTGCCGTCGGCCGCAGCCTCGCCGTCCAGGATCCCCGCAGGTCAGAGCACACGCGACAAGACTCCAGCGGTCCCGCGTCCAGCCCAGCTCCCCCCGGCCGAGCCGGACTTCGTCGGCCGCGGCGCGCTCGTGGAACGCCTCGGCGCCGAGTTGAGCGCCGTCGAGTACGCGGCCCCGACGGTGCTGGCCCTGGCCGGGATGGGAGGCGTCGGCAAGAGCACGCTGGCGCTGCACATCGCGCACCGCGCCCGGCCCTCTTTCCCCGACGGCCAGCTCTACGCCGATCTCCGCGGTACCGGCGCCTCGCCGGTCCCGCCGCAGGCCGTGCTGGAGGACTTCCTGCACGCGCTGGGGGTTCCGGCCAAGGAGATCCCGGAGGGCACCGCGGCGCGCTCGTCGTTGTTCCGGACCGTGCTCGACGGCCGGCGGCTGCTGCTCGTGCTCGACGACGCGGCCAACGCCGCGCAGGTCAGGCCCCTGCTGCCGGGCGCCGCCGGCTGCGCGGTGCTGGTCACCAGCCGGGCCCGGCTGGTCGCGCTGCCGAAGTCGGCGCAGGTGTGGCTGGACGTGTTCGACGACGAGGAAGCCCTCGGGCTGTTGGGACGCGTCGCCGGCCCCGAACGTCCGCAGGCCGAGCCGGAAGCGGCCCGGCTGCTGGTCGACGCCTGCGGACGACTGCCGTTGGCGGTCCGGATCGTGGCCGCACGCCTGGCCGCACGCCCCGCCTGGACCGTCGCCTCACTGGCCGGACGGCTGGCCGATGAGCGGTCCCGGCTGCGGGAGCTGCGGATCGGCGAGTTGGCGGTGGCACCGGCGTTCGAGGTCGGATACCAACAGCTGACCGCGCTCCAGGCCACGGCGTTCCGGCTGCTCGGCGCGGTGGAGGCGGTGGAGATCGGGCTGCCCGCCGCGGCAGCCGTACTGGCGCTCCCCGAGGCGGACGCCGAGGCGGTCCTGGAATCGCTGGTGGACGTGGCGATGCTGGAATCCCCCGCCGAGCACCGGTACCGGCATCACAGCCTGCTACGGGACTTCGCGCACGGCGCCGCCGGCAACCCCGACCGCGCGGCGGCCGAAGGACTCGCGGCGCGCTCGCGGCTGCTGCGCTTCCTGCTCGCCGGGGCGTGCGCGGCGTTCGAGTCGGCGGTGCCCGGGGACCCGATCCGCGAGACGCTGGCGCCGCAGGGCATCGGCGAGTTCGCGTTCGACTCCCCCGCCGCCGCGCGTGCGTGGGCCCGCGACGAGGCGGCCACCGCCGCGGAGCTGACCGCGCGGATCGCGACCGAGGCGTTGAGCGAGGGCCCGCAGGCCGCGCGCTATCGGGAGCTGGTCCCGGCCGCCATCAACCTGCTGATAGCGATGAGCCCGTTCGGGCCGGGGCCGTGGGGCCGCCGGATCGCGACGGCGGTGCAGGATCTGGCGCGGGCCGCCGAGCGGGCCGGGGACGTGCGGGGCCAGGGCCGGGCATGGTTCCTGGCCGGGAACACGGCGCTGGCCGCGGGCCGGTTCGACGAGGCCTCGCAGCACGGCCGGTGGGCGCTGGAGCTGTGCACGCTGGCCGAGGACCCGGTGATCGCCCGGCAGGTGCTCAACGACCTGGGGGTGATCGCGCACGGCCGGGGCGCGTACGACGAGGCCGCGGGCCTGTTCGGCGAGGCGGTGGCGCTGGCCCGGGCGCTGGGGCACCACAGCGGCGAGGCCGGCTCCCTGCTGAACATGGCCGTGTCCCGGCTGCGCGCCGGCCGCGCCGCCGAAGTGCTCGCCGACTGCGAGGGGATGCTGGCCTCGGCGCGCGAGCGCGGGGATCCGGCGACGGCGGCGCAGACCCGGTATGTCAGCGGCCTGGCACTGGCCGCCCTGGCGCGCCCGGCCGAGGCCGCGGAGCGGTTCGAGACGGCGGCCACCGACTGGAACGCCCTGGGCGCCCTGGACCGCGCCGCGCGAGCCCGGTTCCAGTTGGCCAAGGCGTTGCACACGCTCGGCGCCGACGAATCCGCCCGCGACCACGCGCACGCCGCACTGGCCGAGTTCGAGGCCGACGGACACGCGGCCGATCAGCGAGCGGTGCGCGCACTACTCGCTGATCTGGACGCGGCGCGGGACTGACGTCACGTCCGTGCGGCCGGGGCGGGCTGAGTGTCGCCTCGCCGACAGCCGCCATCAGCAGCCGACAACCGCCGGCTGACGACCGGCCACCAGTAGCGGCTACCAACCACCGGCTACCGAAACCGCCTGCCGCCGCACCGCTGCTGTCGACAGCGATGCGAGCCCCCGGGTCCGCTTCGGCGAACCCCGGTGGGGCCGCGTTCGCCGAAGCGGCCCGTGCACAGCGCGCCGCTCAGGACGCCTGCGCCGGATGCCCGCCTTCGGGGACCATCGTGTTCCAGTCCGAGCCCGTGGCGGTGTGCGTCTCGGCCGGGCGCGCCGCGGTGTGGACCGAGGCGGCCGTGGTGGCCAGGGCGGTGACACCGAGGGCGGCCGCGAGGGCGAGCTTCGGCAGGGCGGGGAGACGCCGGGGGGCCATCGTGTTCCTTCCGGGGGGACGAGCAGTCTGTCCACCCTGCCACAGTCGGCGTCTACATACGATCTACGGCCTGTTCGGCCGTCAATCGACCATGGCGTAAATCCGTTGAAGGGCCCCAAAACGTTCGCCGCGGCCGACCCCGGTCCGACCGATCCCAAACCGTTACACGTGCCGCACCCTGGGCGTCGCGTCCCCCTCACACCCGCTGTCACGCGGGAGTTCTGCAATACCTTGACGCTCCGTGGCGAAAACGAGTTACCGTTTGCCCCGGGGGTTGGGGTGAATCCTTCCAGGCGGAAGCCCTAACATGCTGTTCCGGTTCGGGCATGACAAAACAACGATTCTTGATGGGGGTCAGCGAATGCAACCGCTGGAAGCGGGGGATCCGACACGCATCGGCCCATATGCCATTCTCGGCGTGCTCGGCAGCGGCGGCATGGGGAAGGTCTATCTCGGCCGTTCCACTGGGGGCCGGACGGTGGCGGTCAAGGCGGTACGGCCCGAACTGGCTGACGACGCGCAGTTCCGTCAGCGTTTCCGCAACGAGATCGAAGCCGCCAAGTCCGTCTCGGGGGCGTTCACGGCGGCGGTCGTCGACTCCGACACCGAGGCACCCGTACCGTGGTTCGCCACCGCGTTCATCGCCGGCATCTCCCTGGGGGACGCCGTGAGCCGTTTCGGCGCCCTGCCCGAGCCCGCGCTGCGCACCCTGACCGCCGGTCTCGCAGAGGCCATCACCGCCGTGCACCGCGCGGGGATCATCCACCGGGACCTGAAGCCGGCGAACGTGCTGCTGGCGCTGGACGGTCCGTACGTCATCGACTTCGGCATCACCCGCGCCACCGAGGGCACCGCGCTGACCACGGCCGGCACGGTGATGGGCTCGCCCGGCTTCATGTCGCCGGAGCAGGCCTCGGGCGTGCGCGTGGGTCCGGAGACCGACATGTTCTCCCTGGGCGCGACCCTGGTGTACGCCGCGACCGCGCGCAGCCCGTTCGGGGACGGGCCGACGCCGGCGCTGCTGTACCGCGTGGTGAGTCAGGAGCCGGACATCACCGGGGTCCCGGACTCGCTGCGCGACATGATCTCGGCCTGTCTGCACAAGGAGCCGGCGCGCCGGCCCACCACGCAGCAGATCCTGGACTACCTGGACGCCAACGCCCCGGCGCCGACCACCGGCGGCTGGCTGCCCCCGCACTACACCGACGCGATCGTGCAGGCCAGCAGCGTCATGACGCACATGGGCATCAACTCCGGCCCGTCCGCGCACATGGGCCAGAACCCCGGACCCGGCACGCCTCCTTACGGCGCGCCCGGCTACCAGGGCCCCGGCACTCCCCCGCAGGGCAACAGCACTTACGGACCGCCGGCCTACGCCCCGACCGCGCAGAGCGGCATGATGGGCGTCGGCCCCTACGGCCCCGGCCCCGGCCCGAACAGCGGTCCGCAGCAGCCGCACGGCGCCGGCGCCGGCAAGCTGAGCCGCCGCGCACTGTTCGGCATCGTCGGCGGCGGCGTGGTCGTCCTCGGCGGCGGCGCGACCGCGATAGCCATGTCCGGCGGCTCCAGCAACAAGCCGAACACGCCGCAGGCCAACGGCTCCACCACCAGCAGCAGCGGCTCCGGCCCGTCCTCGCCCACCGGCAGCAGCGGCCCCAGCAGCCAGTCCTCCGGCGCGCTGACCGGACCGACGAACAACGCGCCGGTCCAGGACCCGAACACCGCGGCCTCGGCGGCGCTCGGCGGCGCCCCGCAGGCGAACCCGGCCTGGAACCAGACCACCAGCGACCAGATCTGGGGCAGCGCCATCGGCCAGGACGCGGTCCTGCTGATCGGCACGGACAAGACCCACGGCCTGAACAGCCAGGGCAAGCCCAAGTGGAACGACATCACCTGCGGCAGCGGCACCATCGGCATCATGACCGCCACCGACGGCGCCACGGTCTACTGCACCGGCCTGGACGGCACCGGCGGCGACCCGCTGTTCGCCATCGACATCCAGAGCGGCAAGGTCCTGTGGACGCTGCCGCAGTTCGACCACCAGTGGCAGGCGCAGGGCGCGGCCGGCGTCAACGGCAACCTGGTGATCGTCTCGGCCAACGTCAACGTCCAGGGCGACGGCCTGTTCGCGGTCGACAAGAACACGCACAAGATGGTCTGGAAGCAGAACAACGCCGACATCGGAGCCATCCACGTCCCCCCGACCGGCAAGTACATCTTCACCGGCCACGACTCCTCCAGCTCCGACACCGACTCCACGATCACCTGCCTGGACATCAGCACCGGCACCAAGGTCTGGCAGGTCTCCCGCAAGAGCGCGACCCTGGGCGGCGCCGGCTCGGACCCGTTCGCCTACGCCAACGGCTACCTGATCGCCGGCGGCGACAAGCTCACCGCCCTGGACCCGGCCACCGGCAAGACGGTGTGGCAGACCCAGGTCGGCGACTCCTCCCTGGGCGGCAGCATCGCCAACCACCCCTTCACCGACGGCAGCGGCCGCGTGTACGTCACGGCCGACGGCTACCTGGCAGCGGTCGACGCCAAGAACGGCAAGGTGCTGTGGCAGTCCTCGCTGCCGGCCTCGGACCAGTTCCAGGTCGACGGCGCCACCGCCACCGCCGACGGCCAGGTGTACGTCGCGGACTACAAGCTGGCGCTGTACGCCATCGACGCGAACACCGGCAAGTGCAACTGGTCGTACTCGAACTCGCTGATGGCGGGCCAGAACGTGTCGACGCTGACCGCCGGCGGCGGGAAGGTGTACTACACGTCGGGGCAGGCCGTGCTGGCGTTCAACGCGAACGGGAAGTAGCGGGAAGCAGCAGGCGGCGCCTGCGCGCGGGCGCGGGTTCTCCGGACGGCGTCCGGTCCTTCGGGGCCGGGCGCTGTTCGTCTTCGATTGTTTCCGACGCGGGATCAGGCGAGTTCGAGGCCGAGTTCGCGGCGCAGGCGGGCCCGCAGGGCTTCTTCGAGCTCTGCCGGCCACGGCGCGTCGGTGGCGTCGGCTAGTTCACGCGCGGCCGGCAGAAAGATGCGCGCACACGCCATATGCGCTTCCAGCACGCTGTCGTGCGTCGCCTCGGCCGCCGGCAGATCCGCCAGCTGACGCAACCGTTCGGGCGGAAGCAGTGCGTTGAGATGCAGCGCCCCGCCGCGGTCCTCGACCGCCACGTCCTCCAGGAACAGCTGCACGATCAGCCCGCGCAGCAACCCGGCCCCGGACACCCCGACCACGTGCTCACGACGCCCGAGCACCACCGGAAGCAGACCCATCACCCGCAGGAACTCGGTGGTCAGGGCGCTGACCTTCGCCGAGTCGGGCGGCGTCGGACCGCCGGGCGGCGCGAGCCGGTCGTTCAGGCCGGCCCGGTCGAACAGCGGCTTCACGGTGCTGCTCGTCCGGTGCGCGACGTCGTCCGGCACGCCGATCGAGACGTCCCAGCGCTGCCAATCGGGCGTGATGTGCAGGAAAGTGCTCCCGAAGACCCGCTGCCTGAGCACCGAAGGCGCGACTCGGTCGGACAACTCCGGCCACTCGTCGACGAACGCGTCCTTCGCCTCGGGCTCGACAACCAGCCAGAGGTCGATGTCACTGTGCCGATCGGCGGTCCCGCGCGCGTGGCTGCCCAGGAGCCAGGCCGCGAGGACGCGCGGATCCGACTGCAGGACTTCGACAACGTGGTCCAGGAACGGCTCGGGCATGTGTCAGTTACCGCCTTCGAGTCCGATGCATTCCCCGCGTCCCCACCGGCACCGCGACCGCCGCCAGCGCAGCTGCCGCCCCGTACCACGCGGCGCCAGGCCAGGGCGGACGCGACGCCGCGTCGACCCGCGTGATCGGGCTCGACTTCGATCGCAGGGTGAACGTGATGGTCACGGGTTCCGCCGATCTGCTCTGGCTGCTCTGGATGCCAGCCGGAGTCGGCGAGGCCGTCGTGGAACTCGGCGCGGGCGTCGGTTTCGGCGGCTGTGCCGACGTCGGAGTCGGCGTCGGCGTCGGCGTCGGCGCGGCCGACAACTTCGACCCCGAACCCGACGCCCCGCCGAGCACCCCCACCGGCGCGACCTTCCCATCGACCTCGAAAGCCCAGTCCATCAACCGCGCCGCCTGATCGAAGACGTCCGTCCCACCGAGCATCATCGTCTCGATGACCGTGTGGCCGCCGCGCGTCGCGGCACCGACATACGTGTGGCCGGCCTTGGTCGTCAGCCCGCCCTTGATCCCGATCATTCCCGGATACGCCTTGACCATCGGATCGTGGCTGGTGAGCGTGAGCGTCGTCCCCTTCGGCCCGGGAAACGTGGTCTGCTTCAGGTCGCAGTACCCACGAAACGCCGGAATGTGCAGGCCGGCCCGAGCGAACAACGCGAGGTCGTAGGCACTCGTGAGCTGCCCGTCCTGGTCGTACCCGTCCGCATCGACGACCGTGGTGTCGCGCGCGCCGAGGCTGCGCGCCTCCTGCTGCATCGCCGCCACGGTGGCGCCCAGGCCTCCGGACAGGTGCGCCAGCTCCGCGACGGCGTCGTTCGCCGACTCCACGAACGTCGCGCGCCACAGGTCGGCGATGGAGTACGTGACGCCGGCCGTCATGCCGACGACGCTGCCGTCCGGCTCGGCGGCGAAGTCCGAGGCCTGCGGCGTGACCTCGCGGCTCGGGTCCAGGCGCGGGATGAGCGTATCGGCGGTCAGGACCTTGAGCGTGCTGGCCGGATACAGCGCGCGGTGCGGGTCCTGCTCGGCGAGGATCTGGCCGGTGTCGTAGTCGACGACCATGTAGGAGGCGACGTCCACATCCGGCGGTGAGGGCACGGAGGTTCGTATGGCCGCCCCCGCCGACGGCACCACCGCCGACGCCGTGATGACGGCGCCGAGCAGAACGAGCACACGGAACCGGAGGCTCACGACCACACGCGGGACCGTATCAGTGCCCTTTGGCGAGATCAACAGCCGACACTGTCACTGTTCCATTGACACTGTCATATGACAGTGTCATCATCGGTCTCGTGAACGGTGACTCGGCGACCTGGACCATCGACCGGCTGGCGCGGCTGGCCGCGGCGGCGTTGGCGGCCGGGACACCGACCCAGCCAGTACCGACGCAACCCAACGGCCGGATCAGGGAGGTGCCCGACGTGCGGACCATCCGCTGGTACACCTCCATCGGTCTGCTCGGCCGCCCGGCGGCGATGCGCGGCCGGACCGCGCTGTACGGCCGCTCGCACCTGGCGCAGCTGGTCGCGATCAAGCGGCTGCAGGCCGAGGGACTGACCGTGGCGGAGGTGCAGGAGCGGTTGCTGGGTGCCGACGAGTCCGAGATCGAGGAGATCGCCGCGCTGCCCACCGATCTGGACGAACTCGTTGTCGACGCCAACGTCGATTCGGCGCCGGCCAGCTTGAAGTCGCAGCCCGCCGAGCCCGCAGTCCGAAATCGTTTCTGGGTGACCCCCTCGGCGCCGCCGGTCGCACCCGAAGTAAGCAGACCCATCACCGCCCCCGACGCCGCACCACCCGTCCACGGCATCCGCCTGGCCGCCGACGTCACCCTGCTCCTGCCGCCCGGCCGCGTCCCCGACGCCGCCGACCGCGCGGCCATCGCCGAGGCGGCCCGGCCGCTGCTGGCCCTGCTGGACCGGCTCGGCTTGTCCGAGGCCTGACACACCTGACACCGCACACACAGAGGGGGAACCATCCATGACAGTTCGCACCGGCGTCATCGAGGTCGTCGAGGAGGCGCCGCGCCCGGAGCCGGACGGCGGCCTCGGGGCACTGCGAACCGAGCGCGGGAACCTGCCGCTGGAGCTGATCGAGGTCCGCTCGTCGGTGGCCGGCCTGGCCGTCCGGACCGAGCTGGCGCAGGGCTTCCGCAACCCGTACGACGTGCCGTTGGAGGCCACGTACATCTTCCCGCTGCCGGACCGCGCGGCGGTGACGCGGCTGCGGATGGAGGCCGCGGACCGCGTGGTCGAGGGCATCGTGAAGGAGCGGGAGGAGGCGCGCGCCGACTATGACACCGCGATCTCCGAAGGCAAGCGCGCCTCGATCGCCGAGGAGGAGCGTCCCGGGGTGTTCACGCTGCGGGTCGGCAACATCATGCCCGGCGAGCGGGTCGTGGTGCGCACGACGCTGACCGGTCGGCTGCCCTATGAGGACGGCCAGGCCACGTTCCGGTTCCCGCTCGTGGTCGCTCCCCGCTACATCCCCGGAGGCGAGCTGCCCGGGGACCAGGTCGGCAGCGGCACGGCGGTGGACACCGACGAGGTGCCCGACGCCTCGCGGATCAGCCCGCCGATCCTGTTGCCCGGGTTCCCGAATCCGGTGCGCCTGTCGATCGAGGTGGCGGTGGATCCGGTGGGGCTGCCGCTGGCCGGGCTGACGTCGGGCCTGCACGGGGTGAGCGTGGAGGAGATCCGCGAGACGGCGACCGGCCAGGCCCAGGAAGGCGGCGCTCGGTACCTGGTCCGGCTGGACCCCGGAGCCCGCGCCGACCGTGACTTCGTGCTGCGGTTGGCGTACGGCGGTTCGGCGGCGGCGACGTCGTTGGCCGTGGCGCGGGACACAGCCACCGACGCCGACCCGGCCACCGACACAGCCACCGACCCGGCGAAGGATTCCGCCGGCACGTTCCTGCTGACCATCCTCCCGCCCGAACCGACCGGCGCGACCCGCCCCCGCGACGTCGCCCTGGTCCTGGACCGCTCCGGCAGCATGGACGGCTGGAAGATGACGGCCGCGCGCCGTGCCGCGGCCCGCATCGTCGACACCCTGACCGCCGCCGACCGCTTCACCGTGCTGACCTTCGACGACGAGATAGACACCCCCGACGGCCTGCCCTCCGACGCGCTGGCCGCGGCCACGGACCGGCACCGGTTCCGCGCCGTGCAGCACCTGGCCGCCGTCGACGCGCGCGGCGGGACCGAGATGGTGGCGCCGCTGAAGCAGGCCGCCGCGCTGCTGACCCGGGACGACGGCACCGCCCACGACAGGGCCGAGCGCGACAGAGTCCTGATCCTGGTGACGGACGGCCAGATCGGCAACGAGGACCGGGTCCTGTCCACGCTCCGCCCGCAGCTCTCCGCCCTGCGGATCCACACGGTCGGCATCGACACCGCGGTCAACGCCGGCTTCCTGCGACGCCTGGCCGCGCTCGGCGGCGGGCACTGCGAGTTGGTGGAGTCCGAGGACCGCCTCGACGAGGCCATGGACGCCATCCACCACCGCGTCGGCACGCCGCTGGTGACCGGGCTGCGGCTGGCCGGGGCCGGCGGGCTGGAGCTGGATCAGGGCTCGGTCACGCCGACCCGGCTGCCGGACCTGTTCGTCGGGGCGCCGCTGGTGGTGGCCGGGCGGCTCGGCGCCACCCCTGTTGTTACGGCTACGGCCACGGCGGAATCCGACACCGGACCCGCCATCGTCGTCACCGGCACCGCGGCCGACGGCTCGCCGTGGACCCGGCGCGTCCCCGCCGTCGAGGCCGACGACGCGGGACTGGCCCAGTTCTGGGCCCGCGGCCGCATCCGCGACCTGGAGGACCAGTACGTCTCGACGTACCAGGGCCAGCCGGAGATCGAGCGCGCGATCGTGGCCACGTCGGTCGGCTACAGCGTGCTGTCCCGCTTCACGGCGTTCGTCGCGATCGACACGCGCGTCGTGAACAAGAGCGGCGCGCTGAAGCAGGTGACGCAACCGGTCGACCTGCCCGCCGGCTGGCCCGCCTTCGAGGCCGACGCGCTCGCGGTCTCGGCCGGGGCCGTGATGCCTTCGATGCTCGCGGACTCCGCCTACGAGGAAGCCGCAAAGCTCGACACCTTCTCGGCGAAGTCCGCGAAGACCTTCTCCCGCCGGTCCCGCGGGGTTCCGCGCGGCATCGCCCCCGCCGGCGCCGGCCCGGCCGGCGCTGCTCCTCCGGCTCCCGGCGCCCCGCCGATGGTGTCGAGGCCCGCGGCGCCGCTGCTGCCCCCGCCGCCCCCGTTGCCTAAGGAGGCCAAGGAGCGCGAGCCGATCGAAGACCTCCACACCTTCGCGGCGGCCTGGCTCCCCCGCCTCACCGCCGCCGCGAACGACACCGCCGAGGCGCAGGAGGAGCTGCTGGCCGAGTTCACCGCGAGGTTGCAAGAGCTGGCCCCGCACGTCCCGGCCTCGCACGCCTCCGAGGTCGCCGACCTGCTCGGCACGCTGGCCGCGTCCGACAAGCCGGTCGGCGAGCGCCGACAGAGCGCTGTCACATTCCTGGAGTCGCTGGAACCGGAAGCGTCGGCAGAACCGGCCGCCAAGCCGCGACGCGCGCCCTTCTGGAAGCGTTAAGACCGGAGTTAAACACAGCTCCGGAAACCGTTACCAGGCAACAAATCAGGTCCGGCTCGGAACCTCTCCGAGCCGGGCCGTCTTGCTCCCCCACCCTCACCCCAAGATCAACGACGCCGCATGCTCGCCGATCATCAGGGCTGCGGCGTTCGTGTTCCCCCCGACGATGCTCGGCATGATCGACGCGTCGGCGACCCGCAGCGCCTCCACCCCGCGCACCCGCAGCGCGGGGTCGACCACCGCGCGCTCGTCGACGCCCATCCGGCACGTCCCGACCGGGTGGTAGACCGTGGTCGCGCGGTTCGGCAGCTCGGCGGCCAGCGCCGCCCGGTTCGCGTGGACCGAGCCCGGCGACGTCTCCCCGTGCACCCGGCCCGACAGCGACCGGTGGGCCATCGCCTCGCGCACCATCTCCATGCCGTCGAGCAGCAGCCCGGCGTCCGCCGGGTCGTGCAGGTACGCGGGATCGATCAGCGGTGCGGCCAGCGGATCGGCCGAGGCCAGGCGCACGGTGCCGCGGCTCTTGGGGTAGATCAGCGTCGGCATCACCGTCAGCGTGCGGCGCGGGTCGGCCTTGTGCCGTACCGGGGCGTCCTGGTTCGGTCCCGGATACGACCAGGGCAGCACGTGGACCTGCAGGTCCGGCACGGCGTCCGCTGATGGGCTCCGCACGAACCCCACCGCCTCGAACACCGTGCGCCCGACCCACGTCCCGCCGCGCGTGATCTCCTTCACGAAGCCGCGCGCGAAGTACGGCGCCGTGCCCTTGTTCCGGGCCTCGGGCATCAGGAAGCACATCGGGACGAACAGGTGGTCGTGCAGGTTGTCGCCGACCGGCAGGTCCTCAACCACCTCGACGCCGACCGACCGCAGGTGCTCCGCGGGTCCGATCCCGGACAGCTGCAGCAGCTGCGCCGAGCCGAAGACCCCGGCGCTGAGGACCACCTCGTGCGTGGCCCGCACGACCTGGCGCGCGCCGCCGTCGGCGATGATCTCGACCCCGACAGCGCGGCCCTTCGCCAGCACCACACGCGCGACGGTCACACCGGTGACGATGTCGAGCTGCGCCATGCCGTGATCGTCGAGGTAGCCCACCGACGAGCTGTACCGCAGGCCGCCGTCAGCGCTCTGCTGCACGATCGCGATGCCCTCCTGCGACTCGCCGTTGTAGTCGTCGAGGACCTTCACGCCGACGGTGTCGGCGAACGCCTCCATGAAGCCGAGCGTCGCGGTGGTGACGTCGGTCTGCCGCCGCACCTTGATCGGCCCGGAGCCACCCCGGAAGTCACCCTCGCCGTCCTCCCAGCTCTCCAGCTTCTTGAAGCTGGGCAGCACATCCGCGTAGGACCAGCCCCCGCAGCCCTCGGCGGCCCACGAGTCGTAGTTCGCAGCGTTCCCCCGCACGAACAGCATCCCGTTGACCGACCCGGAGCCGCCCAGCACCTTCCCCCGCGTCTGCGGGATCCGCCGCTCCAGCGCATCAGCCTGCGGCACCGAGTAATAACCCCAGTCCAGCCGCGCCTTGAGCTGCGGCACACTGTGCACCGCGGCGATCAGCCCCGGCTTACGCACCAGCGTCGTCCGATCAGACCCCCCAGCCTCGATCAGCACCACCCGAGCCCCACTCGCCGCGAGCCGCGCGGCCAGCACACACCCCGCACTCCCGGCCCCGACCACGACGTAGTCGGCCTCGCCAGGCACCGCACGCTTCGAACGCTGTCCCATCGGGCGTACCCCCTCCACGGCCGGAGCCGCGTGATCACGGTAGGTCGCTGCACTGTAGGAGGGACTGCGTGAGGGTACAAGGGTCATCTTCGGGCGGGGTGGTGCTGGGGGCTTTTGGGGCACTCACGGCGAGGACGACTCGCGGTCTACGAGCCCGAAACCGAACGAAACCAGACCGGAGTGACACCGGCGTGGGTCGGCTACCGCAACAGCCGCAGCCGCCACCGATCCTCGGAAGCGGCGTGCCCGCCAACCACTGGGGAGTGAACGGAGGCTGCGGGACCCTCCCTGACGGACACGCCGCGCATATCACGCCCCGGTGGCGTGTATGCCTGCATTACGCGCCATGGGGCACAGCGGTTCAGATGCACCATAGCAACCAGGCTCGGTGCGTGGCGGGGGCCGCGTCAGCGGATGTGGTCGAGGATCTCCGTTGCCTGCCGCGGGTTGGCCGCGAGCCAGTCGGCGAAGCGGTTCTGGACGGCTTGGCGGAGGTAGCCTCGGACGTGGGCGTTGCCCAGCGCGTCCCTCGTGCAGCCCTCGAACTGGGGATACTTCACTTTCACCGACACGACTGCCGTCAGGCCCCGACCGATCCGGTCCGCGCCGATGTCAGGGTCCGTTGACGCGAGCAGTCGCCGCTCCCGCGCGTAGCCGGTGAGCGCGGCGGCCATTCCGTCGCGGAAGCCCAGCAGGTGCGTGCCGCCTCCGGGAGTGGGCTGGCTGTTGGCGAAGCTCTGGATACGTTCCGGTTCAGAACCGTGCCAGCGCCAGGCGACTTCCATCGTCGTCTCTGTCTCCGGTTCCTCCTCCTCGAAGCCCACGATCGCGCCGCCATCGGCATCGGCATCGGCATCGGCATCGAGGGACGCGACCAACTCGCGCACGCCGTCCGGGAAGTGCAGCCGCACCGAGTGTGGTTCGGCCCCGCCGCGTTCGTCCGTCAGCGAGATGTCCAGCTCCCGGTTAACAAACGCCAGCTCCCTGAATCGCTCCGCCAGCGTCTCGAACGAGAACTCCGTGGTCGCGAAGATGGCGGCGTCCGGCCAGAAGGTGATGGCGGTCCCGCTGCCGCTCGTCGGCCCGGTCTCGGCGACCGGAGCGACCGGAGCGATCGGCACGCCACGCACGAACTCCTGCACGTACCGCCGCCCCTCCCGCCGGACCTCGGCCACCAGCCGGCTCGACAACGCGTTGACGACGGAGAGCTCCCCCAGCACACCGCTCATCGGATACCGCGGCCCGATCGTGCTCCAGCCCGCCGTCAGGACGGTCAGCGCGGTGGTGAGACCCGGACCGGTCCCGAAAGCGACGCCGGGACCATTGTCAGCGAGCCGCACCCCGCCGTCGCTCAGCAGCGTGACGTCCAACCGGCTCGCGCGGCCGTGCAGAATCTCGTCGAAGCCCCACCCCGCGGCCTCGATCACCAAGAGATGAAGACCGCGTTCGCCGGTCGAGCCGATATACATCCCGGGCCGCTTCCGGACGGCTTCCAAACCCTCCAAAACCGTAATGTGGCTCGCGTCGTACGTGAAAGGTTCCTGGCTCATGAAAATCCCCTCCAAGGCATGTCTTCCAGGGCACCTGCGAGCGTAGCCTAAATCGATGGAAAGGCCAGGTCAGAGCAGGCGGAGCGAACGCACGAGAGGTCCGGTGAGCACCTGCCCACCGGCCCTCGACTCCCGGGTTGCGAACCCCCGCGAAAAAGCGCACACGACCCCACAGGAGGCGACTAAGGCACCATTCCAGCCAGCCCCGACCCCACTATTTTTCGCGATTTCCCGGACGCAGCCCGCCCGCGCACGCTACTCGATCCGCGGCGACCGCCGTCGCAGAATCCTGCGACCGGGCACCAGCACCGCGGCCGCGCCCGGGATCGCCACCGCGGCCACCATCCCCGCGACCGCCAGCGGCGGGATCGACAGCATCGGCAGCCCGGTCACCCCGGCGGCGAAGGCGAACAGCGTCAGCCCCGCCACCGCCGCGCCGACCACCGTCCCGGTCCCGACGATGAGCACCGTCTCCAGCCGCAGCGACCGCATCAGCTGGTCCCGAGTCGCACCGACCAGCCGCAGCAGCGTCAGCTCCCGGCGCCGGGATGCCGTCGCCACCCCGAGCGTGGTGACCACCCCGACCAGGATGAACCCGGCGATCGCCACCACCGCGATCAGCCCCATGAGACCGTCGTGGCGGGCCTGCTCGCTCAGCGCCGAGCCGTAGTCCGCCGCGCTGGCGGTGTGCAGGCCGGCGAACTGTTTCGTCAGAGGGCTGAGATCCCCGCTCCCGTTGACCAGCAGGTCGTCGTCCAGCGTCGTGGCGGCGTGCGCGGCCACCAGATCCCGGGGCAGCAGCACGTCCCCGAACCCGAGCCCGCGCTCGTACAGCGCCACCACCTTCAGCGTGACCTGCGTCCCGTCGCCCAGCCACAGCTGCCGCGTGTCGCCCACCTTCGTGTCGTGCGCGACCGCCGAGCTCAGCGCCACGGTCTCCGGCTCGTTCAGCCCGGCCAGCGACCCGGCGGTGAGCTTCGGGTCCAGCGTCGCGGCCGATCCGCCCGCCAGCCCCTGCGCCTGCAACGACTGCAGCGACGTGTCCAGGTTCCACACCGGCATCAGCACCGTCGTCCGCTTCACCGCGGTCACGTCGGTCACCCCCGGCAGCGCGCGGGCGGCGTCGTAGGCGGCGTGCGGGATACCGGGACCGGACGACGTCAGCACCCGCGCCGCGCGCAGCCCGTCGCGAGCCTCGGCCGACGTGGCGTTCGCGCTGGTGGTCTGCGCGAACAACTGCGTGCCGCCGAAGGACAGCGCCAGCGCGATCGGCGTGATGACCGCGGCCATCCGCACCGCGGCGGCGCGCGCCGAGGTGGCGGCCAGGTCGCCGGCGATCGGCGAGAACCACCGCAGCGGCGCTCCCAGCACCCTGACGCCGAAGCGCGCGATCCACGGCCCGAGCAGCGCCACCGCCCACATCAGCGAGATCACCAGGCCGGCGACCGAGGACTGGGCCGCGGGGCCGCCGACGGTGAACGTCAGCACCAGCATCGCGCCGCCCAGCACCACGAACACCAGCCCCGTGATCACCCGCCAGCGCGGCGGCCGGGTCGGCTCCGTCGCGCTCTCGCCGAGCGCCTGGACCGGCTTGATCTTCGACACCCGCCGGGAGGCGAGCCAGCCGGTGCCGACCGCGGCCAGCACGGTGAGCAGCGCCGAGCCGACCACCGGGATCGGGCTCAGGGAGAGTTCGAAGCCTGCGGGCAGCACGCCCTCGGAGCTCATGATCGCCTTGAGCCACGCCCCGAGCCCGAGCGAGGCCACCGCCCCGACCAGCGCCGAGGGCACGGCGATCTTCAGCATCTCGCGCACGATGACCCGCCGCACCTGCCGCGGGGTGGCGCCGACGGCGCGCATCACCGCCAGCTCGCGGGTGCGGTCGCGCACCGACAGCTCCAGCAGCCCGGACACGACCAGCAGCGCCACCAGGAGCCCGGCGCCGCCGAGGGTGCCGGCCGAGCCCAGGTTGTCGGTGCGGCCGGCCTGGATCGCCGGGTGCTCGACGTCGCCGCGCGCCGCGCCGGTGGCGACGTCCAGCCCGGGCGCGGCGTGCCGCAGCGCGGAGGCGGAGACGTGAGCGCCGGCGGCCGGCAGCACGACCAGCGCGTCGGCGCGGTCCGGATGGCCGGAGAGCGTCGCAGCCTGCTGCTGGGTGAAGTACAGCGTCGCGGCGGGACCGCCGGAGCTGATGCCGGAGACGGCGTAGGTCTGCGGCGCGTCGCTGAGTTGCAGGCGGACGTCGGAGCCGGTGTGAACACCGAGGTCGGCGGCCGTGGCGGTGTCGAGGACCACGTCGTGTGCCGAGGACGGCGCGTGCCCGGAGGTGAACGTGGTCGGCGTGAGCTTCGCCGAGTCCCAGCCGTGGCCGGTGAGCGTCGGGACCGCAGCGCTCGGGCCACTTGTGGGCACCGCGACCACCGGCACCGAGAAGTCGGCGACCACGTCCCCGACCCCGGGCACCGCCGTCAGCGTCCCGCTCAGCGCCACCGGCACCCGCGCGGGCTCGACGAGCGGCCGGCTCTCAGAGTTCTTGTTGTCCCCACTGCCCTTGACATAGGTCACACTCTGCTCGCCGTGCACGACCGCGGCGGCCGAGGCGTAGCGGTCGAGCGTGCCGTGCGCCCGCACACCGGATTCGAGCAGCACCCCGAAGGCGCCGAGCACCATGGCCGCGACCGCCAGCGCGGCGGCGACCCCGAAGGCGATGCCCTTCCTCACAGCGTCTCCCAGCGGTTCAGGACCGTCGCGGCGGTCGGGCGGGTGAGTTCGTCGACGATCCGGCCCTGCGACAGGAACACGGCGCTGTCGGCCCACGCCGCGGCGGTGGGGTCGTGCGTGACCAGGACCACGGTCTGCCCGGTGGCGTCCACGGCCTCGCGCAGCAACCGCAGCACGTGCCCGGCGGTGCGGGGGTCGAGCGCGGCGGTGGGTTCGTCGGCGAACACGATCTCCGGGCGGGTCACCAGCGCCCGGGCCACCGCGACCCGCTGCTGCTGGCCGCCGGAGAGCTCGGAGGGCTTGTGGTCCAGCCGGTCGGCCATCCCGACCCGGTAGACGACCTCGTCGAGCCAGCCGGCGTCGGCGCGGCGTCCGCCGAGGAACAGCGGCAGCGTGATGTTGCGCCGGACGTCCATCGAGGGCACCAGGTTGTAGCCCTGGAACACGAAGCCGACGCGGTCGCGGCGCAGCCGGGTGAGCGCGGTCTCCTTCAGCGTGCCGAGGTCGGTCTCGCCTAGCCGGACGGTGCCGGAGGTGGGCCGGTCGAGCCCGGAGGCGCAGTGCAGGAAGGTGCTCTTGCCGGAGCCGGAGGCCCCCATGATCGCGGTGAACGTGCCGCGCCGGAAGGACCAGCTGACATTGTCCAGCGCGGTGACACGGCCGCGGTCGTAGGACTTGGTCACGCGTTCCAGGGTCACGGCGGCGCCGCCGGAGTCGGCGAGGCCGGCGGCGTGCGCAGCTGTCGCGGCGGGCACGGTGTTCGGGGCGGTCATAAGCGCTCCTGCGTCGGTGGATCAGTACGCCTTCGACGCTAGTTTTGGATCTTCGCCGGCCCCAGCGGCCCCGGTCCCCTCTTGAAGGTGTACCGCGCTACACCATGATGGTGGGGCCTGCCGTGCCGACTCGCGCCGACCTGGCCTTTAGAGTGGGGGGATCATGAAGATCCGCGCCCTGTTCGGCCGAAGCCTGCGCTCGACGTGGTACCTGGCCGCGGGCCTGCGCACCGCGGTGCCCGCGCTGCTCGGCGTCTGCCTGCTCCCGCTGGCCCTGCTGCTGGCGTTCGGCGTGCCGGGGCTGCCGTGGGTGGCCGGGCGGATCCGGGTCCTGACGAACATCGAGCGCCGCCGGGCGGCCAGGGTGCTGGGGTATCCGATCCGGGAGCCGTCCACGCCGGTGGCGGCCGACCCGTACCGGCAGTACTTCGCCCTGATGCGGTCCAGCTCGGTGTGGCGGGACATCGCATGGATGATCGTGCACGGCTTCCTCGGGCTGCTCATCGCCGTCGTGTCGATCGAGGTCTGGATCGGGATCCCGTGGGACCTGGCGCTGCCGTTCTGGTGGTGGACGGTGAAGCCCGGCACGCTCGGCGCCGGCGCGCAGATCTACACCTGGCCCCAGGCCATCGCCTACCCGCTGCTGATGGCGGTGGGTCTGACGGCTCTGCAACTGTGGCTCCAGCCGCAGCTGGCGAGGTTCCAGGGCTGGTACGCCAAGCGCCTGCTCGGCCCGACCCGCCGCACCGAGCTGGCGGCACGCGTGGAGTCGCTGACCGAGACCCGGGCGCAGGCGCTGGAGGCGCACGGCGCCGAGCTGCGCCGCATCGAGCGCGACCTGCACGACGGCACGCAGGCCCAGCTGGTCAGCGCCGCGCTCCGGCTGGGCCTGGCCGACCAGCGCTTCGACGCCGACCCCGGCGGTGCCAGGACCCTGATGCTGGACGCGCGCGCCGGCATCGAGGACGCGCTGGCCGAGCTGCGCACCGTCATCCGCGGCATCCACCCGCCGATCCTCAGCGACCGCGGCCTGCCCGGGGCGGTGCGCGCGCTGGCCGCCGGGCGCCCGATGCCGGTGACCGTCGACATCCCGGAGCCGGACCGGCGCTGCCCGGCGGCGGTGGAGGCGGCGGCGTACTTCGTGGTCGCCGAGGCGCTGACCAACGTCGCCAAGCACAGCGGCGCGGCGCACGCCTGGGTGTCGCTGCGGCATGATGGCCCTTACCTGACGGTGCGGATCCGCGACGACGGCCACGGCGGCGCGGACCCCGCGCGGGGCAGCGGCCTGGCCGGGATCCGGCGCCGGGTGGCCGCGCTGGACGGCGTGACCCGCGTGGACAGCCGCACGGACGGAACCGGGACGAACGTGGAGGTGGAGCTGCCGTGCGGCTTGTGATCGCCGAGGACAACGTGCTGCTGCGCGAGGGCCTGCAACTGCTGCTGACCACGGTCGGCCACGAGGTCGTGGCGGTCGCCGGCAGCGGCCCGGAGGTGGTCCCGACGCTGCTGGAGCACCGTCCGGACGCGGCGATCCTGGACGTCCGCCTGCCCCCGGGCTTCCGCGACGAGGGCCTGCGCGCCGCGATCCAGGCCCGCAAACTGCTGCCGGGCCTGCCGATCCTGGTCCTGTCGCAGTACGTCGAGGAGACCTACGCCGCCGAACTCCTGGCCGAAGGCGCCGCCGGCATCGGCTACCTGCTGAAGGACCGCGTGGCCCGCGTCTCGGAGTTCCAGGAGGCGCTGGAGCGCGTCGCCGCCGGCGGCACCGCCCTGGACCCCGAGGTCGTCTCGCAGCTGCTGACCCGCCGCGACCCCCTGGACGCCCTGACGCCGCGCGAGCGCGAGGTGCTGTCGCTGATGGCGCAGGGGCTGGACAACACGACCATCGCCGCGACGCTGGTGATCACCGAGCGCTCGGTGAGCAAGCACGTGGGGAACATCTTCGGCAAGCTCGGGCTGCCGCCGGACGAGGCCGGGGACCGGCGGGTGCGGGCGGTGCTGGCTTTCTTGGAGGCTGGGGACTGAGGGGGCGCGCGGCTGCGACTGCGGAACCGAAGCCCGCCGGACAAGGCCGAGCCCGACAGGTCCGGCCGGCACTGGCGGTCGCGGGACAGGCGGTGCTCGGCGCGGCTGGCGGCCGTGCGGCGGCGAGCGCCTGCTGACTGGATGTGGCCTGTCGCTCAGCCGATCCAGCCGGCGTCCACCGCGGGGCTGCTGTCGTGGACCACGTATTCGCGCTCGACGCTGACCAGCTCGTGGCCGGCGTCGTGCAGGGTCGCGATGAGCTGGTCCAGGTCCGCGACCGCGGTATCGGTCCCGACCCGATGGCAGCGCTGCGTCACGAACCTCTCTGCGCGTCCGTCATCGCGGACCCGGCGCGCGTTCCGCGACAGATGCGCACCATGCGGCATCACCAGATCAGCGAGCGCGGCCTCATCGACCCCCGGCGGCAGCAGCAGCTTGACATGATGCTCGAAGTACTTGTCGTCCACAGCCTGCTCGGCCGTGACAGGCACTCCGTCCGCGAACGGCGAGGACTCGACCTTCACCCGCGTGACCTGGAACCCCGCCTCCCGCAGTTCCCCCGCCATCGCCTCGGCGTCGGCGAGCACCGCAGCAACCGTCCCGGCACCTGGCAGCGTCAGCATCGGCTGTGACACCGTCTCGCCCCGCGCCAACACGATGTGCGTGAACTTCACCCCACGCTCCCCCGCCCACGCCGCGAGCCCGGCGGCGTCGTCGCCGGAAACAGTGATGTGGAACTCGAAGTCCCCCACAACCTCGCTCACACCAGCCCCAGCGCGTTCATCAACCGCTGCTTCCACTCCCCGACCGAGCCCTCGACCTGCGGATTCTCGGCCAGGAAAGCCTCCCAGTCGACCCGCAGACCGTCCACATCACGACGCCTCAGCCCGGCCTGTGCCGTGGTGAGCTCGGCCAGCACCACCGCGTCGTACAAGTCCTTGCCCCGGCTGACCCCGCCGTCACTGGAGTCCTCGACCAGCCACATCAGCTTCCACACCAGCAACAGCTCCGGACCTGCGGCCCACAGCACGCTGAAGCCCCCGGCCAGCCGCGGTATCCGCGTCCACACCGGCCGCCTCGGCATCGGCTCGTCCGCGGCGAAGTCGAGCTGCACCACGCCGGATATCCGCTGCGCCGAGTCGTCGCGCGTCTCCCACGGGATCTTCACCCGCGAGCCGAGCATCGCATAGCCCGAATACGTCCAGTCCCCCGACTCGTCGAACGCCTCCGGATCGAGCACGATCCCGTGCCCCGCGCTCGGGTTCTCCCGGATCCGTTGCCGCAGATCCTCATACGGCGCCGATTCCTCCCACTGCTCGGCCCGGATCCAGCTCACCCCGTCCGGCGACACCCGCGGACGCTGTCCCCCGGTGTCGAACTCGCCGTCGGCCCAGAGCTCGGCACGTCCGGCGCCGTCGGCGACCTCCGGCCACTGCTGCACGGTCGCCAGGTCGTCCACGTACGGATAGGGCTCCTCGTCGTCGACCGGCCAGCCGTCCTTCACCACCATGAAGTCCAGATCGCCTGGTTTGCGAGCCGCCGATCCGGCGTATGCCGTCATCAGCATGCTCCCGCGAAGCACGAGACGACTGCTCCACGGCGCCTCCGCGATCAGCGCCAAAACGTGGTCCAAGGCCAGGCGGTGGCAGGTGTCGCGGTCGCGCGGCAGCCCGAGGTCGTCCATGGCCGCCGATTATGGCGGACCGCTCCGACACCGGGCCCTCCCCCGGACGGAGCAGTCCGGCGCGTCAAAACTTGCACGACTCGTTATCTTGAATTGTTCGCCTCTAGCCCGATAGGTTGAAGCCATGACCGCACCACACCCGCCGACCGCCGCGGAGGAGTTGCGCGGCGCCGGACTCCGGGTGACCGCGGCGCGCGTGGCCCTGCTGGAGACCGTGCGCGGCGGCGACCACCTGGACGCCGACGCCATCGCCTCCGGGGTGCGCGCGCGGGTCGGCCACGTGTCGCTGCAAGCCGTCTACGAGGCGCTCCACGCGCTGACCGCGGCCCGGCTGGTCCGGCGCATCGAACCGGCCGGCAGCCCGGCGCGCTACGAGGGCCGGGTCGGCGACAACCACCACCACCTGGTCTGCCGGAACTGCGGCACGGTGGTCGACGTCGACTGCGCGGTCGGCGCGGCCCCCTGCCTGGACCCGGTCGACGACCACGGCTTCACCATCGACGAGGCCGAGGTCGTCTACTGGGGCCTGTGCCCCGACTGCGCCGTCCCGGCCGGTCCCCAGGGGTAGCCGGGGGTGGCCGCCGGCGACCCGGTACACCAGCAGCACAGAGCACCAAAGAACGACCGAGAACATCAGAGAACATCCGAACAAGCGTGAACCGCCAGAACCCGGAAGGACTCCCCCTAAGATGTCTGAGAAGCATGGCGACATCGACGTCGACATCGATCACGGCGCGCAGGCGAGTGTAGGCGGCTGCCCGGTCCCGCACGGCCGGGCCGCGCACCCGACCGCCGGCGGCGGCAACCGGCAGTGGTGGCCGAACCGGCTGAACTTGAAGATCCTGGCGAAGAACCCGGCGGTCGCGAACCCGAACGGCGCGGACTTCGACTACGCCGCCGCGTTCAACACGCTGGACCTGGCGGCCGTCAAGGCCGACATCGCCGCGGTGCTCTCCGACTCCCGCCCCTGGTGGCCGGCCGACTTCGGGCACTACGGCCCGTTCATGATCCGCATGGCCTGGCACAGCGCCGGCACCTACCGCGTGCACGACGGCCGCGGTGGCGGCGGCACCGGCCAGCAGCGCTTCGCGCCGCTGGACTCCTGGCCGGACAACGCCAGCCTGGACAAGGCGCGCCGCCTGCTGTGGCCGGTCAAGAAGAAGTACGGCCAGAACCTGTCCTGGGCCGACCTGATCATCCTGACCGGCAACGTGGCGCTGGAGACGATGGGCTTCAAGACCTTCGGCTTCGCCGGCGGCCGTCCCGACGTCTGGGAGCCGGACGACGACGTCTACTGGGGCCCGGAGCAGGTGTGGCTGGACGACCAGCGCTACACCGGCGACCGCAAGCTGGAGGAGCCGCTGGCGGCGGTCCAGATGGGCCTGATCTACGTCAACCCCGAGGGCCCGAACGGCAACCCGGACCCGGTCGCCGCGGCCCGCGACATCCGCGAGACCTTCGGCCGGATGGCGATGAACGACGAGGAGACCGTCGCGCTGATCGCCGGCGGCCACACCTTCGGCAAGACCCACGGCGCCGGCCCGTCCGAGGCCGTCGGCCCGGACCCCGAGGACGCCCCGCTGGAGAACCAGGGCCTGGGCTGGAAGAGCAGCCACGGCAGCGGCGTCGGTGCGGACGCGATCACCTCCGGTCTGGAGGGCATCTGGACCAACACGCCGATCACCTGGGACAACAGCTTCTTCGAGATCCTGTTCGGCTACGAGTGGGAGCTGTTCAAGAGCCCGGCCGGCGCCAACCAGTGGCGCCCGAAGGAGAACGGCGGCGCCGGCACCGTCCCGGACGCCTTCGACAGCGCCAAGAAGCACCAGCCGACGATGCTCACGACCGACCTGTCGCTGCGCTTCGACCCGATCTACGAGCCGATCTCGCGCCGCTTCAAGGACGACCCGCAGGCCTTCGCCGACGCCTTCGCCCGCGCCTGGTACAAGCTGACGCACCGCGACATGGGCCCGATCGTGCGCTACCTCGGCCCCGAGGTCCCCAGCGAGCGCCTGCTGTGGCAGGACCCGCTGCCGGCCGTCGACCACCCGCTGATCGACGACGCGGACGCCACCGCGATCAAGGCGAGCATCCTGGCTTCCGGCCTGACGGTGCAGCAGCTGGTCACCACCGCCTGGGCCGCCGCGGCCTCGTTCCGCGGCAGCGACAAGCGCGGCGGCGTGAACGGCGCCCGCATCCGCCTGGAGCCGCAGTCCGGCTGGGAAGTCAACGAGCCGGAGAAGCTGGCGCCGGTGTTGCGCAAGCTCGAAGGCGTCGTCTCGGCGTTCAACGAGGGCGCGAGCGGCGGCAAGAAGGTCTCGCTGGCCGACGTCATCGCCCTGGCCGGCGCCGCGGGCGTGGAGAAGGCGGCGAAGGACGCCGGCTTCGACGTCGCCGTGCCCTTCCACCCGGGCCGCACCGACGCCACCCAGGAGCAGACCGACATCGACTCGGTCGCCTACCTGGAGCCCCGCGCCGACGGCTTCCGCAACTACCAGGGTAAGGACACCTCGTTCCCGGCGGAGTACCTGCTGCTGGACAAGGCGAACCTGCTGAACCTGTCGGCCCCGGAGCTGACGGTCCTGGTCGGCGGCCTGCGCGTGCTCGGCGCCAACCACGGCGGCAGCACCGCGGGCGTGTTCACGGACAAGCCCGGCGTGCTGACGAACGACTTCTTCGTCAACCTGCTGGACCTGGACACCACCTGGAAGCCGGTCGACGCCGACTCGACCACCTTCGAGGGCAGCGACGCCTCCGGCGCGGTGAAGTGGACCGGTACGCGGGCCGACCTGGTGTTCGGCTCGAACTCCGAGCTGCGCGCGCTGGCCGAGGTGTACGCGGGCGACGACGCGAAGGAGAAGTTCGCGAAGGAGTTCGCGGCGGCCTTCGGCAAGGTGCTGGAGCTGGACCGGTTCGACCTGCACCGGTAGGTCCCGCACCGGTAGGTCGCGGGTCGGGACAGCGGTTCGACCTGGGCCCCGCTCGGACGCTTCGGCGTTCGGGCGGGGCCCCTCCTTGTGCGCGGCTTGTGCGCGGCTTGTCAGTGCCCGGTCGTACCCTGGTGACCATGGCCGACAGCACCATCCCCCTGATCAAGCTCGAACCCTGGTCCGACGCCGACTTCGACGTGCTCCGCCGCCAGAACACGCCGGAGATGACCGAGCATCTCGGCGGTCCGGAGAGCGAGGAGAAGCTGGCCGACCGGCACCGGCGCTACCTCGACCCGGCCGAGAACGGGTCCATGTTCCGCGTGGTCCTGCCCAGCGGCGAGGTCGCGGGCTCGACCGGCTTCTGGGACCACGAGTGGGACGGCGAGGCCGCCTACGAGACCGGATACGGCATCCTGCCCGAGTTCCAGGGCCGCGGCCTCGCGGTGGCCGCGACGGTCGCGGCGGCGGAGGCAGCGCGCGCCGACGGTCGGCACCGGTGGCTGTACGCGTTCCCGTCGGTCGAGCACGGGGCGTCGAACGCCGTGTGCCGGAAGGCCGGGTTCGAGCTGGTCGGGGAGTCCGAGTTCGAGTATCCGAAGGGGCACTTCATCCGCTCGAACGTGTGGCGGCTCGATCTGACGGCTGGCTGAGCT
The DNA here is from genome assembly GCF_041262085.1 of Catenulispora sp. GAS73. NCBI lineage: Bacteria > Bacillati > Actinomycetota > Actinomycetes > Catenulisporales > Catenulisporaceae > Catenulispora > Catenulispora sp. GAS73. The sequence continues at coordinate 136,717 of NZ_JBGCCM010000005.1, forward strand.
CAGCGCTGCCTGGCCTCAGCGCTGCCCGACCACGGCGCCGCCCGACCACGGCGCCGCCCGACCACGGCGCCGCCCGACCGCGGCGCTGCCTGGCCTCACCGCCGCTTGACCTCAGCGCTGCCCGACCGCGGCGCCGCCCGACCGCGGCGCTGCCTGGCCTCACCGCCGCTTGACCTCGGCACTGCCTGAGCTCAGCGCCACCCGACCGCGGCGTTGCCTGGCCTCAGCGCCACCTGACCTCGGCACTGCCTGAGCTCAGCGCCACCTGAGCTCAGCGCTGCCTGACCTCGGTACTCCCCGATCTCAGCGCGACCGAGTACGATGACCGGTCACGCCCGCTCTCACCTGCGCCGCGCGACCCACCCGAGCCCGTCGCGCGCCTTGGCCGCACTCCAGCCGCGCCCGGAATCGTCGGCGCCGAAGATGTGGAACACGTCGTAGCCGCCGGCGTCCCTGCGGACCGCGGCGGAGACCGCGGCAGCCAGGTCCGAGGCGGCGAGCGCCGGGATCTGCGTGCCGTCGGCGCGGCGGATGTCCATCGGTTCATCGAGAACCGGCAGCGCCCACAGCGGCCAGACGTCCTCCGGCGTCGGCCAGGCGAGGCGCAGGACCGTGACCGTCATGCCGTGAGCCTGCGCGGCGATGCGGCCCACCTGCTCGGCCAGGCGCTTCGTCACGCCGTACAAGTTGGTGGCGTCCGGCTCGGTGGTCTCGTCGACGTCGCGGGAGGACAGCCGCACCGGCTCGTTGGCGAACACCGACATGCTGCCGATCAGCACCACCCGCGACACGCCGGCGGTGTGGGCGGCCTCCAGCGTCGTGTAGACCGAGGCCACGTTCACCTCGAACGAGCTGGCCGTGTCCGGCTCCGGCCACGCGGTCTGGGAGCGCAGGCCCATCGCGCCGTGCACCACGGCGTCCATCCCGTCCAGCGCGGTCGCCAGCGCCGCCGGATCCGTCGCGCTGCCGGCGACGTAGTCGTAGTCCCCTTGCGGCGGCACCAGGTCCAGGACCCGGATCTCATGCTCCGCGGCCAGCCAGGGAAGCATCAGGGTACCGACATAGCCCGAACCACCGACTATCAGGATGCGCATTCACGTACGGTAGCAGGCAGGCACGACCGCTAACCGGAATTTCCGCTCGGCCACGCCGTACACTCGGCCCGTGATCAGCCGGAACACCTCGCGCGGCGCCACAGTGTGGCTGACCGGGCTGCCCAGCTCGGGCAAGAGCACGATCGCCGCTGCGGTCGCGGCAGAATTGCGCTCGCAGGGGCTGCCGGTCGAAGTGCTGGACGGCGACGAGCTGCGCCGGACGGTCTCAGCCGGCCTCGGCTTCAGCCGCGCCGACCGCGAGGAGAACGTGCGGCGGATCGGGACACTCGCCGCGTCCCTGGCCGGCGGCGGGGCGATCGTGCTGGTGGCGGTCATAGCCCCGTATGCCGACTCGCGCGCGGAGGTCCGGCGGCTGCACGCGACCGCTGGCGTTCCCTACCTTGAGATCCACGTCGCGACACCCCTCGCGGTATGCGTCCAGCGGGATGTGAAAGGCCTGTACCGACGGCAGGCGGCCGGCTCGCTCGTCGGCCTGACCGGCATCGACGACCCGTACGAGGCCCCGGAATCGCCGGAGCTTCGCATCGACACGCTCCACGAGCCGGTCGAAGCGTCCGCCAAAGCGGTCCATCACCTACTCATCCAGCTGCTCATCGACGCCATGTCCGAATCCCGCCAGTAGCGAGCACCGATCCGGCTCAGACTGGATCCATGAACGTTTACACCGAGATCGAGAGCCCCATCGGACCTCTGCTGCTGGTCGGCGAGAAGAACGCGGACGGTGTCGTGCGGCTGGCGTCGCTGTCCATGGACGGACAGCGGTACGCGCCGAAGGTCCGCGACGGTTGGACCGCCGACCCCGAGGCCTTCGCCGAAGTGACGCGGCAGCTGCGGGAGTACTTCGACGGGACCCGCACCGAGTTCTCGCTCGAATACGCGGTCGCGGGCACCGACTTCCAGCGCCGCGTCTGGGACGCGCTCGACACCGTCCCGCACGGCACGACCACCACCTACGGCGCGCTGGCGGCGCAGCTCGGCCTACCGCGCGACCGGGTCCAGGCGCTGGGCGCGGCGATCGGGGCGAACCCGCTGCTGATCGTGCGGCCGTGCCACCGGGTCATCGGCGCCGACGGGTCGATGCGCGGGTACGCCGGAGGTGTGGAGCGCAAGCAGTGGTTGCTGGCGCTGGAGGGGGCGATCGCGCCGCTGCTGGTCTGAGTCGCCGCACCGCACCGCACCGCACCGCCGAGTAAGGAACTTGCCATGCCCACCGCCACGACCCTCGCCACTGCCGACTGGACGTCGATCACCGCCGAACTCGACGCGTACGGCTGCGCCCCGACCCCGCAGCTGCTCACCCCCGAGCAGTGCGGCACCATCGCAGCCCTCTACGACCGCCCCGAGCTCTTCCGCACAACCGTCGACATGGCGCGCCACCGCTTCGGCTCCGGCCAGTACCGCTACTTCACCCACGACCTGCCCGACACCGTCAACACCCTGCGCCGTGCCCTCTGGCCGCACCTGCTCCCCGTCGCCCGAGACTGGGCCGCACGCCTGGGACGCCCGGCGCCGTGGCCCGACGACCTCGACGAGTGGCTGACGCAGTGCCACGCCGCCGGCCAGGCCCGCTCGGCCCAGATCCTGCTCCGCTACGGCCCCGGCGACTGGAACGCCCTGCACCGCGACATCTTCGGCGACATGGTGTTCCCGCTCCAGGCGGTCATCGGCCTGGACGCGTACGGCACCGACTACACCGGCGGCGAGTTCCTCCTCGTCGAGCAACGGCCCCGCGCCCAATCCCGCGGCACCGCCACCCCGCTCCCCCAAGGCCACGCGCTGATCTTCACCACCCGCGACCGCCCCGTCCCCTCAGCCCGCGGCTGGTCCACCGGCCCGGTGCGGCACGGCGTCAGCACCGTGCGCTCCGGCCGCCGCCACGCCCTCGGCCTGGTCTTCCACGACGCGGCATGAGCGGCGCCGCCGAAGCCACCGCGTCTTCGAGGTCTGGCACGGCAGAACAAACACGGGAGAACGCAGTCATCCCGCCAACATCACCCCGACCCCGCCTCACCAACTCAGCAATAACACACGCAGACCGGACGCAACCCCCGCGCTACCGTCGATACCGTGCCCGTAACCACCACCCCAGCGCCCGGCACCCTACCGACCGGTAGCCCGCCGGCCACCCCACGCTCCACGGACCCCCGCCCCCGTTGCACTACACTCCGACCAGTCACAACCAGCTCGTCCGGCCGACACCAACGACTGCGCGGGGAAACCGGCCAGCCCACGACCGGTCGCACGACTGGTGCCTTGGTATAGAGGAAGGGCCCCGGCCGGTGTTCAGTCGTGTCGCCATCGTCAACCGTGGTGAGGCCGCGATGCGCCTCATCCACGCGGTCCGCGAGCTGAGCGCGCAAAGCGCCGCGCCGATCGAGACCGTAGCCCTGCACACGGACGTGGACCGCGACGCCACGTTCGTGCGCGAGGCCGACGTCGCCTACGACCTCGGCCCCGCCGCCGCGCGCCCCTACCTGGACCTGAAGCTGCTGGAGCGCGCGCTGGTGGAGTCCGGCGCGGACGCGGCCTGGGTGGGTTGGGGCTTCGTCGCCGAGGATCCGGCGTTCGCAGAGCTCTGCGACCGGATCGGCGTCACCTTCATCGGGCCGTCCGCGGACGCGATGCGGCAGCTCGGCGACAAGATCGGCGCGAAGCTGCTGGCCGAGGAGGTCGGCGTGCCGGTGGCGCCGTGGAGCCGCGGCGCGGTCGAGACGCTGGAGGCGGCGATCGAGGCGGCCGGGCAGATCGGCTACCCGCTGATGCTGAAGGCCACCGCCGGCGGCGGCGGACGCGGCATCCGCGTGATCACCGACGAGGCCGAACTCGTCGACGCCTACGAGCGCACCAGCCAGGAGGCCGCGCGCGCCTTCGGCTCCGGCATCGTCTTCTTGGAGCGCCTGGTCACCGGCGCCCGCCACGTCGAGGTGCAGGTGATCGCCGACGGCCAGGGCACGGCCTGGGCCCTGGGCGTGCGCGACTGCTCGGTGCAGCGGCGCAACCAGAAGGTGATCGAGGAGTCCGCCTCCCCGGTCCTCGGTCCCGAGCAGGTCGAGCAGCTGAAGACCTCCGCCGAGCGCCTGGCGGTCCGCGTCGGCTACCGGGGCGCGGCGACCGTGGAGTTCCTGTACCACCCCGGCGACCGGCAGTTCGCCTTCCTGGAGGTCAACACCCGCCTGCAGGTCGAGCACCCGATCACCGAGCTGACCACCGGCTTCGACCTGGTCAAGGCGCAGCTGCACGTGGCCTCCGGCGGCCGCCTCGAAGGCCGCCCGCCGGCCGAGCGCGGGCACGCGATCGAGGCCCGGCTCAACGCCGAGGACCCGGACCGCGACTTCGCGCCCTCCCCGGGCCGGATCACGCGCCTGGACCTGCCGGCCGGTCCCGGCGTCCGGGTGGACACCGGCGTGTCCGAGGGCGACACCATCCCCGCCGACTTCGACTCGATGATCGCCAAGGTCATCGCCTACGGCCGGGACCGCGACGAGGCCCTGGGCCGGCTGCGCCGCGCGATGGCCGAGACCTCCGTGGTCATCGAGGGCGGCACCACCAACAAGAGCTTCGTGCTGGACCTGCTGGACCAGCCCGAGGTCATCGACGCCTCCGCCGACACCGGCTGGATCGACCGGGTCCGCGCCGAGGGCCGCCTGGTCTCGCACCGCAACGCCGCCGTCGCGCTGGCCGCCGCCGCGATCGACGCCTACGAGGACGAGGAGCGGGTCGAGCGGGCCCGGCTGCTGTCCACCGCCTCCGGCGGCCGCCCGCAGGTGCAGCACGAGTCCGGCCGGCCGCTGGACCTGAAGCTGCGCGGCGTGGGCTACCGGGTCCGGGTGGCCCGGGTCGGCGCGGCGCGCTTCCGGGTCGGGATAGAGGCCGGCGACGGCCACGGCGCGCAGTCCCAGACTCAGACACAGACACAGACACAGACCGCGGACGTCGTGCTGGACCGCTTCGACCGGCACACCGGCCAGATCGTGGTCAACGGCCAGCGCTTCCGCCTGCTGACCGCCACCCACGGCTCGGTGCACCAGGTCGAGGTGGACGGCGTCACACACCGCGTCAGCCGCGACGAGGGCGGCGTGGTCCGCTCCCCGGCCCCGGCCCTGGTGATCGCCACGCCGCTGGAGGTCGGCGCGGAGGTCGAGGCCGGAGCGCCGGTCGTCGTGCTGGAGAGCATGAAGATGGAGACGGTGCTGCGCGCGCCGTTCAAGGCCCGGCTGAAGGAGCTGGCGGTCAGCGTCGGCAGTCAGGTGGAGACCGGCGCCCCGCTGCTGCGGCTGGAGCAGATCGTCGAGGAGGACGCTTCTGACACCGCCGCCGCTGCCGGCGCGGCGCAGCAGACCGAGGCCGTCGAGCTGGACCTGCCGCCCGCCCCGACCGAGGTGCCGGTCCGCACCCGCGTGGCCCAGGGCCAGGAGGACCTTCGCAGCCTGCTGCTGGGCTTCGACGTGGACCCGCACGACGAGGACCGCATCCTGGAGGCCTACCTGGAGGCCCGCACCGTCGCCGGCGAGCAGGGCCTGCGGCCCCGGGCCGGCGAGCTGGGCCTGATCGAGGTCTTCGCCGACCTGGCCGACCTGGGCCAGAACCGTCCGGCCGGGGCCGAGAAGGACGAGGCCGGCGAAAGCCAGCTGCACAGCGCGCACGAGTACTTCCACACCTACCTGCAGAGCCTGGACGTGGAGCGCGCGGGCCTGCCGGAGTCCTTCCAGGCGGCCCTGCGCAAGGCGCTGGCGCACTACGGCATCACCGAGCTGGACCGCTCGCCGGAGCTGGAAGCGGCGGTGTTCCGCATCTTCCTGGCCCGGCAGCGTGCCGCGACGGACGCCGCCGTGGTGACCACGCTGCTGCGCGCCTGGCTGCGCGAACTCCCGCCGGACGAGCTGCTGCGCGAGCCCACGGGCCTGGCCCTGGAGCAGCTGATCGCGGCCACGCAGGTGCGCTTCCCGACCATCGCCGACCTGGCGCGCGGCGTGGTCTACGCCTGGTTCGGCCAGCCGCTGCTGCGCCGCAACCGGGCCCGCGTCTACGCCGAGGTCCGCAAGAACCTGCGCTACCTGGACGAGAACCCGCGGGCCGAGGACCGCGCCGAGCGGATCGCCGAGATGGTGCGCAGCACCGAGCCGCTGGTGCGGCTGCTGGGGCAGCGCCTGGTCCATCCGGACCTGGACAACTCGGTGATGCTCGAAGTACTCACCCGGCGCTACTACGGCAACAAGGGCCTGACCGGCGTCCAGACCACCGAGGTCGCCGGCAGCTCCTTCGTCGTCGCCGAGCACGACAGCTCGCGCCTGGTGTCCGCGGCCGTGCCCTTCGACCGGCTCGGCGACACCCTGGACGGCCTGGGGCAACTGGCCGCCTCCGACGGCGCGCTGGACGCCGACATCTACCTGCTGTGGGAGAACCAGCCGGACACCGACGAGGCCGCGACCGCGTTGCAGCGCGTGATGAGCGCGCACCCGCTGCCGCAGCAGGTGCGGCGGGTGACCGCCACGGTCGCCGGTCGGCGTGGCGCCGTGATGCACCACCACTTCACCTTCCGGCGCACCACCACCGGGATGACCGAGGAGCGGCTGATCCGCGGCCTGCACCCCTACATCGCCGAGCGGATGCAGCTGGAGCGGCTGACCAAGTTCGACCTCACGCGGCAGCCGTCCTCCGACGAGGACGTGTACCTGTACCAGTGCGTGGCCCGGGAGAACCCGGCCGACGACCGGCTGGTCGCCTTCACCCAGGTCCGCGACCTGACCGAGCTGCGCGACCACGACGGCCGCCTGGTGGCGCTGCCGACCGCCGAGGACGCGATCGCGGCGTGCGTGGACTCCATCCGGCGCGCACAGCTGCGGCGGCCGTCCAACAAGCGGTTCAGCACCAACCGGGTCGTGGTCTACCTGTGGCCGGTGTCGGACATCAAGCGCTCGGAGCTGTTCCTGATCGCGCAGCGCATCCTGCCCTCGACGGCCGGCGCGGGCCTGGAGGAGATCGAGCTCATCGGGCGTCAGCGCTCGTGGAAGACCGGCGAGCTGATCAAGATCGCGGTCCGGGTCCGCTTCGACACCGCGGGGAACCCCTCGCTGAGCGTGGGCGAGCCCACCCTGGACCCGATCGAGCCGCTGGACGACTACCGGCTGAAGGTGCTGCGCGCGGCCAGCCGGGGCACGGTGTACCCGTACGAGCTGGTGGACCAGCTCGGCGACTTCGCTGAATACGACCTGGACGACTCAGCCGGCTCAGCCGAGTCGGCCAACTCGGCCGACTCGGACGGGGAGCACCGGCTGGTCCCGGTGGACCGGCCCAAGGGGCAGAACAAGGCCGCGATGGTGGCCGGCGTGGTCACCACCCGGACCCGTCGGCACCGCCAGGGCGTCACCCGCGTCCTGCTGCTCGGCGACCCGACGAAGTCCCTGGGCGCGCTGTCGGAGCCGGAGTGCCGCCGGGTGATCGCCGCGCTGGACCTGGCCGAGCAGATGAAGGTTCCGCTGGAGTGGTACGCGCTGTCGTCCGGCGCGCGCATCTCGATGCAGTCCGGCACCGAGAACATGGACTGGGTCGCCGCGGCGCTGAAGCGGATCGTGGAGTTCACCCAGGACGGCGGCGAGATCAACGTCGTGGTCAACGGCATCAACGTCGGCGCGCAGCCGTACTGGAACGCCGAGGCCACGATGCTGATGCACACGCGCGGCGTGCTGGTGATGACTCCGGACTCGGCGATGGTGCTGACCGGCAAGCAGGCGTTGGACTTCTCCGGCGGTGTCTCGGCCGAGGACAACTTCGGTATCGGCGGCTACGACCGCGTCATGGGCCCGAACGGTCAGGCGCAGTACTGGGCGCCTTCGCTGGCGGCGGCTCGGGACGTGCTGATGGCGCACTACGACCACACGTACATCGCCCCCGGCGAATCCACGCCGCGCCGGGCCGCGACGGACGACCCGCACAACCGCGACATCAGCTCCTTCCCGCACACCTTCGCGGGCTCGGACTTCGCCACGGTCGGCGAGATCTTCAGCGCCGCGGCGAACCCGGACCGCAAGAAGGCGTTCGACATCAGGACCGTGATGCGCGCCCTGTCCGACCAGGACCACCCGGTGCTGGAGCGCTGGGCCGGGATGGCGGGCGCGGAGACCTCGGTGGTGCAGGACGTGCACCTGGGCGGGCTGCCGGTCTGCCTGGTCGGGATCGAGTCGCGGGCCGTGCCGCGCCGGGGGTTCCCGCCCACCGACGGCCCGGACACGTACACCGCCGGCACGCTGTTCCCGCAGTCCTCGAAGAAGGTCGCGCGCGCCATCAACTCGGCCAGCGGCAACCGGCCGCTGGTGGTACTGGCGAACCTGTCAGGGTTCGACGGCTCCCCGGAGTCGATGCGGAAGCTGCAGCTGGAGTACGGCGCCGAGATCGGGCGCGCGATCGTGAACTTCCAGGGGCCGATCGTGTTCTGCGTGATCTCGCGGTACCACGGCGGCGCGTTCGTGGTGTTCTCCAAGGCCCTGAACCCGAACATGACGGTCCTGGCGCTGGAGGGCTCCTACGCCTCGGTGCTCGGCGGCGCCCCGGCGGCCGCGGTGGTGTTCGCCGGCGACGTGAACTCCCGCACCGCGAACGACCCCCGCATCCGCGACCTGGAGGCGCGCGTCACGGCGGCCTCGGGCACCGACCGCGCGGCGCTGGCGGCGGAGCTCGACGAGCTGCGGGTGTCGGTGCGAGCCGAGAAGCTGGGCGAGGTCGCGACGGAGTTCGACCGGGTGCACAGCATCCAGCGTGCGGTGCAGGTCGGCTCGGTGGACGAGGTGATCAAGGCGGCGGAGATGCGGCCGAAGATCATCGCGGCTATCGAGGCTCGGTTGGGGTAGCGCTTCTCAGCTCTTTGATTCGCTTCGCTTGATTCGCTGATCGGTGGCGGCGGCCGTAATTGGCCGCCACCACCTTTCTGCCCTCGGGTAATCTCCACGAATGTCGACCGCCGCTGAGATCGCCAGATTCACAGGCCCCTACAACCTCCCCGACGGCGAAGTCCCGATCATCGACGGCACCCCACGCTGGCCGTGGGACGAGGCGGTCGCGCGGCGGCGGCTCGCTCGGGTCGCGGCCGCCGCAGGGTTGTCGCTGACCGGCGACGAGGCATTCGTCGAGAGCGGCTCCAACGACACGTGGCTGTTTCCGGACTCGGTCCTGCGGGTTTGCTGGCGCGGCGACATCGACCGCCTGCTGCGCGAAGCCGAACTGGCCGCGGTGCTCCCCGACGGTGTCCCGGGACCGCAGGTCTTGGACCACGGCCGTGACGACGCCCTGAGCTGGATGCTGGTCAAACGCCACCACGCAACGTCTCTGTGGCATGCGTGGCAGTCCGAACCCGCGCCGGTTCTCCGCGACTACGTACGGCAGCTCGCGGACATCATGCGGTGCTTGCACGAGTGGCAGCCCCCGACCTCGGTCCTGACGCGCTACCGCGCCGCCGAAGTGCCTGCGACCGAGACCGATCCGGTGCGCATCGCCGCCAGTACCCTGACACCACTGTCCGTGCCACTTCTGCAACGGCTCATCGAGCACGCGCGTGGGCGGATGTACGTCGACGGCAGCGTGCTCGACCGGATCGCGGCCCGACTCGACCACGTCGGTCGCGTCCCGATCGACCGCTCCGCCGACGTCCTCCTGCACGCCGACTGCACCCCGGCGAACGTGCTGATCCGGGACGGCCGCATCGTCGCACTCCTGGACTTCGAGTGGTCCCGCCTCGGCCCGCGCGACATCGAGCTCACGCTGCCGTCGTTCTGGGCCTGGGTCGACGGCCAGAGCGACGGCCGAAGCGTCCACCCGAGCCCCGACGACGGCCGCCCCGCCATCGTCCCCTGGCTCACCGAGGCCTACCCCGAACTGGCCAGCACCCCCGACCGCCTCTGGCTCTACCGCACCGGCTTCGCCCTCCGCGGCCTGATCCACTGGCCGGCCCACGCCCCCGAGCCGGACCTCCCGCGCGAACACCCCGTCGGTCAGCTCCGCCACCTCGCCGCCGCCGAACCGGAGTGACACCCGTGCCCACGGCACCTCGTGCGGGGCCGACAAGCTCACCTCGCCGACCCCACACGATCGCCTCACATCACCTCACACCCTCGATCCCTCACAGCTTCGAAAGATCCACCGCCCCCGCCATCACCTGGTACCCAGCCGCGCTCGGGTGCAGGTGGTCGCCGCTGTCGTAAGTCGCCAGCAGCGCCGCCGGGTTGGCGGGATCCCGCACGGCCGCGTCGAAGTCCACGTAGCCGTCGAAGACGCCGCCGCTTGACCTCACGAAGGTGTTCACCGCTTGCCGTTGCGCCTCGGAGGCGCTGGTCCAGGCGCTGTAGCCCTTGAAGGGGGTCACCGTGCCGCCGAGGACGGTGATGCCTTCGGCGTGTGCTGCCGCGGCGATCTGCTTCAGGCCCGCTATCACCGCGTCGGCGGAGGTGCCCGACTTGAGGTCGTTGACGCCCTCCAGGATGATCAGGGTCTTGACGTTGCTCTGGCTCAGGACGTCGCGGTCGAGCCTGCTCACCGCGCTGATGCCGCCGTTGCCGGTGCCCTGCACGCCGGTGAAGTCGTCGCTGACGACGCGGTTGGCGCTGATGCCCTCGTCGATCACGCCGCGGTGCGGGTCCTGGCTCGCCGCCAGGCGGCGCCAGAGGTCGTTCGGCCAGCGGTCGTTGCCGTTGTACGTGGAGCCGACGCCGTCGGTGATCGAGTCGCCGAGCGCCACGATCGTGCCCACCGGCGGGCCGCTGGGGACGACGTCCACGCCGGAGAGCAGCGTCCAGAAGCCGAAGGTGTTGTTCACCGGGTAGTTGCTCACGTCAGTGGTCTGATCGCCCGCTTCATCAGCGGTCGAATACATGTCCTGGGTGCCGAGGCTGTGCACCGACTCCAGCTGCACCGTTCCCGGGAAGTACACGCTGACCAGCAGGTTCGCGTCCGCTGGCACGGTGAACGGCACCGCGTCGCTGATCGCCTGGCCGCCGCCGGGGATCGTCGTGGCCTGATTCCCGTTGAAGGTCAGCGTGGCCGGCGTGCCGGTCGCCACCGACGTGCTGCTCTGCACCGCGACCGTGACGTGCCCGACGCTCACCGGCGCGCCGACGAACGCGTTGTCCAGCCGCACCCGCACCTGCGTGCCGCCGACGCTGGAGTGCTCGACCATGCGCAGCGTCCGGTCGGTCCACGGCCCCGGCACCAGCCCGTCGTCGGCGGCCGCGGCCCAGCTCCCGCTCCAGGCCCCGGCCGAGGCCCGCACGCCGAGCGCGAAGATGTGCAGCTCGGTGCCGCCCGCAGGCGACGCCAGGGTCGGCAGCGTCAGCGAGGCCAGCGTCTTGCCCGGCGCCAGCGGCACGGACTCCACGTACACCTTCGCCGACGCGCCCGCCTGGCCGCCGGCCTGGTTCCAGTGCGGCAACGAGACCGCCATCGCGTCCGTCGCGCCGACGATCCAGTCCGGCGTGCCGATCGTGTAGCCCTGCGTGCTGCCGTCGCTGTACGTCAGCGTCCCGGACCCGGACGCGGCGCCGTCGGTGCTCGTCGCCAGGAAACTCAGGGCACTGCCAGAAGCCGAATAGGAGATCTGCTGCCCGTTGGCCACCACGTTGTCCGGCTGCCCGGCCGCGACCTGCGGCAACGCCAACCGCGCGGCGCCGCCCACCACCTGTGCGCCGGGCGACCAGCCGGCGGCGATGAGGTCCTGCTGCGAGAAGCTGTTGCCCTGGCCGTCCAGGTTCGCCCCGGTGACGTTGCTGTCGTCGCTGACGCCGACGTTGTTGAACGCCGACGCCAGAGCGGCCACCGGCGCGGCCGGCCCGAACGCCGCGGCGAACACGTGCATCGCCGAGCCGCTACCGCCGGTCGTGTTCGGCAACGTCACCGACGCCACCGCCTTGCCCGCCACCAACGGCACCGAGGTCGGGAACAGGCTCACCTGGTGCACCTGCCGGCCGCCGGTCGAGTTCCGGTACGGCGACACGGCCGCGATCGCGACGGTCCCGGTCCACCAGTCCGGCACGGACATCGCAAAGCTCTGCGTCGACCCGTCGGCGTACGTCACCGTCCCGGTCCCGCTCGTGGGCCCGTCCGTACTGGTCGCCACCAGATCCAACGCGCCGCCGGACCCGGCGTCGGCGAACGTCTGCCCGGCGGCGACGGTGTTGTCGGCCTGGCCCGGCGCGATCTGCGGCACGCGCACGGCCGCGCCGTCGGCCAGCGTGTACACCGCGCCCGGCGACCAGCCGTCGGCAGCCAGCGCCTCGGCGGAGAAGCTGGACCCGCCGCCGTCCAGATTCGCCGCCGCCTGCGCGGCGTCGTCGCTGATCCCGGCGTTGTTGAAAGTCGCCGCCAGTCCGTTCGAAGTCGCGTGCGAAGTCGCGGACGCGGCACCCGCGGCGCCGTGCATGAGGCCTGCGAAACACAGGCACGAGGCGAACAAGAGCACTGCGGGCCGGCGCAGCCGGTCCCGGACGAAGGGAACGTTCACACCCCGAAGTGTCGAATTGCCCTGACAAGCTGTCAATGGCCTACTATTGAGTGAGGGAACGTTATCGCTCAGGGGAATCCGGGATCGCCGCCAGCAAGGCGACGAGCGAACCGTCCCCGACAGCGGCCAGATCCGAGGCCGCCTGCGCACGCTCCCAAGGCTCCGCGTCCCGCGCCACAACGGCGATCCGCTCCGACATCAAAGGGCTGATAGCAAGGTCACGACCGCCACCACCGGCCATCAACTCCGCCGCGACCCCGTGCACGCCACCCAGAAAACCAAGCCCGTGCACCGTCAGCTCGATCGTCCCGCACGCCCGCAAAGCGCTCCAATCACCGGCAGCCACAACCTCCCCGGCGACCCGTGCCGTCTCCCGCGCATCGCTCAAACAGCGGTACCCGACGTCGACACCGAGAACCAGAACCGCCCGATGAACAGCCACCGGAGCCCGAAATCGAGGATCGCCCAACGCGATCTCCGCGAGCGCGTCGTCAATATCCTGCGACCGGATTCCGCTTACGTCAGCGTCATAAATCGCCCTGGAGTCCTCCCACGACGCCGCCGTGAGCCACTCCCCGACCGCGTCGATGTCCCGATCCGACAGCGACGCCCACGACGGAAGATCCGTCTCCGTCAGGGCGAACCACGTCTGCCCGACGAGATCCGGCTCGACCCGCACTCGGTTGCGAACCAGCACCCTGATCTGCCCGCGCACCGACGACAACGGGCAATCCCGTAGCCCCACAGCCAGCCGCACCCCGTGCTCGACCTCCCCGTGCAGCGCCTGATACCACGCGTACGCAAGCGTGATCAGCGCCCGCGACTCCTCGTCCCGCAGCCCCGCGATGGCGTCCTCCCACAGCGCCGGCACGTCGGCGACCTGGCCCGCGGCCGCCATCTCGTTGGCCCGATCGCCCAAAGACGCTGCCAATGACCGCATAGCGTCTCGGCCCGCAGCCCGGACATCAGCCATGATCTACTCCCCTTGATATCAAGACTCTGTCAATGCTGGTCTAGGTACAAACTATCGTATGTTTCTCCTTGTCACTACGTACAGCCAGATATATACAGAACACATCGAGCACGATCGAAGACGGTGATCCCGGTTCGTGCTCTGTCACCTTCCCCCCACCTCTGGAGGTCTCGCATGCCCAAAACCGAACTCCTCGACACCGACAGCGTCATCAGCGGCTGGCTGAGCTCGGGCGACGACGAAAGCCCGGCCGGCCCCCTGTTCACCGGCGGCAAGTACGCCGAGGCCGACATCATCGGCGCGATCATCCGCGAGACCCGGGGCACGTGCAGCTCCTGCACCGCCTCGCGCGGCAGCCAGTGCTGCTGAACCGCAGGTGACCTCCCGTTTCTCCGGTGAGTTCGCCGGAGCACTGGGCTGCCTGGCCGCGCCGGTCACGGCCGGCCTGGCGGCCCGGCTCGCCGCCGTCGAGCCCCTGAGCGGGCCCGAGCGCGCGGCGATCGCCGAGGCCGCCGAGCGCGCCATTCTGGAAACCGTCCACCGCAAGGTCAGCAGGGTTCTGCTTCTCGAACTCAACGCCGCGCGCCTGACCGGCCGGCTCACCGCCGAGGATCCCGCCGCGCGCTGGGACGAGTTCCTGGCGATGGCCGACAACGCAGAGTTCTGGCACTCGCTGTCGGGCCGGTATCCCACGCTCCAGCAGCGCCTGGACGCCGTCATGCAGCGCCGCGCCGACGCCGCCTGGGCGCTGGCCCGCCGCTTCGCCGCCGATCGCAGCACCCTGACGGAGCTGACCGGCGTCGACCCCGGAGAGCTGCGGCACGTCGAGTTCGGCGCCGGCGACAGCCACCGGGGCGGACAGTCGGTCGCGATCCTGGAGCTGGCCGAGGCCACGATCGTCTACAAGCCGCGACCCGTCGAGGTCGACAAAGCTCTGACAGAGCTGCTCGAAACCGTATTCCCCGACGTCTCGGCCGCCACCCGCATCCGCGTACCGGCCGTCATAGCCCGCGACGGCTACGGCTGGAGCGAGTTCATCGAGCACCGCTACTGCGACTCCGACGCCGAGCTGACCGCCTTCTACCGCGGCGTCGGCCACTGGCTGGCCGTGATGCGCCTGCTCGGCGGCAGCGACCTGCACACCGAGAACGTCATCGCGCACGGCCCGATCCCGGTCGTCGTGGACTGCGAAACCCTGTTCAGCACCATCCCCGAGGGCCCGCCCTCGGGCCTGGGCCACGCCGTCGACACGGCGGCCAAGCTGGTCGACGAGACCGTGCTGCGCGTCGGCATGCTCCCGAACCGGGGTGCGGCCCTGGGCTGGCGCGGCGTGGACTCCTCCTCCGTGGGCGCGCTCCCGGACGAGCAGCCCTCCGGTCAGGTCCCGGTGATCGTCGACGCCGGCACCGACCGTGCCCGCCTGGGCTTCGCCGAGGCCACGCCCCAGCCCGCCGCGAGCCTGCCGAGCCCGAAGCCGGCGCTGGCAGAGTACTGGGAGACGGTCGCGGCAGGGTTCGAAGAAAGCTGCGACGCGCTGGCCGACGCCGACCGAGCCGGTGTCCTGGAACCTGCGATGTCAGCGTTCGGAGACTGCCAGATCCGTATGGTGCTGCGCGCCACGGACGTCTACGAAGAAGTCGCCCGCATGCTCTGGCACCCGGTCTCGCTGCACGACGAGCCCGCGGCCGTGCACCGCGCCACCGACCTGTTCGTCCAGATGGCCCAGCAGTCCTCGGCGGCGCCCGGCGAACCGGACGTCGTCGCAGCGGAGATCGCCGACCTGCTGACCGGCGACATCCCCTACTTCGGCACCACGCCCCGCACCGGCCGGCTCACCGGCCCCGGCGGCACGCACTGGCTGCCCGAGCAGGACCTGGTCGCCGACGCGCTGACCCGCTGGCGCGGCGCCGATTTGGGGTTCGACCGCGGCATCATCCGCGCGACGCTGGTCAGCGCGTATCTGAATGCTGACTGGACGCCGAGCAAGGGCCTGCGCAAACCGACCGCCGTGAGTACCAGCGGCATCGACAGGCGTCGCAGGACCCTGGCAGCCGAACTGGTCCGGCAGCTCCGTGACAGCGCCACGCGGGGCACGGACGGCACCGCCACCTGGATCGCGCCGGTCCTCAGCCTCACCGGCTGGGTCGTCCAGCCGCTCAGCCCGGACCTGTACAGCGGCCTGCCCGGCGTGGCACTGCTGCTGGCCGCCTATCAGCGCGAGGCCGAGGCCGGCCGCGCCGACGCCGTCGAAGGCGTCACCACGCTCCTCGACGCGACCGTCCAGACCATGCGCCTGGCCGGCGACCACTCAGCCAAGCTGCGTGCCGACGGCATCGCGATCCGGCCCCGCGAACCCGGCGGCTGGGTCGGCCTGGGCTCGGAGCTGTGGACCTGGCTGACCCTGCGCCGCCTCGGCGCGGTCGGCGACGAGGCCCTGGACCGGGCCCGGACCCTGGCCGCCCTGGTCCCCGGCGCGATCGGCGACGCCGAGGAGTACGAACTCGTCTCCGGCCCGGCCGGCGCCGTCGTGCCGCTGCTCCAGCTCACCGCCGCCACCGGCGAACAGCGCTGGACCGACATCGCCGCGCACATCGGCGCGGTGCTGTGCGACGCCGCGCTGACCAAGGACACCGGCGTGACCTGGCCGACCGCGCGCTGGCCCGGCGGCCTCGGCGGCTGCGCGCACGGCGCGTCCGGCATCGGCTGGGCGCTGGCCCGCCTCGCACTGGCCACCGGCGACGCCCGGGCGTCCGAGACGGCGCGCGCCGCGTTCGCCTTCGAAGAGTCCTGCTACGACCCGTCCGTCGGCGGCTGGACCGACCTGCGCGAGATCGAGCCCGGCCTGACCGCCAACGCCTGGTGCCACGGCTCGGTCGGGATCGCCCTGACCCAGCTGGACCTGGCGCGGCGCGGCTGGCCGTCCGGCAACGTCGACAGCATCCTGACGCGCGCCGCGGCCGCCGCCTACGCGCAAGGCATGGGCTGGAACCACACGCTGTGCCACGGCGAGCTCGGTGTCTGGGAGCTGATGGACGCTGCGCTGCGGGACGGCTTCGCCCCGGCGGGCGTGGATCGGAAGGGTTTCGAGGCGTACATCGTGGCCAGCCTGGAGGAGAACGGCGCGATCAGCGGCATGGCGCGCGAGGCGTTCTCCCCGGCGATGATGTCCGGGCTCGGCGGCGTGGCGTATCAGCTGCTGCGGATGGGCGCCGGCAGCGAGTTGCCGTCGGTGTTGGTGCTCGACGATACGTTCTGACGACTAGCGCGGTCGACCTTCTCAAAGCTCTGTCGCTGAAGAAGGTAGGACCGTGCGTACCAGCCGTCGGCCGAGACCAGCTCCGCATGCGTCCCCTGCTCGGCGACCCGCCCTTCGGCGAAGACGTAGATGTAGTCCGCGCATTCGGCGACGTTCCCCAGCCGGTGCGTGATCATCACGATCGTGCCGCCGTACTCGCGCAGCCGATGGTAGAACGCTGCTTCGGCGGCGGCGTCGAGACTGGATGTCGGCTCGTCGGCGATCACCAGCGCGGCACGCCGGAAGAAGCCACGGGCCAGCGCGAGCCGCTGCCACTGGCCGCCGGAGACCGACAGGCCGCCGCTGAGACTGCGTTCCAGCAGCGTGTCATAGCCGCGCGGCAGGGCACTGATGAACTGGTGCGCCCCGGCGTGCCGGGCCGCCTCCTCGATCCGTGCCGGATCCGGCTCCGCGGTCCACTCCCCGATGCGGATGTTCTCCCCCGCGGTGAACGGGAAGCGGGTGTGGTCCTGGTCGATGAAGGCGATCCGGGAGCGCAACGTGTCGATGTCCATCTGCGCGCTATCGCGGCCGTCCCAGGTGATGCGTCCTGAATCGGGCAGATACAGCCGGCCGAGCAGCTTGGCCATCGTCGTCTTGGCCGCGCCGTTCTCCCCCACGAACGCGACCACTTGTCCGCGCCGCACCCGCAGCGAGACACCCGCGACCGCCGGTGTCTTCGCCCCCTGATAGGTGAACTCCACGTCCTCGACGAGGATCTCCTCGAATTCCTCCGGCGCCGGCTCGCTCCCGGTCGGCGGCAGGTGGCCGGCGGCGTCGTCGCAGAACGAGCGGTAGTCCTCCAGGTACAGGCCCTCGGCATACAGTTCATTGATATCCATGGCCAGACCGAGCAGCGCCTGCTGCACCCGGCTCACGGCCAGGTACGCCGTCCCGCCGACGGCCAGCGGAATCGACTGCCGCCACAGCAGTAGCGCGAGCACGGCGTAGACCACACCGGTGAAGAACCCTGCGACGGCGTTCCCCACGACCATGGACGACGCCTCCGCGCGGACCAGTTGCAACCGCTCGGCCAGGTAGGCGTCGGTGATGCGGCGGTAGCGCTCGACCAGGTACCCGGACAGCGACAGCGCGCGTACCGCTGCGGCCGAAGTCGTCGTCACCGCCAGCCCGATCAACAGATTCTGCCGGCGCCGGCCCTCGACCCAGCGCACGAAAACCTTGTAGTCCAACCGGGCCACCCGCACCGCGGCCCACCATCGCGGCACCACCGACAGCAGAAGCAGCGGCACCAGCACCGGATGCAGCACGGCGAGCACCCCGGCCACGCCGATGAACGTCGCGAGGCTCTGCAACACCTGCTGCGTGATGGCCAGCATGCTGCGCGCCGAGATGGAGCCGCGCTCGGCGCGCTGCGAGGCGTCGACCCAGTCGGCCTTGTCGAAGGCGACCAGCTCGGCGCGCGTGCACAGCTCCTGCAGCCGGATCATCGCCCGCGCGTCCATCATCGGCCCGAGCTGCTGCGCGAACGCCTTGGCGATCGAGTCGCACAACGACCGCGAGGCGGTCAGCACCAGCACCACGAGCATCGACGGCAGCGCCGCGCGGATCCGGTCCGGGGTCGCGCCGGCGCCGAACAGCGGGGCCAGGACGTCGGTGGTGGCGTACAGGCTGAAGGCCCCGGCCAGCGAGGAGGCCGTCTGCACCACCAGCAGCGCTATGGTGCGCGGCTTGGAGGCCTCGGCGGCCAGCCGGATCGAGGTCGCGATCAGCAGCGGCAGGCGGCGCGCCACGGTGCGGTAGCCGGTGCCGGCGGTGTCGGCGTAGCCGGTGTTCCAACCATCCGGGTCCGGCGCCATGTCGTCGATGACGGTGACGGGCACCGCGTCCACGGAGAACGCCCGGGTCATCCGCCGCCAGAGCCCGGCCCATCGAGTCATCAGATCAGTCTCGCCGACCGGCCGTCGATCGTCGAGGGCTGAGATCGCCGCGGGCGCTGGTGCACGAACTCTGCGCGAAACTGATTGAAACTGACCCTTCACAAACACTTGCGCACGGCGCTCGCGCTTCTTACGGTGACTCGGCGAGATCAGTCCTCTCCCTCGGAGGTGAAATGTCCTGCACTGTCCCTCACCGACGGCTGCTCGGCTTCGTCACGGCGGCCGTGCTGGTGGTCGGCGGGCTGACCCCGGCCGCAGCCACCACCCCGCCGCCGATCAACACCCACCCCTCCTACAACGGCCTGGCGCTGACCCCGCCGATGGGCTTCAACGACTGGGCCGGCTTCGAGTGCAACAGCGCCATGAACGAGACGCTGTTCACCAAGACCGCCGACCAGATCGTCAAGCTGGGCCTGAACAAGCTCGGCTACGACTACGTCAACATCGACGACTGCTGGATGCAGAAGACCCGGGACGCCAACGGCAACCTCCAGGTCGACGCGACCCGCTTCCCGCACGGCCTGAAGTGGCTCGGCGACTACATCCACAGCAAGGGCCTGAAGTTCGGCATCTACGAGGACGCCGGCTACCAGACCTGCCAGGGTGCGGCCGGCAGCTACGGCCACTTCCAGCAGGACGCCGACCTCTACGCCTCCTGGGGCGTGGACTACCTCAAGCTCGACTACTGCTACCAGCCGATGGACCAGTTCCCCGGCAAGACCGCCAGCCAGGTCGCGCAGATCGTCTACACCGAGGCGAGCCAGGCGCTGCTGAACGAACCCCGGCCGATGATGTTCTCCGAATCGGCACCGGCCTACGTGTGCTGCTCCGGCGCGGACTTCACCAACGAGCTGACCTGGCTATACCAGCACGGCAACCTGTGGCGTTTCGGCTCGGACATCTACGACGCGTGGCCGAGCGTGCTGGAGAACTATAGCGAGGACAACACGCCGGGCCTGGCGCAGTGGGCCGGTCCCGGGCACTGGAACGACGCGGACATGCTGGAGGTCGGCAACGGCGGGCTGAGCCCGACCGAGGAGCAGACCCAGATGACGCTGTGGGCCGAGATGGCCTCGCCGATCCTGTTGTCCACGGACCTGTCGAAGCTGACGCCGACCGAAGTCGGGATCGTGGCGAACCCCGACGTGGTGGCCGTGGACCAGGACAAGCTCGGCGCGCAGGGGACGATCGTGCAGTCCGGCAACGGATATGACGTGCTGGCCAAGCCGCTGGCGAACGGCGACGTCTCGGTGGTGTTGTTCAACAAGGGCGACACCGCGCAGACCGTGACGACGAACGCCGCGACCATCGGACTCCAAGCCGGCGGCGCACCGTTCCAGCTGACCGATCTGGTGAGCAAGGCCAAGAGCGCGAGCGACGGCACGATATCCGCATCGCTGGCGCCGCATGCGACGGTCATCTACCGGGTCCACTCCCACGGCGACAAGCACCTGCCGATCCACACCGCGGCTACGATCAGCGGTGCTCCGCTGGCCGCCGGGGTGCCGACGCCGGTGACCGTGTCGTTCGGTGACTACGGGTACTTCGACGCACAGCAGCCCTCTGTCACGCTGAAGCTGCCCGCCGGGTGGACCGCGACGCCGTCGTCGGTGCGGTTGAAGAACGTCAAGCCGGGGACGTCGGCGACGGCCACGTTCATGGTCACCGCGAGCACTCCGCCGCCGGGGAAGGTGACGACGACGCTGAGCGCAACAGTCGCCTACCGCGATCGCGGGACGCCTTCGGTGGACGGCGCCGACTTGTCGAACGTCACGAACACGCCGTTCCCGACGCTGGCCAGTGCGTTCAACAACATCGCCATCAGTGACGAGACCAACCCGGGCCCCGGGAACTTCGACGGGGACAACGACAGTTATTCGGCGCAGGCACTCGCCGCGGCCGGTGCCACGCCGGGGGCCTCGATCAAGGCCGGTGGCACGACGTTCACGTGGCCGTCGTCGGCGACCGGGACGAACGACAACGTGGCCGGCAGCGGCGTGATGGTGAACGTCGCCGGGCAGGGGGCGAAGCTGGGCTTCCTCGGCGCGGAGGCCGGGTTCACCACGGACACGGTCACCGTGACGTACACGGACGGCTCCTCCAGCAGCGGGAGCCTCGGCTTCCCGAACTGGTGCTGCTCGTCGCCGACCGCGTACGGGGCGACGCCGGCGATCGTCACGACGCATCGGAACACGCCGAGCGGGCCGGCGAACTTCGGGATCGACTACGACGTGTTCTACAACTCGATCGCGATCGACGCGTCGAAGACCGTGAAGACGGTGACAGTGCCGAACGATCCGGCGATCCACATCTTCGCGATGGCGGTTCAGCCCTAGGATCGGGCGCGCCGCCGGGTTCTCGTTGCCCGGCGGCGCGCGGCAGCTGTTCTGCCCGGATACGTTTCCGCCCACGCGCCTAACGATCTATCGCAGCTAGCTGTCTTCCGCTAGGGTCACACTCCATGGTGGACATCCGCGAGCTGGCACGCCTCAGCGGCGTCTCCCCCGCCACGGTCTCGCGCGCCCTGAACGACCGCGCCGAGGTGAGCCCGGAGACCCGGCGGCGGATCCTGGAGATGGCCGAGCGGCTGGGCTACTCGCCGAACCAGCCGGCCCGCACCCTGGTGCGGCGGCGCTCAGACATGATCGGGCTGATCTGGGACACCGGGTACACCAACCAGGACCGTCGGCATCCGTTCCTGCTGGACCTGTTCGTCGGGATCAAGCAGACGCTCGCCGAGTCCGGGTACCACCTGATGGTGCTGTCCACGGCCGGTGCGGCCAGCCCCGGCGACGTGACGCTGTACCTGCGCGCGGCGCAGCAGCACAGCCTCGCGGGCGTGATCATGATGGGCGTCGACGCCACGCACCCGGCGATCACCGCGCTGGTGGACGCCGGGACGCCGTGCGTCGGGATCGACCTGCCCCTGCACCGGAACCGGACGACGTACGTCACCTCGGACAACCGGGCTGGCGCGGCCACCGCGGTCCGGCACCTGCACGGCCTCGGGCACACCGCGATCGCCACGATCACCGGGCCGCTGAGCCTGATGCCGGCCACCGAGCGGCTGGCGGGGTACCAGGCGGAGATGGCGCGCCTGAACCTCACGCCGGACCCCCGGCACATCGTCGACGGAGACTTCTTCCTCGCCAGCGGCTACGAGGCGGCGCGCCGGCTGATCGAGCTGCCCGAGCCGCCGACCGCGATCTTCGCCGCCGGCGACGAGATGGCGATCGGGGCGCTGCACGCGCTGGCCGACGCCGGGCTGCGGGTGCCGCACGACATGGCGGTGGTCGGCTTCGACGACATCGAGGCCGCCGCACTGGTACGGCCGCCACTGACGACGGTCGCCCAGGACCGCGTGGCGCTCGGCGCGGGAGCGGTCGAGGCGCTGGTGGACGCGTTGGACGCGGATGACGGGTCGGCCAGCGCGCCTTTGCAGGTGGCTACGCGGTTGGTGGTGCGGGCGTCTTGCGGGGCGGAAGCGGGGGCGGAGGGGACGACGGGGTCGCGGTAGGGCGGCTTCGGCCGGACACCGGGCTCCGATCACCGATCACCGATCACCGATCACCAGGCTCCAAGTCCCGAGCCGCGATCACCAGACTCCGAGCGCCGAGCACCATGCACCGAGAACCGAGCACCGAGCCAAGCACCAAGCACCAAGCTCCAAGACCGGGCACCGAGCACCGGGCTCCTGTCTCCGAGCTCCGAGCGCCACGCTCCTGTCTCCGAGCTCCGAGCTCCGGGCTCCGGGCCCCCGTCTCCAGGCTCCGATCAGGCTGACGCCTGGCCGGTTCCACCGCTCGCGCCCTGCGCGGGCGTCGTCAGGCCGAGGGCCGTCCGGGCCGCGATCATGTCTCGCGAGTCGAAGGCTGTTTCGGCCCTCCGCGCCTGGTCGATGAACGAGGTGACGTCCGTGGCGTCCGCGACCTGCTGCCAGACCGCGGCTGCCTTGGTGTGGTTGGCTGCGAGGGCGTCCATCGCCGGCTGCACGGAGTCCGGCCACGGCGCCGACGTCAGTGCGGACACCTCGGTCTGCGTGGCGGACACGATGTCGTTCGCGCGCTGCTGGAAGACCGAGATGTCCGCCGAATCCGGCGTCGCGACCAGTTGGCCGACGGCCATCGACAGGGGGCCGACGGCGTTGAGGAAGCGGAGCTGGTCGGCGTTGTAGGTCGACGGGTCGCGGTACACCGAGTGCGTCATCGTGGCCGTGCGGAACTGCAGGAAGCA
Source organism: Catenulispora sp. GAS73 (assembly GCF_041262085.1). Taxonomy (NCBI): domain Bacteria; kingdom Bacillati; phylum Actinomycetota; class Actinomycetes; order Catenulisporales; family Catenulisporaceae; genus Catenulispora; species Catenulispora sp. GAS73. Next base: position 159,716 of record NZ_JBGCCM010000005.1, read on the forward strand.
CGTCACGCGGCGCTCGCCGACGTCCCAGGCCTGCTGGTTCGGGTAGATGAACTGGAGCTGGGTGCCGGCCGGCAGCGAGACCGGGTCCGGGACGAACGAGCTGAGCTGTCGCCCGCACTGCGCCATGCTCTCGTCGCGCAGGCTGTCCACACCGGGGAAGGTGCCCTCGGCGGCGGAGAACGAGCCGAAGGCCTCGCTGTCGTGCGCCGTGGTGCAGGGGACGACGTTGAGAGTCCGGGTGTTGCCGTTGGAGCCGACCGCGCCCGGCGGCAGGGTGAAGCAGTCCTTCGGGTGCAGATCGAACACCGGGACCTTGCCCGGGCTGACGACGGTGCCGTCGGCGCCGCGCTGCGCGGGGTGCGGCGCGTTGATAGCGGCGATCGTGATGAGCGTGCCGAGGACGGCGATCCACGCGCTGGACAGGACGATCCCGCTGACCGCCAGGCCCTTGCCCTTCTGGCCGGTGCGGCGGACCGCCGCGAGCGAGACGATGCCGAAGACCAGGCCGATGATCGGCGTGACGATGAAGAACCCGCAGATGCCGAGCACGAGGGCGGCGATCGCCAGGCCGTTGGTGCCGGTCGGGGGCTGCGGCCGGCCGTAGGGCGAGTAGCCGTAGGGGCTGCCGTAGGGCGGGTAGCCGTAGAGGTTCGGCGGCTGCTGCCCGGAGGGCGGCGCGGGCCACGCTTGCGCCGGGTAGGGCGGCAGCCCGGGCGGCGGGCCCATTGGTGCCGGTGCCGGGGCGGGCGGCGGGGACATCGGCTGCAGAGAGTTCGTCGGCGTCGGCGAGCCCACCGCCCCGGACACCGTCGGCGGAATCGGTTCGACCGCTGCGAACTGCGTGCTGTCAGCGGCGGGCTCGGCGGAGCGTGACGAGTCGCCCGCGTCGGGTCCTATCTCGGTGTCCATCCCCGGTTCCTCTCCCTGACCGACCACTCGCGGGTCGGCTCACGGAGCATACACCGCAGGTCAGGCATACAATTACCGGGCCCGTCGCACCCCGCCCGCCACCCCGCCCCTCACGCCGCCGCGCGCTCGCGCAGCACCGCGTCCAGGTGCGCCGACCAGGCCCGCACCACCTCGGCCCGCCGCGCGGAGTCGTCGGTCAGCACGTCGGCGAGCCCGAGGCCGCGCGCCAGGTCGAGCGTGGCCTGCACCAGACGATGGACGGTCTCGTCCTCATCGGCGACCCCGAGTGCTTCGATCGCCATGCGGTACGCGACGCGCCCGAACTTCTGCTCCAGCGGCACCACCCGCCGGCGCAGCGCCTCGTCGGCGGCGGCCGCCGTCCACACCTGCAACGCGGCCTTGAACAACGTGCCGGTGAAGTGCTCGACCAGCCGCGAGACCACCGCCTCGGTCGTGACGACGCTGCCGGGCGCACTGAGCTCGGCACGCGCCGACTCGATGCGCTCATCGAACATGTGCTCCAAGGCGGCGGTGATCAGATCCTCGCGAGTCGGAAAGTGATGCTGCGCCGCGCCCCGGGAAACACCCGCGTGCTCAGCCACCACCGCCACAGTCGTGGCACTCCACCCCGTGTCCGCCAGGCACTCCACGCACGCCTCCAGCAAGCGGCGGCGGGTGGCCCGGCTTCGGTCCTGCTGAGGTTCGCGCATCGGTGGTGGTCGCCTGTTCGGTCAGTGGATGGTGGAACGCTTATTCTGCCCAGCTCGGAGCCCGCCGCTGCAAGAACGCGGTCATCCCCTCCCGCGCCTCCTCCGAGGCGAACAGCCGCGCCGACGCTGTGGCCAGCGCGTCCGCGTCGGCGTCGAATGCGGCGAGGACCGGGGCCGTGAGCAGCTTCTTCGACTCGGCCAGCCCCTGCGGCGAGCCCTGGCGCAGGGCCGCGACCAGTTCCGCGACCGCCGTCGGCACGTCGTCGGCGGCGAGCGTGATCAGGCCCAGCGCCTCGGCGCGCGGGGCGTCGAACTTCTCGCCGGTCAGGAAGTAGCGTGAGGCGGCCCGCGAGGTGAGCCTCGGCAGCACGGTCAGCGAGATGATCGACGGTGCCACGCCGAGCCGGGCCTCGGTCAGCGCGAAGCTCGACGCGGGACCGGCCACCGCCAGGTCGCACGCCGCGACCAGACCCATCCCGCCGGCCCGCACGTGACCGTCCACGGCCGCGATCACCGGCTTCGGCAACTCCACCAGCGCACGCAGCAGCCCGGCGAGAGCCCGTGCGCGTCCCGCTACCGGGCCCTCGGGATCCACCGGCTCCGACGTCGCCTCCGACAGGTCCGCTCCGGCGCAGAAGGTATTGCCGGTGTGTCCCAGCACGACCACCCGCACGCGCGGATCAACCGCCGCCTCCCGCAAACCGGCGTGCAACTGCGCCACGAGCGTGGACGACAGCGCGTTGCGGTTGGCCGGCGAATCGAGCGTCAACGTCGCCACTCCGCCCTCGGCCATGTACCGCACCAAAGTCTCAGTCACGCTGACTCGCCCTCCTCAACAACCGCCACGACTGCCAACACAGTCCCGACCTCCACCTGACTGCCGATCGAAACCGGCAGCGCACTCAACACCCCCGCGACCGGCGCGGACACCTGATGCTCCATCTTCATCGCCTCCAGCCACAGGATCGGCTGCCCCGCCTCGACCACATCACCGACGCCCGCCACGCCGAGCCGCACCACCGACCCGGGCATCGGCGCCAGCAGCGAACCGGCGGCGACCGCGTCGGCCGGATCGGTGAACGTCGGGACCACAGTGAAGGCAACCGACCCCAGCGGCGAGTCGACGACCACCGCGTCGGCGTGTCGGCCGACGCGAAAAGCACGTCGCAAACCCTTGATATCCAGGACCACCTCAGCAGGTGTGGCCGACACCAACCCGACACCGTCGAACCCCGAAGCGACAAGCCCGTCGCGTCCGAAGCGATACCGCACCTCGTACTCCGAAGCCCCCGCGGCAAGCACCCGCCGCTGAGCCTGCGACGGCACGTTCCGCCACCCGCTCGGCAACCCGCCGAGCACCGACGCCTCGGCCCGATGCGTCGCCGCCACGGCCAACGCCCCGGCAAGCGCCGAAATCCGCTCCGTCTCCGGCGACGCCAAAGGCGCAGCCAGCACGTCCAACCCATGGGTTGAGAAGAACGCCGTATCCGTGTCGCCGGCCAGGAAAGCCGGGTGTCGCAGCACATTGACCAACAGATCCCGGTTGGTCACGACACCATGGATCTCCGACCCCGCAAGCGCCGAAGCCAACACCCGAGCCGCTTCAGCACGCCGAGGCGCCCAAGCAATCACCTTCGCCAGCATCGGGTCGTAGTACACCCCCACCACCGACCCCGACTCGACCCCGGAATCCAAACGCAGCAACGGTTCCGTGCGCGTGGCGGTTTCCACGACCTCGAACTCGCACGAGACCCCCGGCACCGCGAACCGGTGCAGCGTCCCCGAAGCCGGCTGCCAATCCTTCGCCGGATCCTCGGCATACAGCCGCACCTCGATCGCCGACGCGCACGTCCCCGGCTCCCCCGACGCGGGCAACGCCTCCCCCGCAGCGATCCGCAGTTGCCAAGCGACCAGGTCGAGACCCGTCGTCAGCTCCGTCACCGGATGCTCGACCTGCAGCCGCGTATTCATCTCCAGAAACGCGAACGACCCGTCCGGCGCCACCAGGAACTCCACCGTCCCCGCGCCGACGTACCCGATCACCGCAGCCGCGTCCCGAGCCGCCGCGAACAGCTTCTCCCGCAACTCCGGATGCGCCTGCACGAACGGCGACGGCGCCTCCTCCACCACCTTCTGATGCCGCCGCTGAATCGAGCACTCCCGCTCCCCCACGGCCCACACCGTGCCGTGCGCGTCAGCCAGAACCTGCACCTCGATGTGCCGCCCGGTCTCGATGTACTGCTCGCAGAACACCGTCCCGTCCCCGAACGCCGAGGCCGCCTCCGCCTGCGCCGCGTCCCACTGCCCCGGCAACTCCGCGAGGCTGCGCACCACGCGCATCCCCCGGCCGCCGCCACCGGCCGAGGCCTTGATCAGCACCGGCAGATCGGCCTCGCCGACCTCGTCCGCACTCAGCTCCCGCAGCACCGGAACCCCCGCGGCGGCCATCATCTTCTTCGCCGCGACCTTCGACCCCATCGCGGCGATCGCCGAGGGCGGCGGCCCGAGCCAGCGCAGCCCCGCATCGACCACGGCCTGCGCGAAGTCCTCCTTCTCGGACAGGAACCCGTATCCGGGATGGACGGCGTCGGCCCCGGCCGCCAGCGCCGCCGCGATCAGCAGATCAGAACGCAGATACGTCTCGGCGGACGTGGTGCCGGGCAGCCGGACCGCGACGTCGGCCTCCCGCGCGTGCACAGCATCCGAGTCGGCGTCGGAGAACACCGCGACAGTGCCATACCCGAGACGCCGGCACGTCGCGAACACCCGCCGCGCGATCTCGCCGCGGTTCGCGACCAGGACGGTGTTCAGCGGTCCCGTCGCGAAATCGGCCGTCTTGTCGAAGTCGGCTGTTGTGAAGTCAGCCATAACAGAGTCCTCCCAGCCCTTCTAAAGACGGAACACGCCGAACTTCTCAGTGCCCTGAACCGGCGCGTTGGCGATCGCGGACAGACAGAAACCGATGATCGTCCGGGTGTCGCGCGGATCGATGACCCCGTCGTCGTACACCCGCCCGGACAGGAACAACGGCAACGACTCGGCCTCGATCTGCGCCTCGACCAGCTCCCGCATCTGCGCGTCGGCGGCCTCGTCGAACGGCTGGCCCTTCGCCGCCGCCGAACCCCGCGACACCAGCGAGATGACGCCCGCGAGCTGCGCCGGGCCCATCACCGCGGACTTGGCGCTCGGCCAGGCGAACAGGAAGCGCGGATCGTAGGCCCGGCCGCACATCCCGTAGTGCCCGGCGCCGTAGGAGGCGCCCATCAGGATCGAGATGTGCGGCACCGTCGAGTTCGACACCGCGTTGATCATCTGCGCGCCGTGCTTGATGATCCCCTTCTGCTCGTACTCCTTGCCGACCATGTAGCCGGTGGTGTTGTGCAGGAACAGCAGCGGGGTGTCGTACCGGTTCGCCAGCTGGATGAACTGCGTGGCCTTCTGTGCTTCCTCGCTGAACAGCACGCCACGCGTGTTGGCCAGGATGCCCACCGGGTAGCCGTGGATCTCCGCCCAACCGGTGGCCAGCGAGGAGCCGTACAGCGGCTTGAACTCGTCGAAGTCCGAGGCGTCGACGACTCGGGCGATCACCTCGCGCGGATCGAACGGCGTCTTCAGGTCCGGCGGCACGATCCCGAGCAGTTCCTCCTCCGCGAACAGCGGCGGGAGCACCGTCGAACGGGGCTCAGGACCCTGCTTGCGCCAATTCAGCCTGCTGACGATCCGCCGCCCGATCCGGATCGCGTCGTGCTCGTCGGCCGCGAGGTAGTCGGCCAGGCCCGAGGTCCGCGCGTGCATCTCGGCGCCGCCCAGCGACTCGTCGTCGGACTCCTCGCCGGTGGCCATCTTCACCAGCGGCGGGCCGCCGAGGAAGACCTTGGACCGGTCCTTGATCATCACCACGTGGTCGGACATGCCGGGGATGTAGGCGCCGCCGGCCGTGGAGTTGCCGAACACGATGGCGATCGTCGGGATGCCGGCCGCCGAGGCGCGCGTGATGTCCCGGAAGGTGCGGCCGCCGGGGATGAAGACCTCTTTCTGCGTCGGCAGATCCGCGCCCCCGGACTCGACCAGCGCGATGACCGGCAGCCCGTTCTGCTCGGCGACCTCGTGCGCCCGGAACGACTTGCGCAGCGTCCAGGGGTTCGTCGCGCCGCCGCGCACGGTCGGGTCGTTGGCGACGATCAGGCACTCCACTCCGGACACCACCCCGATGCCGGTGACCAGCGCCGCGCCGACCGTGAACTCGCTGCCCCAGCCGGCCAGCGGACACAGCTCCAGGAACGGCGAGTCGGGGTCGAGCAGCAGTTCGATGCGCTCGCGAGCCAGCAGCTTGCCGCGCTCGTGGTGCCGGGCGACGTACTTCTCGCCGCCGCCGATCAGGGCTTTGGCATGCTCGGTCTCGATCTCGGCGAGCTTGGCGCGCATCGCCTCGGTGTTCGCCAGGTGCTCGGTGGAGGCGGCGTCCAGCGCCGTACGCAGCGCGGTCACGAGCGGAAGCCCAGCACGCGGGCCGCCAGGCCGTTCATCACCTCGGTCGCGCCGCCGCCGATACCCAGGATCCGGACGTCGCGGTAGTGGCGTTCGACCTCTGATTCACGCATGTAGCCCAGGCCTCCGAACAGTTGCAGAGCCTGCGTCGCGACCCATTCGGCGGTCTCGACCGCGGTGTTCTTCGCGAAGCAGACCTCTGCGATCAAGTCGGGCTGTGCCTGCCCGGGAGCCGCCCCAGCAATGGACCGGTCGATCAGGGCATGGGTATAGGTACGCGACACGTCGATCTTCCGGGCCATTTCGGTGAGGGTGTTCTGGACGAGTTGCCGGTCGATCAGCGGCTTGCCGAACGTCTCGCGGTTCCGCGTCCACTCCACGGCCAGGTCCAGGCAGCGCTGCGCGTGTGAGTAGGCCTGCGCGGCCAGCGCGACGCGTTCGGACAGGAAGTGCTCGGCGAGCTGGAAGAAGCCGCTGTTCTCCGCTCCGACCAGGTTCTCGGCCGGGACTCGGGCGTCCTGGAACGCCAGTTCGGCCGTATCAGAACACAGCCATCCCAGCTTCTCCAGCCGACGGCTGACCGTGAAGCCCGGCGTGCCCTTCTCGACGACCAGCAACGAGATCCCGCCGGCTCCGGGACCGCCGGTGCGCACGGCGGCGACCACGTAGTCGGCGCGCACGCCGGAGGTGATGAAGGTCTTCGCACCGTTCACGACGAAGTGGTCGCCGTCGCGCCGGGCCGCGGTCTGGATGCGCGCCACGTCGCTGCCGCCCCCGGGTTCGGTGACGGCCAGCGCCCCGATCAGCTCCCCTGCCAGCGCCGGCTTGACCCAGCGTTCGATCTGCCACTTTTGCGAAGAGCCGGCGCGATCGTTGGCGGCGACCAGGTGCGGCGTGGATATGCCGCAGGTGAACAAGGATGCGAACAGGCCGCCGGAGCCGCCTGCGTAGTGCATCTCCTCGTTGACGGTGATGGCGTCGATCAAGTCCCCGCCACCGCCGCCGACTTCGACCGGATGTGCGACGCCGAGCAGGCCCAGCGCTCCGGCCTTCTTGGACAGCTCGCGCGGCAGCTCACCGGCACGCTCCCAGCCGTCGAGGTTCGGCAGCACTTCTTGTTCGGTGAACCTGCGGACAGTCGCCCTCAGGGCCCTGCGTTCCTCCGTCGACCAGGCAGGACTGGACAGCCGGTTCACCGCTCACTTCCTTTCAGCAGCGACACCGGAAGCTCGACGTTGCGGCCCCGCAGCCATTCGCCCAGGCCCTTGGCCTGCGGGTCGAACCGGGCCTGGGAGGCGACGCCGGCGCCGAGGACGCCCTCGACGACGAAGTTCACGGCACGCAGGTTCGGGAAAACGTGGCGGGTGACGGCCAGATCGGCGGTCTCGGGAAGCAGAGCCTTGAAACGCTCGACGGTGAGCTCGTGCGCGAGCCAGCGCCAGGCCTCGTCGCTGCGGGCCCAGACGCCGACGTTCGCGTCACCGCCCTTGTCGCCGCTGCGCGCGCCGAAGACCAGACCGAGCGGGGCCAGGTGGGTCTCCTCGGCGGGATGTCGTTGTGGCAGAACGGGATCCGGTGCTGTACCGAGCTCCAGTGTCTGGTCCGGGTGTGCGACGACGACTCGCTCGCCGTCGGGCAGCACCGCGACGTGCGTGACCTCGGCGGCGTCAACATAGGCGGCGGTGTAGACGCCGTAGGGCGAGGCCGCCCCGGGCGGGGCCGTCACGTGGAAGCCCGGATAACCGGACAGCGCGAGTTCCACGGCAGCGCCGGTGAAAGCGCGGCCGATTGTGTCAGCGTTCTGATCGCGGACCACGCACCGCAGCAGCGCGCTCGCGGTCTCCTCGGTGTCGGCGTCGGGCTGGTCGGTACGGACCAGGGTCCATTCGATCGACTCGGGGGTGTCGGTCAGCCCGGCGAGCAGTTGTTCCTTCGCCAGGTCCGCCTTGGACTCGATCGACAAGCCGGTAAGCACGAACTCGACCTCGTTGCGGAAGCCGCCGAGCTTGTTCAGGGCCACCTTGAGCTGCGGAGGCGGCGCTTCGCCGACGACGCCGCCGATGCCGACCCGGTCCGGGCCGTCCTGCGTCAGCGTCACGCTGTCCAGGCGCGTGGTGACGTCAGGGTTCGCATACCGGTGGCCGGTGATCTCGTACAGCAGCTGCGCGGTGACCGTCCCGACGCTGACGGCGCCACCGGTCCCGGGGTGCTTGGTGATGACGCTGGAGCCGTCGGCGTGCAGCTCGGCGATCGGGAAGCCGGGACGACGCAGGTCGGCGATCTCGGTGAAGAAGGCGTAGTTGCCGCCGGTGGCCTGCGCGCCGCACTCGATGACGTGCCCGGCCGCGACGGCGCCGGCCAGCCGGTCGTGGTCGGCGGGCTGCCAGCCGAAGTGCGCGACGGCCGGGCCGACGACCAGCGAGGCGTCGGTGACGCGGCCGGTGACCACGATGTCGGCGCCGGCACGCAGGCACGCGGCGATGCCGAAGCCGCCGAGGTAGGCGTTCGCGGTCAGCGCCCCGGCGAATCCGAGCTCTGACGCGCGCGGCAGGAGGTCGTCGCCCTCGACGTGCGCGATCGCGGCGTCCAGGCCGAGTTTCGCGGCCACTTCCCGCAGCCTGTCGGCCAGTCCCGCCGGGTTCAGCCCGCCGGCGTTCGCCACGATCTTCACGCCGCGCTCCAGCGCGAGACCCAGGGCGTCCTCCATCTGGCGCAGGAAGGTCTTGGCGTAGCCGGCGTCCGGGTTCTTCATCCGATCGCGGCCGAGGATGAGCATGGTCAGCTCGGCGAGGTAGTCGCCGGTCAGGACGTCCAGCTCACCGCCTTCGAGTATCTCGCGGACGGCGCTGAAACGGTCGCCGTAGAAGCCGGAGGCGTTGCCGATGCGGAGGATGTCCGGGTCCTGTGACAGCTTGTACGGCAACCCGTTGGCGTCGGTCATGCGAACTGTCCCTTGCTCCGGCCGGGCCCGCTCGGTCCGGCGAACACCTGCGCGATGTCAAGCCACTGATCCGCCTGGTTCCCGACGGCCTGCACGGCCAGGTCGTCCCGGTGGCGCCGTTGCGCCACCAGCAGGCAGAAGTCGAGCGCCGGGCCGGTCACACGCTCGGTCGCCGTCTCCGGACCCCAGCTCCACGAGCCGCCGTCGGGTGCGGTGAGCTCGATGCGGAACTCGGCGTCCGGCACCGGCAGGCCGCGCTGGACGAAGGCGAAGTCGCGGGTGCGGACGCCGAGGTGCGCGACGTTGCGCAGCCGCGCGGTCGGCTCGCGCCGCACGCCGAGGGCGTCGGCGATGTCCTGGCCGTGGGCCCAGGTCTCCATGAGCCGGGCGGTGGCCATGGTCGCGGCGCCCATCGGCGGGCCGAACCAGGGCAGCTTGCCGCCGGGCGGGACTTCGGGGAGCGCCGTGGCCAGGTCGTGACGGTCGGCGCGCCAGGCCGCCAGCAGCTCGGCCGGTTCCAGCCGCGCGCCGTGCTCAGCCTGCTGATCGACGAAGCCGGCGCCGCCCTCTTGTAGAGCGCGGGTCAGCATCGCGTTGAACGCGTCCGGGTCGCGGGCGGCGAGCGCGGCGACGCGGTCGGTCCAGGCGAGGTGCGCGATCTGGTGCGCGATCGTCCAGCCGGGGGCCGGCGTCTCGGTGCGCCAGGCCGCGGCGTCGAGGGGGCTGACCAGGGCGTCCAGTACGCCGCTCTCCGCGGCCAGGTCTTCGAGCAGGTCGTCGAGCACTGCCATCGCGCCTCCCGGGTCGGTGTTCGGATCGGTGTTCGGTTCGGGGCCGGTGTTCGGGGCCGGTGTTCGCTTCGGGGCCATCGCGAGCCTTTCAGCTCGGCAACAAAAAATCAATCATGCACGCTTGATTTCTTCCCCGGGCGACTGTCCGTGGCCGCGCGTACGGTGGCAGGCGTGGCGACCGACCTGCAAGACCTTCTCCAGTCCGCAGTGGACGACGGCAAGGCGCCCGGCGTCGTGGCGCTCGTGGCGCGCGGCGAGGACGTCGAGTTCGCGACCGCCGGGACGACCGAACTCGGCGGCTCCACGCCGATGGCCCGCGACACGCTCTTCCGCATCGCCTCCCTCACCAAGCCGATCACCGCGGCGCTGGCGATGTTGCTGATCGAAGAGGGCCGCATCGGGCATGACGACCCGATCGCGCAATGGCTGCCGGAGCTGGCGCACCCGATGGTCGTGCGCACCCCCGACGCCCCGCTGGACGACGTGGTCCCGGCCGCGCGCCCGATCACCGTGGCCGACCTGCTCACCTCGCGCGCCGGCTGGGGCTTCCCCGACGAGTTCAGCTGGCCGGCGGTCGGCGCGTTGTTCGACCGGGGCTACCAGCGCGGTCTGCACGTGCAGGAACCGCCCGTGCCGGACGAGTGGCTCAGCAGCCTCGCCGGAGTCCCGCTGGTCTACCAGCCCGGCGAGCGCTGGCTGTACAACACGTGCAGCGAAATCCTCGGCGTGCTGCTGGCCCGCGCCGCCGACACCCCGCTGCCGGAGCTGATGGCCGAGCGTATCTTCGACCCGCTGGGCATGAAGGACACCGCCTTCGCGGTGCCCGCCGCGAAGGTCGACCGATTCACCTGGTTCTACGAATCTGGCGACAGCGGACTGGTGCTGGCCGATCCGCCGACCGGGGACTGGAGCAGCCTGCCGGCATTCCCGTCCGGTGCGGGCGGCCTCGTCTCCACCCTCGACGACTATCACGCCTTCGCCCGCACGCTGCTGCCGACGACGACGAACAGCTTGCTGTCGCCGCAGTCAGTCCGGGAGATGGTCACCGACCACCTCACCGCGGACCAGCGCGCGGCCTCGCGCCTGTTCCTGGACGGCCAGGGCTGGGGCATCGGCGGCTCGGTGGACATCGCCGAACTCGACCCCTGGAACATCCCGGGCCGCTACGGCTGGACCGGCGGCTCCGGCACGAGCGCCCACGTCGTCCCGGCCGCCGACACCGTCGCGATCCTGCTGTCGCAGGTGGCGATGGGGTCCCCGACCGCGTTGGGGCTGCAGCAGGACTTCTGGACGTACGCGGCTCGCGGCTAGGGCTCGTCCTGCGCCTGCTCCGTATCACTGAACCCATGCCGCGTCACATCAGGGTAATCACAGGGCTCCGGGGTTCGGCAAACGTGTCGACGCGAACTGAATCAGGGCTCTAACTTACCAGTGGGGACCGCGCAGGGCGGTTTTCGCGACAAGGCGGAGGGGCCCATGTTCTCGGTGAACGAATACGTGAAGCGTCGGTACGCGGACGCGGAGGACAAGCCCACCGAGGTCGTGATCCAGCGGGTACAGGCTCTCGTTGACGCCTCCGGGCTGGCGGAGCACGACGCGTTGGTCGAGACGCTGCTGGACGGTCTCACCGCGCCCGAATATTCCGCCGTGATGGACCTGCCGGAGATCCGTACGTGGCTCCAGCGGACCGCGACGCTCCGGGGGCTCGGCACCCCGTGGGAGACGGCGCTCACCGATTACGCCCGCGGCTTGAGCGCCGACACCGGCCTGGAGGTCACAGAGTTCTACAAGCACTGCTTGAGCACTGGCGTACTCCCCTTCCTGGCTGCGGAAAGCGGGGCCATCGCCAGGACCCTGCCCCTCATCCTCATCAGCCCAGCGGTCACCACGAAGCAGACCGGGACCGGGTTCAGGCGCAGCGTCCGTTACAGCAACAAGGAAGAGATCACCATCGGCGCGGGACTGTTGGAGGTCGTGGCCGGGTTCCGGGCGCCGGCGGGCCAAAAAGGTCAGCCCAGGGTAGGCGTCCTGCAATTCGTCACCAGCGACCGGACCGCGAAGTTCAACGACGGGACCACGGTTCGCAGATCGTTCCAGCACGCCTTGGACAGCGAGCAGCGGCCGTGGCTCAAGGATGTGTCCGTGCAGCTCGCCCCGGACTCGCCGACGGTCCTGACGGTCAACGACGCACCGAAGTGGGACCTGCCAGTAGAGGACGACCAGAAGCGGGAGCTGGTCAGCGTCGCGATCAACGACCGGTTCACGACCCATGTCGTCACGCAGACCGGGCCCAACACCTTCAGCACGTTCTACACGTGCGACTGGACCTTCACCGCCGCGTACGCGACCGCGAACCACCAGACCGCCACGCAGAGCTATACGGTCATCAGCAAGGGACCCTCGAACACCCAGATCCGGCTCACCGGGCAAGAGCTACTGGCGAACGAACAGCCGGACCTGGTCACCGAGTAGGGCAGCACAGATCCTCGGAGCGTCGGCGACACCCGAGCCGCCGCCTCACCACCCGAGCTCGTGCAACCGCTCGTCGTCGATCCCGAAGTGGTGCCCCACCTCGTGGACGACCGTCGTGCGCACCTCGCGCACCACGTCCTCGTAGCTGTGGCAGATCTTCAGGATCTCATTGCGGTAGATGGTGATCCGGTCCGGCAGCACGCCGGAGTACCACTCCCCGCGGCCGGTCAGCGGGATGCCCTCGTACAGCCCCAGCAGCCCGGCGTACGGCGCCTCGGCCTCGACGACCACCGCCACGTTCCGGATCTGGCGCGCCAGCGCCTCCGGGATGGAGTCCAGCGCTTCGCCGACCAGTTGCTCGAACTGTTCGGGCTCGATGCTGATCACGGTTCAATTGTGGCACGCGAGGGCGGTCTGCGTTGCCCGCTGCGCCCGGGTGCAAACATGGCGTTAATCTCAGAGTTCGTAAATACGGGCTTCAACTACTATTGTGGTACGGAGTCGTTTCGTATTGGGGAAGGTGGTGCGGATGTCCATAAATCAGTCGCGTACCACACGTCGGCGGCATCGCAATGCGCGAATAAGCCGCTGATAACCGGCGTTCCCAGAGCCATCGCATTGTCATAGCGAATTTCCGCTCGTCGCCCCCCCGTCTTCGAATCCTGATAATTCCTTGCAGTAGTTCCGATAGGTGTATTCCCGCATGTCCTCAACCAATCCCGCCGCCCCACCGCTCATCGACCCACGCCGCTGGAAGGCCCTGGCCTTCATCGGCCTCGCGCAGCTCATGGTGGTGCTCGACGGCACCGTGGTGAACATCGCGCTGCCCTCGGCGCAGCATGATCTGGGCTTCTCCGACGCGGACCGGCAGTGGGTGGTCACCGCCTACGCGCTGCCGTTCGGCGCGCTGCTGTTGTTCGGCGGCCGGCTGGCCGACCGGCTCGGGCGCAAGCGGACGTTCCAGGTCGGCGTCATCGGGTTCGCGCTGGCCTCGGCACTCGGCGGGGCCGCCGTCGACACCGGGATGCTGCTCGGCGCCCGCGCGCTGCAGGGCTGCTTCGGCGCGATGCTGGCGCCGTCGGCGCTGTCGCTGGTGGCGGTGATGTTCACCGCGCCGGCCGAGCGCGCCAAGGCGTTCGGCATCTGGGGCTCGATCGCCGGCGGCGGCGCGGCGGTGGGGCTGATGCTCGGCGGGCTGCTGACGCAGTACCTCAGCTGGCGCTGGACGATGTTCGTCAACGTCGTGTTCGCCGTCATCGCCTTCGCCGGCGCCGCCATCACCGTCCGCGAGCCCACGCGGCACCGCGACCACGGACGGCTGGACTTCCTGGGCATCTTCCTGGTGACCGGCGGACTCGGGTCCCTGGTCTACGGCCTGTCGCGCGCCGAGTCCGACGGCTGGAGCGCCCGAATCACCATCAGCCTGCTGATCGCGGCCGGGGTGGCGCTCGTCCTGTTCGTCATCGTCGAGGCGATCTCCAAGGCCCCGCTGCTTCCGTTGCGCGTGGTCTGGAACCGCGATCGGGGCGGGGCGTACCTGTCGCTGGGGCTGGCGATCGTCGGCATGTTCGGCGCGTTCCTGTTCCTGACGTACTACCTGCAGGCGGTGCAGGGGATGTCGCCGATCCGCAGCGGCGCGGCGTTCCTGCCGATGGTCGGCGGCATGCTGATCGGCGCCACGCAGATCAGCGCGCGGCTGATGACTCGGGTCCGGCCGCGTTACCTGATGCCGCCGGGCTTCCTGCTCGGGTCGGCGGGCATGCTCGCGTTGACGCGGATCACGGCCGACAGCCCCTATCACACGTGGGTGTTGCCCGGCACGATCGCGCTGGGGCTGGGCATGGGGTGCGCGTTCATGCCGGCGATGAACGTCGCGACCGGTGGCGTGGATCCGCGGGACGCCGGGGTCGCGTCGGCGATGGTCAACACCTCGCAGCAGGTCGGCGGTGCGATCGGCACGGCGCTTCTCAGCACCCTGGCACTGAGCGCCACGCGCAACTACACCGCCGCGCACACCGATCCGCACGCGACGTCGCAGCAGGTTGCGACGCTGCACACCCAGGCTCAGGTGCACGGGTACGTCACCGCGTTCTGGTGGGCCGCGGGGTTGCTGTTGGCGGCGGCCGTGGTGTCGTTCGTGCTGATCAGCTTCCGGGTCGGTCAGCCAGCGCCCGCGGTGCAGGCCGTGCAGGCCGCCTCCACGCCGGCCACACATTCCGATCCGACAGAGTTTCTCCTTCCGCTGCACGACGCGATCCCTGTCCCGGAGCCGCAGCCAAGGGTGACGGAGCCCGCGTACAACCACATCCCGATCCCCTACAACGGCGACGGCGTCCTGATCCACGGCCGGGTCCGCGACCGCGACGGCGCGCCGATGCCGCTGGCCGTGATCACCGCGGTCTCGCCGCAGGGCCGGCAGGTCGGCCGGGCGCGCAGCGGCGACGACGGCGGCTACCGGCTCGGCGTCCCGCGCACCGGGGCGTACGTGCTGATCGTCGCCGCCGACGGCCGCGAGCCGGAGGCCTCGACCATCACCGCACGCGAGCGCAGCGTCCGGCACGACATCCAGTTGGCCGAACGCGGCCGGCTGGCCGTCACGGTCCGCGCCACCGACGGCAGCCGCATCGGCGGCGCCACCCTGATGCTCACCGACGCCGCCGGCGACCTGGTCACCAGCCGCCGCACCGGCGAAGACGGCACGCACACCTTCCGCGACCTGCCGGTCGGCCCCCTGACGCTGGCGGTGAACGCGATCGGCCACCGGCCCGGCGCCCTGTCGATCGCCATCGACGGCCACGGGACGACCCGCGCCGAGGTCGAACTGCACCCGGCGGTACGCCTGATCGGCACGGTCCGTGCCTGGTCCACGGACTCGCCCCTGGCCGACGCCCGCGTGATGCTGATGGACGGCGCCGGCAACGTCGTGGCCACGGCGGACAGCGACCCGGAGGGCTCGTTCGCCTTCGCCGACCTCGACGCCGGCGAGTACACGCTGATCGCCAGCGGGTATCCGCCGGTGGCGAGCGCGGTGCGGGTGGACGGGCGGATCGACAGCCGGCATGACGTGCAGTTGGGGTATCCGGAGTGAGGACCTGCGCCGCCTCGTGTTGAAGCCCGGCCCGGATCGGCTTAGCGTGCCGATATGCCCGAAACAGCAGCCGAGCTGCGGGCCGGGTTCCGCGCCGGGGCGCGTGGGCCGACGGCCGGGCTGGCGCCTGGCCTCCGGCAGGCCAACTTCCTGGCCGTGCCCGCCGACTGGGCCTACGACGTGCTGCTGTTCATCGAGCGCAACCCGGATCCGTGTCCGATTCTCGACGTCACGGACACCGGCTCGCGGCACACGCGGCTGGCCCCGGGCGCGGACCTGCGGACCGATCTGCCGTTGTACCGCGTCTGGCGTGACGGGCGGCTGGTCGAGGAGCCCACCGACGTCGTCGACGTGTGGCGCGAGGACTCGGTGACCTTCCTCACCGGCTGCAGCTTCACGTTCGACAGTGCCCTGACTCAGGCCGGGGTGCCGTGGCGCTACCCGGGGCGGAACGTCGCCATGTACAAGACCAATCGGCAGTGCCGGCCGGCCGAACGGGTCCGTGGACCGCTGGTGGTCTCGATGCGGCCGGTGCCGCCGGCACTGGTCGGCACCGCCGGGCGGATCACGGCCCTGATGCCGTCGGCGCACGGCGCGCCGGTGCAGATCGGCAATCCGAAGCAGCTCGGCATCCACGACCTGGACCGGCCCGACTTCGGCGACCCCGCCGAGGCCGAGCCCGACGACGTCCCCATGTTCTGGGCCTGCGGCGTGACCCTGCAAGCCGCGGTGGTCGCATCCCGGCCACCGTTCGCCATCACGCACGCCCCCGGGCACATGTTCCTCACGGATGTCCGGGAGCCGCAGGTCACGGCACCCGAGTGAGGATCTCCATGGCATGCCCGTCGGGATCGTCGAAGTACACCCCGCGCCCGCCCCACCGCGTGTTGATCTCCCCGCGTCCGTCGCCGCCCGGCTCAGCGTAGTAGCCCAAGCCCTGCTCCTGAATGCGGGCGAAGGCGGCGTCGAACTCGTCGTCGTCCAGGAGGAACGCGTAGTGCTGCGGCTGCGGATCGGACGAGGTCATGTAGTCGAGCGTCACACCGTTGGCGACAGCGACCGGCACGAACCGCCCGAAGTCGGCCCCGACCTCCAGCCCGAGGATGGTGGCGAGGAACGCGGCCGAGGCGCGCTTGTCCCGGGCCCGGACGATGGTGTGGTTCAGCTGAATGGTCATGACTCTCCTCGGTGGTACGGATCATCACCAGCATCGCCCCGGCCATGGCGGCCGGAGGCGGTGAGCGGACGGGAAACGAGATAGGCGGCGGTCGCACTCACCGCGAGCGAGTTGAGCACCGCGCTCCCGACCGAGCTGCCGACCTGGGTGGCGGCGTTGACGACAGCGGACGTTATACCCGCGTCGCGATGCGTCACGCAGCGGATGGCGAGCTGGAAGGAGGGCGGGAACAGCAGCCCCATGCCGGTGCCGACCAGGATCTCGGCAGGCAGGATCGGCACCAGGTAGCCGCTGCCGGGCGTCAGCCGCGTCATCAGGACCAGCCCGGCGGCGGCCACGAGCAGCATCAGCCGGTTGCCCAACTGGTATCCGCTGGCCGCGTTGGCCAGCGCCATCGGCAGCACCGCCGCGCCGGCCTTCGCCGGTGAATAGTGCAGCACCTCCTGCAGGTGATACGTCAGCATCAGGAACATCCCGAACGCTCCGATCACCGCGGTACCGACCGCGAGACAGGCGCCGGCCCGGCGTCGGCATCGCCACGCTCTACCGGCACTTCGCCGACCGCGGCACGCTGATGGACGCGGTGGTGCTGGAGGCGCTGATCTCGACCGCCGAGGCGGTACAGCAGGCCCGCCGCGAGCACTCCGATCCGATGGACGCGCTGGCCACCTACATCCACGCGGTCATCGACCTGCGCACGTCGGCGGTGATCCCGGCGCTGCTCGGGGCGATCGATCTGGACGAGCCGCGGATCTGCTCATCGCCGGATTGCGGGCCGGCGAGGACGGCTCGTGAAAACGCCGCGGTGCGGGCCCCTCCCGCCTGGGAACCCGCACCGCGAGACTTCGGTTATAGCTAGCCGCTGTAGACGGCGTTGCTGCCGTACAGGACGTTCGTGAAGCTGGAGATGTAGTCGTGAATGTCGCTGGCACCGAGGTTGTACGTCATGAAGACCCCGTAGCCGCCGTCCACCGTCTGCTGCGCGAGGCTGGCCGCGTCGCTGGACGGCGTTGACGTGACGTCGATCGCCGCCGGCGAGAGCTGGCTGTTCGGCAGGTTGATGCTGGGCACGTTCCAGGAGTCGTAGTACGGGTTCCACGCGTAGTCGAACAGCGGGCCGACGTCAGTACCGTTGTAGGTCAGGCTGGAGGCCGCCGGGCCGATGTCGTACATGGTGATGAGCTTGTTCGGCATGTCGTTGCGCAGCGCCTGGACCAGGTACACGAAGGAGCTGGCGTTGGGCTGGCCGGTGCCGTTCGTGCCATAGTCGGCGTACTCGTCATCGAAGTCGATGCCGTCCAGACCGTACTGTGTGACAGCGTTGGACAGCTGCTGAGCGAAGGCCGCGGCGGCCGCCTGGGACGGAAAGTTGGCGAAGCCGGCGCCCTGGTGGTTGCCCAAGACCGACAGCTCGACCTTGATGCCCTGCGCCTGCAGCGGCCGGACCTGCGTCGCGACGTTGTCCAGGACACTCTGCACCTGCGGGTTGAAGGACAGGTAGGCATTGCTGCCGTCGTAGTTGATGTTGGCGGCGAATATCACGGCTATGTCGAAGACGTTCGCGCCACCGTTGGCGAGCGTGTACTTGCCCACGTTCAGCATGCTGTTGTTGTTGACCTCCACGTACGCCACGGAGACCGGGCCACTCTTGCCGGCCGAGGCGCCGCTGTGGCGCGCGCCGTGCCCGACCTTGGCCGGGGCGGCCTGCGCAACGCCCGCCATCCCGGCGAACGCCAGCGTCAGCACGCCGGTGGCAAGCAGGACCTTCCACCTCGATCTGGATCCGCGCATCGTCGATCAAGCTCCCTTGCTGGATGAGGGTGACAGGTGGGGCGCTCGGCAGATAAACCGATTCAGTGAGGTGAATATGCTCTCGTGTCGGGGAGGTGTCAAGACCCGCGCATCAGATGTCGCACACTGTGATCATGCGCCAGTTTTCTGCCGTTGCGGCGTTGACATGCCAGTGAAACGAGTGCATCCTGAGGCGACCCTGAAGCGTTTTAGGTACGCGACCGCTCGGGTGGCGACGGGCCTGCGCGACCGGTGTTGTGGTTCGACGGGTCCTCCGGACCATGCGGGGTGTTGGGTTCTGGGTCCCTCGCCGCGTCGGCGGGCGCAGCCAACCTGGCCGGTTTGGTGGTGTCAAGCCGGACGAGGCTGGACCACAGCAGCAGGGGTGCGGCTTGATTCCGCCAAACCGGGCTGGTTCCGTTTACGGCGACGACGCGGCGAGGGGCCCAGAACCTCGGTGACCACAAGCAGCGACCGCCGGTAAGCAGCGCGGCGCACCACGAGCGGACAGAAAGCCGACCAGTCGCGGACCGCCGCCAAAGACCAGCACGCGCGGGTCGCCCCCTCGCTGTAGAGCGCCCGCCGGAGGCCTCAAGGTGCCCACCACGCACGACGATTGCCGCCTACACAACGTGTGCGCAGTGACTCGGACTCATGCGTGGTCGTGCACACGAAAACCGCCAGCCGCCAGCGCAACACGCGGGGCACAACCGAACTGCGTCCCCCGCGAGGCCATCAACCCGTGCGCGAAGCCGTCAAAATCGCCTGCAAACCACAGCCCAACCGCACCCCGGACACCCCACATGAACCGCTCCGGGATCGGTCCAGACTCTATGGCTGGGTTGTGAGCTGCTGGTTTTGCTGGTTTTGGTAGAAGGTTGATTCGTATTCTGCGGGTGGTTTGTGTCCTATCTCACCGTGGAGTCGGCGGTTGTTGTACCAGTCGGTCCATTCTGCGGTGGCGAGTTCGATGTCGGTGAGGGTGCGCCAGGGGCCGTGTCGGTTGATCAGTTCGGTCTTGAACAGGCCGATGGCTGATTCCATGAGCGCGTTGTCGTAGGCGTCGCCGACTGATCCGATGGAGGCGGCGATGCCTTCGACGGCCAGGTGCGCGGCGAGCCGGAAGCTCGTGTATTGCGATCCGGCGTCGGAGTGGTGGATCAGTCCGTGGCGCGGCTCGCCGGTGCGGTCGCGTTGCCACAGGCCCATCTCCAGCGCGGCGAGCACCAGGGGTGTGGTCTTGCTGGTGGCAGCGGACCAGCCGACGATCCGCCGGGAGAAGGTGTCCAGGACGAAGGCCACGTAGACGGTGCCGGCGTGCGTCGGCACATAGGTGAAGTCGGCAACCCACACACGGTTGGGTGCCGGGGCGACGAAGGCGCGATTGAGCAGGTCCGGTGCCCGGTCGGCGGCCGGATCCGGCACGGTGGTGCGGATCTTGCGCCGGCCGCGGGTCGCTCCGGCCAGGCCGAGCTCGCGCATCAACCGCTCCACGGTGCAGCGGGCGACCTGCTCTCCTTGCCGGTTCAGTGCGGCCCAGATCTTGCGGGCGCCGTAGACGCCGTAGTTGTCGGCATGGATACCGGCGATGAGCTCCTTCAGCTCGGTGTCGCGGATGGTCCGTGCCGAGGGCGGGCGTTTCTTGAAGTGGTAGTAGGTGGAGGGGTCGATGCTGCAGCCGTGCTGGGTGAGGGTGGTGCAGATCGGCTCGACGCCGCCGAAGCGGTCCCGGTGCTCGTCGATGAAGGCTACGAGCGTCTTAGTGGCCGGTCGAGCTCGGCCGCGAAGAAAGACGCCGCGGCTTTGAGGATCTCGTTGGCCCGCCGTAGCTCGGCGTTCTCCCGCTCCAGCGCCTTGATCCGGGCGGCTTCCTCGGTGGTCACCCCGGGGCGGGCGCCGGCGTCGATCTCGGCTTGGCGGACCCAGTTGCGCAGCGTCTGTGCGGTCCCGATCCCCAGCTTCGCCGCGATCGACTTGATCGCGGCATCCCGGGACGGGTACTGGTCGGTCGTCTGCAAAACCAGGCGGACTGCCCGGTCCCGCAGGTCAGCAGGGTATGGCTTGACATGAGGCATAACGACTTGATCCTTACAAACTGATCGAGTCTGGATCAAATCCGGAGCGGTTCAACACCAGCACCCACACACGAAGCAGTGCCACGAAAACAGCCAACCACCGACAGGTCCGCCTACCCGACCAACCTCAGGCCTTCACGAGCTTGAACTGAAAGACCGCAGCAGGAACCAGACCCCTGTCATCCGGCGGCGGAGTGCTTCCCTCCGGGTAGAACGCGAAGTTCACATCGACCGGACTGATGTCACTGTCCGCCCCGGCGGGCACGACCGCGTCGAGGTTGTCCGTCGTGTCCGAGTAGACCGCGACCGGCTCGTCGCTCCGGTTGTCGACGTTGGCCGCCGTCATGCCCATCACCTGGAAGTCCGTACCGATCGGCAGGCCATTGCCGCTGATCACGTCGCATCCGCTCCCCGTGCGCCCCGGGCCCGTGTACAGCGCGACGTTGCCGATGCCGACCAGGCCCAGCGCCATGGACATGGCCTGGACGTCGGCGGCCGGCCCGCAAGCGGCGTCGTAGCCGTTGTTGCTCTGGACCGGCAGGCCCTGGGAGTGGTTCGTGACGCGGGTGGTGTGCGTCGTGTGGTTGACGCCGGTGGCTGCGGCGGCGATGGCAGCCGGGGTTGCGATGAGGCCGGTGGCCGCGAAGGCGACAGCGGCGGCACGTCGAGGACGGAGACGGGGATGGGTCATGAAGTGAAGCGCCCTTCGCTCGATCGACGGAAGCGCTCAGGCTGGCAACGGCGGCGCGCCGGAATCAAGTTCTGATACTCCGTTCGTGGCGCTGTTACTCCGAACGGGTCCACGCCGCGCCGAGACCAGCCCGATGACCGGTCGGCCCAGTCCGGTCGCGGGTCGCCGGAAGCGCCGCCTACGGTCGGACCGACGGAGCGTGGACCACTTCCGAGCGCGGGAGAGACCGGCATGGCGACGGTGACGGCGACGCGGATGCGGGTGGTCGTCTGCCGTTCGGCCGCCTTGGGGCTGCTGCTGATTGGCGGTTCGTTCGGGTGGAACGTGCCGCAAGCGACGGCGCACGCCGCGATTGCGACGATCAGCGCCGACGCCCCGATCCAGCTCGACCGAACCGGTCAGATCACCGACAAGGTCGGCGCGCTCAGCGACCGTCGTGATCAAGTCGCGACGGCCCTGAACCAGCTCGACTCGCAGCGCGGAATCCAGCTCTTCGTCGCGTATGTCCGCGACTTCTCGGGAAAGGCCCCGGCGGACTGGGCCAACGAGACCGCAACCAAGAACGGCCTCGGCCTGCACGACGTGCTCTTGGCCGTCGCGACGCACGCGCGTCAGTACGGCTACTCGACGGACACCGACTCCGGCGTGACGCCCGCGCAGCTGGCCTCGGTCGCCACGTCCGCGATCGAGCCCGCACTGCGCCAGAACGACTGGGCCGGTGCGGCGATCGGCGCAGCTGACGGCATCAACGCCGTGGTGGTCGGCCAGCCGGTGCCAGCCGTGGCCATCACGCCTGGCCATCCGGATCCTGGGGCGTCGTCGTCCTCGTCCTCCTCGGATGCCGGCTGGATCGCGGGGACGGTGGTGGTCGTGGGTGCCGTCGGTGTGGGTGCCTACGCGTACTCACGCTCACGCCGACGACCGACAGCGGCAGGCGGACCGGGCGGACCCGGCGGCCCGGTTCCGCTCAAGGAGCTGGACGCATCGGCCAAGCACGCCCTAGTCGCCACCGACGACGCGGTACGTACGAGCGAGGAGGAACTCAGCTTCGCCAGTGCCGAATTCGGGGACGAGGCGGCAGCTCCGTTCGCGGAGGCATTAGCCGAGGCGAAGGCCGAGTTGATGGCGGCGTTCCGGGTACGCCAAGCGCTGGACGACGAGATCCCGGAGGACGAACCGACGCAGCGTCGCATGCTCGCCGAGATCATCGAGCGCTGTCGGCGTGCCAATACCCGGCTGGACGCCGAGGCCAAGTCCTTCGATCGGCTGCGTGCCCTGGTCGAACACGCTCCATCCGCGCTCTCCGCCGCGACCGAGGCCGCCTCGGCGCAGACCGCGCGCGTCTCCGCCGCGACAACGCATCTACAGCAGCTACGTACCACTTATGCCGATTCGGCCACCGCTCCCGTCGTCGGACATCCGCAACAGATCGCCGACCGGTTGGCGTTCGCAAACGAAAGCCTCTCCGCCGCTCGGACCGCCCTGGACGGCAACGACCGGCGGCGCGCAGCCGTACTCATCCGGGGTGCCGAAGCCGGCGTCGAGCAAGCCGAGCTACTACTGGACGCGATCGACCGGCGCTCGGCCGAGCTGGACACGGCAGCCGCCAAGCTCCCCGCAGCGCTGGCCGAGATGGACTCCGACCTGGCCGACGCGCACGGCTTGAGCACGTCGCAGGGTGCTGCGTCGGCGTCGGCGTCGGCGTCATCGGCCGACTTGGCCGGACGCGCGGCACGTGCGCGTCAGGTGCTGACGACGCTGCGGCAGGAGATGGCCGGGCGATACGACCCGATCGACGCGTTGCGACGTGCCGAGGAGGCCGACGCGCTGCTCGACGAGGCGCTGGACGCGGTGCGAGAACGGGAGCAGAACGATCGGCGGGCGCGCAGCCTGCTGGAGCAGGCGACGTTGACGGCGCGGAGCGAGATCGCCGCCGCGGAGGACTTCATCGCCACGCGGCGCGGTGCTGTCGGGAGCCAGGCTCGGACCCGGCTGGCCGAGGCCAAGCGGCTGTTGCAGCAGTCGGCGGCGGCTGCGGGCAGCGATCCGTCGCAGGCGCTGGCGTTGGCGCAGCAGGCCGACGGCCGCGCTCGGCAGGCGATGGCCTCGGCTCAGAGCGACGCCGACCGGTACCGCTCGCCTTACGGCGGCCAGTCGGGGTCGATGGGCGGCGCCGTGCTGGGCGGGATCATCCTCGGCGACCTGCTCGGCGGTGCGCGGGGCGGTCGCAGCGGGCGTGGTGGCGGCGGCTTCGGCGGCGGTGGGGGTGGCGGCTTCGGCGGTGCCGGCCCCGGCAGCTTCGGGGGCGGCGGCACGCGGGGGCGCCTCGGAGGCGGCGGCAGGTTCTGAGTTCGACCGACGACGTTCAACCACCAACGTTCGACCACCAACGTTCAACCACCAACGTTCGACCGACGACGAAAGGGCACGACGATGACCAAGCAGACCATCCTGGGCCGCGTGAAGCAGCTGGCGAAGGCCAACATCAACGCCCTGCTGGACTCGGCCGAGGACCCGCAGAAGATGCTGGACCAGCTGATCCGCGACTACACGAACAACATCTCCGAGGCCGAGGAGGCGATCGCCACCACGATCGGCAACCTGCGGCTCATGGAGGCGGACAACGCCGAGGACGTGAAGTCCGCCAAGGAGTGGGGCGACAAGGCCCTGGCCGCGAGCCAACGCGCCGACGCCCTGCGCACCACCGGCGACAGCGCCGAGGCCGACCGCTTCGACAACCTCGCCAAGGTCGCCCTGGAACGCCAGCTCGCCGCCGAACGCCAGACCGCGGCCGCCGCGCCGACCATCAAGGGCCAGCAGGAAGTGGTCGACCAGCTGAAGACCGGCCTGAACACCATGAAGGAAAAGCTGAACCAGCTCCGCACCAAGCGCGACGAGCTGGTCGCGCGCGCCAAATCGGCCCAGGCCCAGTCGCACGTCAACGACGCGCTGAAGAGCATCGACATCATGGACCCGTCGAGCGAGGTCAGCCGCTTCGAGGAGAAGGTCCGCCGCGAGGAGGCGAAGGTGAAGGGGCAGCAGGAGCTGGCGGCTTCGAGCCTGGACTCGCAGTTCAACGACCTGGAGGACCTGGCCGACAAGGCGGAGGTCGCGAAGCGGCTGGCGGCGCTGAAGGCGGGGTGAGGCGGCGCGGGCGCGGGCTCAAGCGCAGGCGCGGGGTCAGGCTCGGGCTCGGGCTCGGGCGCGGCGGCCGAGTCAAGCTCCGAGCAGCCAAGGTGCGGATCGCGCCAGCAACAGAAATGGCGAGGCCGCCGCTCCCTCACAGGCGGCGGCCCCACCGGTCTCACAGCACAGCCGGTCTCCCAGCACAGCCGACCTCAAAGCTCGGCCGCACTCACAACGCAACGGCCGCCCTCACAGTTCGGTCGGCCCCAGCACGGGCACCGACCGCAGCTCGACCTCCGTGACCCGCGCGCCGTGCAGCTCCAGCACCACGACCTCGTTCGCCCCGGCACGCAGCACCGGGCCCGGCACGTACAGCGAGCCCTGCGGGCCGCGCGACCAGTAGCGGCCGAGGTTGAAGCCGTTGACCCAGGCCACGCCCTTGGTCCAGCCGTTCAGGTGCAGGTAGGTGTCCGCGGGCTGTACGACGTGGAACTCGCCGCGGTGGAAGCAGGGTCCTACCACCGCTCCCTCGGCTTCGGCGAAGTGCAGGCCTGACAGGTCGTCGAGGGTCAGGGGCCGCGAGGTCCAGGCGGTCAGCGGTGCGTCGTTCAGGTACACGCCGCCGATCAGGCCCTTGCGGTCGGCCAGCTTCGCGCCGTAGTTCACCCGCCCCTGGTTCTCGACCAGCACCCGCAGCCGCGCCCCGCCCTGCGGCACCGTGAACGACACCACGTGCTCGTGCCGCTCCCGTTCCAGCACGCCGACCGGCTGGCCGTCGACGAACACCTGCGCGCGGTCGCCGATCTGGTCGAAGGCCAGCGTCGCGGGGCCCGCGGCCGAGGCCGGCAGCCGTGCCTCGTACAGCACGAACCCGAAGTCCTGCCCCAGCTGCTCCATCGTCAGCGGCGCGTCGGAGGCCTGTGCCGTGCCCAGAGCGGACAGCGCGGCGTCGGTGAACAGCGGCGCGCGCCGGGTCAGCTCGACCGAGACCGGCGGCAGCTTCTCCCCCGGCGCGGGGATCTCCTCGTCCGGGACCGCCTCGTATTTACCGATAATGGACCGGAACCGGCGGAACTTCTCCGTCGGGTCCCCGGCCTCGTTCAGCGGCGAGTCGTAGTCGTAGGACGTGACCGTCGCGCGGTACGTGCCCTTGTCGTTGGCCCCGTTCAGGAACCCGAAGTTGGTCCCGCCGTGGAACATGTAGAAGTTCACCGACGCCCCGGCCTGGAGCATCTCGTCCAGCGCGGCTCCGGCGTCGTCCGCCGAGCGCTGCGCGTGCACGCCGCCCCAGTGGTCGAACCACCCGTTCCAGAACTCCGCGCACATCAGCGGCCCCGTCGGCTGCTGCGCGCGCAGCGCCGCCAGCGAAGCCGTCACCTTGCCGCCGAAGTTCGCCGTGGCCAGGACGCCGGGCAGCGCGCCCGCGGCCAGGTCGCCGGGCTGGTCCGAGGTGAACAAGGGCACGTCGATCCCCCGCGACGTCAGCGCCTCGTACAGCCGCTCCATATAGGCGGTGTCGGATCCATACGCCCCGTACTCGTTCTCCACCTGCACCGCGATGACCGGCCCGCCGGCCGTCCCCAGGCGCGGCAGCACGATCGGCATCAGCGCGTCGAGGTAGCCCTCGACCGCCCCCAGGAACGCCGGATCCGTGCTGCGCAGTACCAGGTCCGGGTCGGCGAGCAGCCACGACGGCAGCCCGCCGCCCTCCCACTCGCCGCAGATGTACGGCCCGGGCCGCAGCAGCACGTGCAGCCCCTCGGCTGCGGCGAGGTCCAGGAACGCCGCCAGGTCCAGGATCCCGTCGAAGTCGAACTCGCCGGGCCGGCGCTCGTGCAGGTTCCACGGCACGTAGGTGTCGATGGTGTTCAGGCCCATCAGGCGGGCCTTGCGCAGCCGGTCGGACCACTGCGCCGGATGGACTCGGAAGTAGTGCAGGCCGCCGGACACGATCCGGAACGGCCGACCGTCGAGGACGAAGCCGTCGTCGGTGATGTCGAGTACTGCCACGTTCGTGTTGCTCCCTGTGCTACGTCACGGCAAGCTCCAGGGTGCGGCCGGGCGCCCATCGATCGCGATGGATCAGCCCCGGCCGCACCGGCCCCGCGTGAGTCGGACTCCTCTGGCGCCGCGCCGCTACTTGACGGTGAAGCCCTGGTCCTTGGCGTACTTGGTCGAGGCGTCCTGCCAGGCCTTGAGCCCGTCGGCCAGCGACGAGCCGCCGATGTAGGCCTTGCCGGCGGTGTCGTTGAAGACGCTGTTGGCGTAGACCTGGAACGGCAGGTACGTCCAGCCCGGCGCGACCTCGGACGCGCTCTGCGCGAGCACCTGGTTGATCTTCTGGTCGCCGAAGTAGGCGTCCGACTTGTTCAGGAAGTCCGGCGAGTTCAGCTGCTTCACCGTGGCCGGGAAGGCGCCGTTGTCCACGCGACTCTGCGCGCCCTCGTCGACGGTGGCGTACTTCAGGAAGGCGTAGGCCAGCTTCTGGTTGGTGCTGGCCTTCATCACGGCCAGCGAGCTGCCGCCGTTCTCCGAGGTGACCTTGCCGCCGGCCGTCCACTGCGGCATCGGCGCGACCCGCCACTGGCCGGACCCGTTCTTCACACCGGACTCCAGCGAGGCGGGCATCCAGGCGCCGATGGTCAGGGAGGCGATCTTGCCGGTGTTCATGCCCTGGTACCAGGCGTCGCTCCAGGAGCTGATCGGCGCCAGGTCGTGCCCGTCGATGAGCTGCTGCCAGGCGGCGGTGAACTTCTGGGTGCCGGGGTCGGTGGCGAAGTTGACGCCGACGTTGGTGCCGTCGACCGTGTACGGCTTGCCGCCGGCCTGCCAGATCATGCTGGTGGTGAAGCCCGCGTCGCCGGTGTCGTTGGTGATGTAGGCGGTCGGGTCGGCGGCGTGGATCTTCTTCGCGTCGGCGATGTACTCGTCCCACGTGGCCGGGGGCGTGGTGATGCCGTTCTTGTCGAAGACCGTCTTGTTGTAGAACAGCGCCATCGGGCCGGAGTCCATCGGCAGGCCGTAGACGCCGCCAGCGGATTGGACCGCGTTCCACGGGCCGGGGGTGAAGGTGCCGTTCAGCGCCGCGGCGCCGAACTGGTCCAGGTTCGCCACCGACTTGGTCAGCTCGAACTGCGGCAGCGCGTAGTACTCGATGTGCGCGACGTCCGGGACGCCCTTGCCGGCCTGGACCGCGTT
Source organism: Catenulispora sp. GAS73 (assembly GCF_041262085.1). NCBI lineage: Bacteria > Bacillati > Actinomycetota > Actinomycetes > Catenulisporales > Catenulisporaceae > Catenulispora > Catenulispora sp. GAS73. Next base: position 187,173 of record NZ_JBGCCM010000005.1, read on the forward strand.
CTGCAGCGCCTTGTACTCGTCGTTGCCGGTGCCGGCGTTGACCAGGTTGACGTGCACGTTCGGGTACTTGGTCTGGAAGTCGGCGACCACCTTCTTCAGGGTCGGCTCCCAGGCCCAGACGGTCAGGTTCCCGCCGGCGGTCAGCGCCGCCTGCAGGTCGGCGTCGGTGACCGTGGCGGACTGCGACGAGCCGCCGGAGCCCTTGCTGCCTCCGCTGCTGGAGGAGCTGCCGCAGGCGGTGGCCGCGAGCGCCACGGCCAGTGCGGTCGCGCCCAGCAGGACGCCGCGACGACGGGTTATGGTCATTGCTGTTCCCTTCTCTTGCATCGGAGGGTTCCGCGGTCGGGCCGGGGCGCCGTCAACCTTTCACGCTTCCGGCGCTCAGGCCCGACTGCCAGTACCGCTGGAGCAGCAGGAACGCCGCGATCAGCGGGATGATCGTGATCACCGAGCCGGTGATGACGAGGTTGAAGACCACGTCGCCGCCGGCCGTGTGGGCCTGGTCGTTCCAGGTGCTCAGGCCCAGCGTCAGGGGGTACCAGTTCTGGTCCTTCAGCATGATCAGCGGCAGGAAGTAGTTGTTCCAGGTCGTGACCACGTTGAACAGCAGCACCGTGACGATGCCGGGGCCCAGCAGCGGCAGGCTCACGGAGAAGAAGGTGCGGAACTCCCCCGCGCCGTCCATCCGGGCCGACTCCATGATCTCGGCCGGGACCGCCTCGGCACTGAAGGTCCACATCAGGTACAGACCGAACGGCGAGATCAGCGAGGGGATGATGATCGCCCACGGGGTGTCGGTGAGCCCCATCTTGGAGAACATCAGGAACGTCGGGACGGCCAGCGCCGTGGCGGGGACGGCGACCGCGCCGATCACGATGGCGAAGACAGCCTTCTTGCCCACGAAGTCGAACTTGGCCAGGCCGTAGCCGGCCAGCGTGGCCAGGACGGTGGCGCCGCCGGCGCCGACGACGACGTACAGCAGGGTGTTGAGCAGCCAGCGGCCGAAGATGTCGTGCTGGTAGCTGAAGGTGCTGCCGACGTTGGAGAAGAACCCGAATCCCTTGAACCACAGCCCGAAGGAGTTGAACAGGTTCTGCTGGGTCTTGGTCGCGTTGATCGCCAGCCAGGCCAGCGGCAGCAGCGTGTAGACCGCCATCACCGCGCACAGCACGGTCAGCGTCACGCTCTTGCGCGGTCGCTGCGACACGCGCCGGGCCTTGGCCCGGATCGGCGGGGTGGCGTTACGGGGACGTCCCCGGTTAGCCGTCTGCACCGTTTCCAAAGGCTCCGTGGTCATCGGCTCAGCCCGCCTTTCGCATGCCGCGCAGCTGGACGGCGTAGGCGACGATCATCGTGGCCACGCCCATGACGATGGCGACGGTCGCGGAGTAGTTGAACTGCTGGCCGTCGAAGGACAGCGAGTAGGCGTAGTAGTTCGGCGTGTAGTACGTGGTGATCGCGTTCGGCGCCAGGTGCTTGAGGATGCTGGGCTCGCTGAACAGCTGGAAGCTGCCGATGATCGAGAAGATCGTCGCGATGACCAGGGCCGGACGCAGCGCCGGGAGCTTGATCGACCAGATGATGCGGAACTGGCCGGCGCCCTCGATCGCCGCCGCCTCGTACAGCGAGGGGTTCACCACCCGCAGCGCGGAGTAGATGATCAGCATGTTGTAGCCGACCCACTCCCAGGTCACGATGTTGCCGATGGAGGCCAGGATCAGGTGCGGCGAGAGCGGATCGGGCAGCGTGACGCCGAAGTGCTTGTCGATGTCGCGGACCAGGCCGAACTGGGTCCCGTACATGAAGCTCCACATGAGCGTGGCGACGACGGCGGGGACCGCGTAGGGAAGGAACACCGAGATCCGGAAGAACGCCGCGCCGTAGAGCCGGCCGCTGTCGATGGCCAGCGCCAGCAGCAGGGCCAGGCCGAGCATGATCGGGACCTGGACCACCAGGAACAGCGCGACCCGGGCGAAGGACGTCCAGAACTGCGAGTCGTGGATCGCGTCGCTGTAGTTCTGCAGGCCGACGAACTGTGTGCCGCCGATCAGCTTGGTCTTGTACAGGCTCAGGTAGATCGAGTAGCCGATCGGGGCGAGGAAGACCAGCGCGAACAGGGCCATGAAGGGGCTGACGAACTTCCAGCCGGCCAGGGACCGCCGCCGTCCCGCGGCGCGGCGCGGGGCCGGGCGGCGGGCGAGGTCCAGGGGTGGGGACGTCATGGTCTGTCTTCGCTCCTTGCTTCGCTTCGGATCTGCGGTACTCGGGGGGACCGCGGGCACTAGGGCAGGACGAACGTCTCGAAGGCCAGCACCGCCATGCCCAGGGACACCGGGTTGTCGGCGATGCGGGAGGCGGCCAGGGTGACCGCGTCGTAGGGGACGGTCAGGGAGAACTCCTTGACCACCGGCTCGACCGCGGCCAGCAGCGGCTCGCCGAAGGCGGCGCTGACCCAGCCGCCGACCACCAGCAGCTCCGGGTTCAGCATGTTGACGGCGTTGGCCAGGGCCATCCCCAGCGGCCGGGCGAACCGCTCCAGCGTGGCCACCGCGACCGGATCGGCGCGGCGGGCCGCCTCGGCCAGCTTGGCCACGGTCGCGGCCTGGTCGCCGGGGACCAGCAGCGGGCTGTCGGGATCGACCTCGGTCAGCAGGTCGAGCAGCGCGGCGGCGCCGACGTAGGCCTCGACGCAGCCGCGGCTGCCGCAGTGGCACGGCAGGCCGTCGGCGACGAGCACCGTGTGGCCCCACTCCCCCGCGCTGTTGGTGCGGCCGCGCAGCAGTCGGCCCTCGGCGACGACGCCGAGCCCGACGCCGGTGCCGAGGTTGACCACCACGCTGTCGTCGTGGTCGCCGGCCTCGCCGAACATCATCTCGGCCAGCGTTATCGCCTTCAGCGGGTTGTCCAGCAGCACCGGCAGGTCGCAGCGCTTGGTGAACAGGGAGGTGAACGGCACGCCGTGCCAGCCCCAGTTCGGCGCGTGCACCGAGACCCCGCCCTCGCGGTCCACCTGGCCGGGCAGGCTCACCCCGACCCCGGCGACGTCGGCCGCGCTGACCCCGGCCAGCCCGGCGATCACGCCCTGGATGCTGTCCACGACGTGCCCGACCACCGAGTCGGGGTCGTCGTCGGTCGGCGCCACCGGCATCTGGAAGTGCCCGATCCGCGTCATCGCCTGGTCGAAGATCTCGGCGATGACATGCGTCTCGGCGAGGTCCACGCCGACCAGGTAGGGCGCACCGGCCCGCATCGTCAGCTGGCTGGCCGGACGGCCGCCGCCGGAGCGCGTGCTCTGCGTCTCGGCCAGCAGGCCGGCCGCCGTCAGCTCACCGATGATCGTCCCGGCCGTGGCGACGGACACCCCGAGCTGCGCCGCGACGTCGCCGCGGGTCAGCGTGCGGCCGCCGTAAAAGCTCCGCATCACTTCCACGCGGTTCGCACGGCGCAGGTCGCCGGACAGGCGGGGTCGCATCTCGGGGGCTCCTCGCGGTTCGCAAGTGGTGGGTCGCCGGGCCCGCCGGGGGCTCGGTGAGGCTTGAGATTACGCAGACGTGTCGGGTTCGTAAACCCCTTAGCGAAACCGTTATTAAAAGGGTTATCAAATCGAGGCGCGCGTGCGCGGCCGGCGCGGGTACGGCAGCGCGACCTCAGGAAACAGCGCTCTTTCGGCGCCGGGCGTGCGCTTCGGGCACGTGTGAGCACCACCGGCACGGCCGCGCGGGTGCTGGTGCTGGCGCTGGCGCGTGAACCGGTGCTGGCGCGGGAGCGGGAGCTGGCCCGTGAACCGGTGCTGGTGCTGGTGCTGGTGCTGGAGCTGGCGCGGGAGCGGGAGCTGGCCCGTGAACCGGTGCTGGTGCTGGTGCTGGAGCTGGCGCGGGTGCTGGCGCTGGCGCGGGCGCCGGTGCTGGCGCTGGCGCTGGCGCGGGAACTTGCACGGGCACTGGCGCTGGAGCTGGCGCGGGAACTCGACCTAGAGCTGGCGCGTGAACCGGTGCTGGAGCTGGAGCTGGCGCGTGAACTGGTGCCGGTGCGGGAGCTGTCGCTGGAACTCGACCTAGACCTGGCGCGTGAACCGGTGCTGGAGCTGGGATGTCGGCAGCCGGGCCGCCACGGCCCGCCGCGATCAGCCCTCCGCCGTCGCCGGCCCCGCCGTCGAAGCCCTGACCACCAGCCGGGTCGGCAGCATGATGTGCGTGGTGTCCGGCTCCGCCTCGCCGCGGATCAGTCCGATCAGCAGCTCGACCGCGCGCCGGCCCATCTCGCGGATCGGCTGCTCGACCGTGGTCAGCATCGGGGTGCAGCGCGTGGCCTCGGGGATGTCGTCGAAGCCCACCACCGACAGGTCCTCCGGGACGCGCAGGCCCATCCGGTGCGCCACCTCGATCGTCGCGATCGCCGAGAGGTCGTTGGCCGCGAACACCGCGGTGGGCCGGTCGGGGGCGGCCAGCAGGCGTGCGGCCTGCTCGGCGGCGGTGTCCGGGTCGTAGGAGCCGAGCCGGAGGAGGTCTTCGTCCACTGCGACGCCGGCGGCGGCCATCGCCTGGCGGAAGCCCTGCTCGCGTAGCTGCGCGGACAGCAGGTCCGGCCTTCCGGTGAGCATCGCGATCCGGCGGTGGCCCAGGGCCAGCAGGTGCTCGGTGGCCGCGTGCGCGCCGCGCAGGTTGTCCGAGTCGACGGTCGGGCGGCCGCCGGGGCCGGTGTGCGGGTCGACCGCGACCACCGGGGCGCCGTATTGCAGGTCCACCACGGTCGGGGTGACCAGGACGGCGCCGTCCACCAGTGTCCCGGACAGCCGCGACAGGTAGCGGCGCTCCCAGCCCACCTGGTCGCGGGCGCGGCCGCCGGCCGAGTAGACCACGAGCTCGAAGCCCGATCCGCGGATCGCGTCGCCGGCGCCCTTGAGCAACTCGGCGCTGAAAGGTTCAAGGTCGGCCACCAGGATCCCGATGACGTTCGTCTGGTGGTTGCGCAGGCTCTGCGCCACCAGGCTCGCCTCGTATCCGAGCTCTTCTATCACGGCCTTGACACGGGCCGTGGTGTCCGCGGACACGCCGTAGCGGTCGTTGAGCACCTTGGAGACCGTGGCGACCGAGACGCCGGCCAGCCGGGCGACGTCGCGGATGGTCACGCGCGAAGGAACGGGATCGGTCTGCACGCGGCCCAGGATACTGCCCGCCGAAAACGATATCGATAACGATTGACACGATGTTTCGGCGAGCGCAGACTCTGACCCGCCCGCCCCCGGCGCGGATCTGGTGGCTCTCGCGTTGCCAAGGCTTTGTCCAGAAGTGGATCAAGGTGAGCACCCGCGCTCGCAGGCGGACCGGTAGTCCTCCGACGGAAGGAGCACCACCCATGCACAACCGCAGACTGGCCGCCGCGCTGGCGGTCGTGGCCAGCGCCGCGCTGGCCGGCAGCCTGGCCCTGGTCAGACCGGCGGCCGCGGACACCTCGCTGAAGCAGCTCGCCGAGGGCAAGGGCAAGTACTTCGGCACCGCGCTGGTGCAGTCGAACCTGTCCAACTCCACGCTGGTCGGGGTCGCGACGTCGCAGTTCGACATGATGACGCCGGGCAACGAGATGAAGTGGGACACCACCGAACCCTCGAACGGGAGCTTCAACTTCGGCCCCGGCGACGCCCTGGTCGCCTTCGCGCAGGCGCACTCGATGCGCGTGCGCGGGCACAACCTGGTGTGGCACAGCCAGCTGCCCGGGTGGGTGTCGAGCCTGCCGTCGAACCAGGTGCAGGCGGCGATGGAGACCCACGTCACCACCGAGGCCACGCACTACAAGGGCGAGGTGTACTCCTGGGACGTCGTCAACGAGCCCTTCAACGAGGACGGCACGCTGCGCCAGGACGCGTTCTACAACGCCATGGGCACCGGCTACATCGCCGACGCGATACGTACGGCGCACGCCGCCGACCCGAACGCAAAGCTCTACCTGAACGACTACAACATCGAGGGCGAGAACGCCAAGAGCAACGGCATGTACTCGCTGGTGCAATCGCTGCTGGCGCAGGGCGTGCCGATCGGCGGGGTCGGCCTGGAGAGCCACTTCATCCTGGGCCAGGTCCCGTCCACCATGCTGGCGAACATGCAACGCTTCGCGGCGCTCGGCCTGGACGTGGCGGTGACCGAGCTCGACGACCGCATCCAGCTCCCGGCCAGCTCGGCGAACCTCCAACAGCAGGCCACCGACTACTCGACGGTGGTCTCGGACTGCCTGGCGGTCACGCGGTGCGTCGGCGTCTCGCAGTGGGGCGTGGGCGACGCGGACTCGTGGATCCCGGGCGCCTTCTCCGGCTACGGCGCGGCGACCATGTACGACCAGAACTACCAGCCGAAGCCGGCCTACACCGCGTCGGTCAACGCGCTCGGCGGTTCGGGCGGGTCGAGCTCGTCGAGTCCGAGCACGCCGACGTCGTCGAGCTCGTCGTCGGGCGGCGGCGGTGGCGGTGCGGCGTGCAAGGTGAGCGACACGGTAGACGCCTGGAACACCGGGCTGACGGAGAACATCACGATCAGCGACACCGGATCGGCGGCGGTCAACGGCTGGCGCCTGGTGTTCACGCTGGCGCCGGGCCAGACCATCACCAACGGCTGGAACGCCACCTACAGCCCGTCCTCCGGCCAGGTGACGGCCACGAACGCGAGCTACGACGGGGCGATCGCGCCGGGCGGCTCGGTGAGCATCGGGTTCCAGGCCACCCACACCGGGAACGCCGCGGCGCCGGCGTCGTTCAGTCTCAACGGTCAGGCCTGTAGCAGTTAACAACCAGCGAGCGGCAACGGTGCCGACCGCGGTCAGCACCGTTGCCGCTCAGCGGTTGTCAGGCCTCTGGAGTGCGGACAAGCCCTGCTCCGGAGCGCTTCGTACTGGCTACGCTCTGGGCATGAGCGTGGATCCCGAGGACCGGTTCGAACTGCCGCGGAAGTTCCAGCACGGAGTCATCCGGCGGGAGCGCTGCGACCGGGTGGACGTCGAGACGGTCTCGACGGGCGCCTCCGGGACGGACCCGCAGGGGCATGCGACGTGGCGCAGCATCGACCTCGTCGTGGCGAAGCAGGGGCCGGCCGCGGCGGTGCGCGCGTTCGCCGAGACCAGCGCCGAGGACGTGAACTTCACCGGCTACAGCTGGGGCCGCGGCACCGTCTACGACAGCAAGCTCGCCGACCGTCGCTGGCCTTTGATGCTGCGGCTGCTCGATCTGGTGCGCTCGGCGTCGGACGAGGAGTACGCCGAGGCCATCGCGACGGCGGAGAAGATGCGCGACGAGTTCCCGGTGCCGGCGGCCCGCGCGGCCATGGCGGTGCTGGCGCTCGACCGGCCGGAGTGGTGCTCGGCGGACATCGCGGACTACTCCGCGGAGAGCGACCACGACAACTACACCGCCAGGCTCCTGATGCTCGCGTCGACTTCGCGGGAGCAGGCGCGGGAGTTGGGCCGGCGGATCCGGGACTGGATGTGGGTCAACGACGACCGGCGCGCGGAGGGGACGTTCCTGGCCACGATCGACGCCGGGGCGGACGAGTTCTTGATCGGGTGTCTGGAGAAGAGCCGGTGGCACGCGCTCAATCTGCTGCCGAAGCTGCCGAGCGAGTTGGCCGTCAACACCCTGATCGGGGAGTTGGGGCCGAAGGACGCGCAGGCCGCGTTGCTGGACGCGGCCAAGCGGTTCCCGCGCCGGGTGCTGCGGTGGTTGGCCGAGGCGGAGCCGGCGACGCAGGTGGATTACGTGCTGCGGTTACATGTCGCGGCTGATCCTGAGCGTGCGCGTTCGGAGCTGGGAAGGCTTTCGGACGTCGCACGGCAGCGGGTGGAGGCGTTGCTCGGTACAGCTGGTACAGGCGGTGGTTCCGGGGCTGCCACCGAGGCCGAACTCCCCCGGGTTCTGGTCGTACCTCCGTGGACGGATCGCGAGGCGGGCAAACCGGTCCCGCTCAAGGGCCTGCCGATTCCGGCGCCGTACTTCTGCTGGCCCTCGCGCCAGAGCGCGGGACGGACCTCGATCCCCGAGCCGGATCCTTCGACAGCGGACCCGAAGGATCAGAGCACGATCGTGCTGACCTTGGCGGACTGGTTGAACTCGGAGTACGAGCCGTATTCGGAGGCCGCTGACGTCTTCTTCCGGCGCTATCCGGAGCAGGCGGTGCGGCACCTGTTGCCCAGCGCGCTCGGCACGGCCGGCCCCGAGCGCAGGTCGGCCGAGGCCGCGGTGCGGTTCGTGGCCCGGCACCGGCTGGCCGACGTCGTCGCGCTGGCCGCCGAGTCCGGGGCGGAGGCGGCGGCCGCGACGCGGGCCGTGCTGGACCGGCGGGGGCTGGACGTCTTCCCGAAATCGATGCCGGCGGTGCCGTTGTGGGCCGATCCGGCTTCGCTGCCGGGGATCCTGCTGGCCGGCCGGGAGGCGGCGCTGCCGATATCCGCCGTACGCGTGGTGGTGCAGATGCTGACCATCTCCTCGCGCCGGGAGGCGGCGCCTTACGGCGGGATCGAGATCGTCGCAGAAGTCTGTGATCGCGATTCGCTGGCCGAGTTCGCGTGGGGGCTGTTCGAGAACTGGGCCGGGGCCGGGTATCCGACCAAGAAGCTGGGCTGGGCGTTCGACTCGCTGCTGTGGTTCGGGAACGAGGAGACCGTCCGACGGCTGGCCCCGCTGGTGCGGGCCTGGCCCGGCGAGGGCGGGTCGGCGCGGGCGGCCGGCGGGCTGGACGTGCTGATCGCCGTCGGCGGGGAGGAGGGGCTGCGCGAGGTCTACGACATATCGCAGCGGTCGCAGTTCGCCGCGCTGCGCACCGAGGCCGCCAAGCGGATCGCGAAGGTGGCGGCGGCGCGGGGGCTGAGCGCGGACCAGTTGGAGGATCAGCTGGTGCTGGATCTGGGCGCCGGAGTGGAGGGGACGGTGCGGCTGGACTACGGCGCGCGCCAGTTCAACGTCGGGTTCGACGAGTTCGTGCAGCCGTATGTCATCGATGCTGTCGGCAAGCGTCGTCGGTCGCTGCCGAAGCCGACCGCGAAGGACGACGCCGAGCTCGCGGCCGAGGCGCAACAGCGTTTCAGTGAGCTGCGGAAGGACGCGAAGACGCTCGCGGTGCGGCAGGCGGCTCGGCTGGAGCGGGCGATGGTGACCGGTCGGCGCTGGTCGGGTGCGGAGTTCCGGGCCGTGTTCGTCGAGCATCCTCTGATGCGGCTGCTGGGGCGGCGGCTGGTGTGGGGCGAGTTCGACGGGGCGGGGACGCTGGGTGCGACGTTCCGGATCGCGGAGGACGGGACGCTCGCGGACGTCGCCGACGAGCGGTTCGTGTTCGGCGCGGGCACCGCCCCGAGCACCATCGGCCTGGTGCACCCCGTGGACCTCGGCAGCGACCTGGCGCGCTGGGCCGAGATCTGCCACGACTACGAGATCATCCAGCCCTTCCCGCAGGTCGGCCGCCCGGTGTTCACCCTGACGCCGGCCGAGCGCGAGGCGACCCGCCTGGACCGCTTCTGCGGCGCGCAGCTGCCGACCGACCGCCTGCTGACGCTACATCGCAGCCCCGGCTGGGGCTCGGCCGCGCTGTGGGACGCCGGACGCACCGTGGCGACGGGGCGCCGGCTGGCCGATCGCAGGATCCTGATCGTGCGCGTCAGCCCCGGCTACCGCGAGGGCCGCCTCGCCGACACCCCGGAGCAGACGATCGCGGACGTCTGGATCAGCGCCACCGACGCCAACGGCCGGCACGGCAAGCGCGACCAGGCGCTGAAGCTCGGCGTGCTCGACGCGGTGGCGGCCAGCGAGATCGTCGCCGACCTGGCCGCGGCAGTGGGGGCATGAGACTTCGCGGCGCCCGGCAGCGGATCAGCGGCTACCGGACCTCGGGCTTTCGCAGGAAGCTGCGAAGCCGCGTCAGGCTCCAGGTGTTGATGACGTCGTCCTTCGTGAGCCAGCCGCGCTGCGCCATGGCGATGCCGAAGCGCTGGTTCTCCAGGGCCGGGGTGGAGTGCGCGTCGCTGTCGATCGCGAACTTCACGCCGTGCTTCTTCGCGGCCATGACCTGCTCGTCGTTCAGGTCGAGGCGTTGCGGTGAGGCGTTGATCTCCAGGGCGGTGCCGGTGCGGGCGGCTGCGGCGAAGACGGCGTCGAGGTCGACGTCGATGGGGGCGCGGCGGTCGAGGAGGCGGGTGGTGAGGTGGCCGATGATGTTTACGTAGGGGTTCTCGCATGCTCGGATCAGGCGTTTGGTCTGGGCGGCGCGGTCCAGGCCGAAGGAGGAGTGGATGGAGGCCACGCAGATGTCGAAGCCGGCCAGGAACTCCGCGGGCCAGTCCACGTCGCCGGCGGCGTCGATGTTGAGTTCGGTGCCGTGGAGCAGGCGCATGCCGCGGTAGGTGCGGTCCAGTTCTCGGACGCGGTCGCGCTGGGCCAGCATCTTGTCGTCGGTCATGCGCTGCATCACGAGGTTCGGCGCGTGGTCGGTGACGGCGTAGTAGGCGTATCCGAGGTCCGCCGCCGTCTCCAGCATCGTCTCCAGCGACGCCAGGCCGTCGGTGAGGTCGGTGTGCGTGTGCAGGTCGCCGCGCAGGTCCTTCAGCTGGACCAGGTCCGGGAGGTCGCCGGCCAGGGCGGCTTCGATCTCGCCGCGGTCCTCGCGCAGGGTCGGCGGGATCCACGGGAGGTCCAGCGCGGCGTAGACCTCCTTCTCGGTGCGGGAAGCGAGCTTCTTGCCGGACTCGACGTCGAAGAGCCCGTACTCGGAGAGCTTCAGGCCCTGCTTGACGGCCCGGCCGCGGAGCTTGATGTTGTGGGCGCGGGAGCCGGTGAAGTAGATCAGGGCGGCACCCCAGTCGGCCGGCGGGACGACTCGCAGGTCCACCTGCAGGCCCCTGTCGGTGCGGATCGAGGTCTTGGTCGTGCCGCTGCCGATGACGTCGGCGACCTCGGGACGACTGAGCAGCGCGGCCATCAGCGGCGCGGAGTCGGTCGCCGTGGCGAGGATGTCGATGTCGCCGACGGTCTCCCGCATACGGCGCAGGGACCCGGCGTAGTCGCACTTCTTGCAGCCCGGGACCGCCCCGATCTCGGCGACCAGGTCCTCGGCCAGGTCCAGGGCGGTGTTCAGCAGGGTCCGCCCGGAGGTCAGGCTGAGCTGGTCGATGCCGTGCCGGATGTTCTCAACGGTCTTGTCGCCGAGCCCGGGCAGGCCTTTGAGCTTGCCCTCGTCCACAGCCTTGCGGAGCTCGTCGACGGACTTGATACCGAGCTTGCGGTAGAGGAGTACGGCCGTCTTGGGCCCGACGCCGGGGATCTGGGTGACCTCGCGGACCCCCGGCGGCATCTTGGCACGCAGCGCTTCGAGCGCGGCGATGCGGCCCGTGGCGAGGTATTCGGTGATCTTGTCCGCGGTCGAGTCGCCGACGCCGGGGATGGCGCGCAGGCCTGCCTCGTCCAGGTGCGCCAGGTCCCCCGGATAGCCGCCGACCGAACGGGCGGCCTTCTCGTAGGACCGGGCCCGGAACGCGTTGCCGCCGGTGAGGAGGATGAGGTCGGCGTACTCGCGGAGCAGCGCGCCGACCTCGTCGTTGAGCCGGGCCATGGGGTCAGTCTAGGAAGGCGGCGGGGTTGGCACATCCTGCGCGGTCGCGGTGGGCTGGGGCGGCGGCCACGGCCGGGGCTCCAGGTCCAGCACGTGCCGGGCCTCGAACCCGAGCAGCCGCTCCGCAGCCCGCAGATCCAGCGGCGCCGCGCGTCCCGGCATCGGCGCGCGCACCTCCGCATCCGGGTGGTAGGCCGCGAGTAAATCAGCAGTCGGATACGGCGCCATCGTGTCGGGCGCGGCCACGAACACCGTGTGAAACCCTTGCAGCGGCACGGTTATCGCCAGCCACGCCGCCTGCGCCGCGTCGCGTACGTCAAGGTACGCCCACAGCTCCGGTGCCCCGACCGCCGGGTCGTCGGCGAGCAGCGGCAGCCGGTGGGCGGCCCGCGCGTCGTCGCTGACGAACGGGAACCTCAGCGCGACGACGTCCATCCCGTGCCGCCGCGCCATCATCTCCGACGTCGCCTCGTCCACCTGCTTGGACAGCCCGTACGGGTCCTCCAACTGCAACGGCGCGTCCTCATCGATCGGGACGTACGTCGGGTGCAGCGTCCGACTGGCCCAGGGCAGGCCGAGGATCGACAGGCTACTGGCCACCGCCGCGCGCCGGACGCCCGAGCGGCCCGCCTCTTCGAGCACGTTGAACGTGGCGCGGGTGTTGCCGCCGAACACCTCCAGCGCGGCGCCGTGCAGCGGCGTCGGCAGCGCGGCCAGGTGCACCACCGCGTCCACGTCTGCCAGGGCCTCGCGCACCAGGTCCGGGTCGCCGGCGTCGCCGACCGCGACCCGGTCCGCGCCGATCGCGGCCAGGTCGCCGGGGTCCTCGTAGACCAGCGCGGTGACGGCGGCGCCGTGCTCGGCGAAGGCGCGCGTCACCACCCGGCCGACCAGGCCCGCGGCGCCGGTCACCAGGACCCGGCGCGGCGTGGGGAACTGCGGCGTGGGGAGCTCCGGGCTCACAGGGCTCACGGGGCCTCCAGCCCGCCGTCGGGACGGCGCACGCCGGCCGACCACCGCTCGTGCAGGAACTTCACCGGCGGGTGCTCGGCCGCCGCCTTCTCGTCGAGCTCGATGCCCCAGCCAGGCGCGTCCGAGGGGTACATGTGCCCCTCGCGCACGACCGGTGTGCCGGGGAAGACCTCGTGCGTGGCGTCGTTGTACGTATGCGACTCCTGATACCCGAACGCGGGCGTGGATATGTCCACGGCGAGGTTCGCCGCGACGCCGACCGGCGAGACGTCCGCCGGGGAGTGGAACGCGGTGCGCACGCCGAGCAGTTCGCACAGCGCGACGATCTTGCGGGTCGGGGTCAGGCCGCCGACCGCCGACGTGTGCAGCCGCAGCAGGTCCACGCCGCCGTCGCGCACCAACCGGACCGCGTCGGGCACCGAGCCGAGCTGTTCACCCACTGCGATCGGCACCGGCGAGGCGGCGCGCACCTCGGGCAGGCGGTCGTAGAGCTCGGGGGCGATGACGTCTTCCAGGAAGGAGAGCCGGTAGGGCTCCAGGGCGCGCGCCAGGACCACGGCCTGCTTCGGGGTGAGGCGGCTGTGGACGTCGTGCATCAGGTTCACGCTGTCGCCGAGCCGTTCGCGGGCGGCGGCGAACAGCCGTGGGGCGTCGCGCAGGTACTGCTCGACGGCCCAGCCGTCCGGATGCGGTGAGCGGGGATAGCCGCCGGGGGTGCCGGGGGCGCCGTACGTGCCCAGGCCCGGGCCGCCGACCTGGAGCCGCACGTTCCGGTAGCCCTCGGCCATCAGCTGCTCGGCCTGCTCCAGCGTCGCCTCGATCGTGCCGCCGGCGGCGTGCGAGTAGACCTCGACCGCGGCGCGGCTGCGGCCGCCGAGCAGCTCGTAGACCGGCATGCCGGCGCGCTTGCCTGCGATGTCCCACAGCGCCTGGTCCAGGCCGGACAGGGCGTTGTTCAGCACCGGGCCGTTGCGCCAGTAGGAGGAGTAGTGGATCAGCCTCGTGATGTCCTCGATGTCGGCCGGGTGGCGGCCGACCGCGAGCGGGCCGACCTGCTCGTCGACCGCGGCGGCGACGGCCGCGTAGCGCTGGGTGAAGGTGGCGCAGCCGAGGCCGTGGAGGCCGTCTTCGGAGGTGTCGACCCGGACCACGACCAGGGGCTGGCCCTCGGGGGCGGTGACGATGGCCCGGACGCGGGTGATGCGGAGGCTGTCGCGGGACGACCACGGGGGTTGGGCTTGCGGGAGGGCTCCGGAGGCGTCGAGGAGGCGGTTGGGGTCGCTCACGGTGTTCCTTTGCAAAACGTTTTGTATTCTGGCTCAGAAGAATGTCATGGGCCCCAACCGGTGTCAACGATTACCACCCCGACGGATCGGAGAGCTCAGTGGCGCAGCAGGGCCGCAAGCGGCACGTCAGCATCACCGACGTCGCCCAGCAGGCGGGGGTCAGTATCACGACGGTCTCGCACGTGCTGTCCGGCCAGCGGCCGGTGTCGGCGGCGACCACGGCGAAGGTGCGGCGAGTGATCGCAGAGCTCGGGTACGAGCCGAACCAGCTGGCGCGCGGGCTGCGGTTGCAGCGCACGAACACCGTGGCGCTGGTGATCCCCGACATCACGAACCCGTTCTACCCGCAGATCGCGCGCGGGCTGCAGAACGTGCTGGGCCCGGCGGGGCTCCAGGTGCTGGTGACCAGCACGGACGCGGACCCGGCGGTCGAGGACGCCGCGGTGCAGCAGATGATCACGCGCCGCGTCGACGGCCTGGCGTTCGCCGGCTACCAGACCGACCACCGGCGCGTCTCCCCCGCCGCCGAGGTCGGGATCCCGGTGGTGCTGCTCGGCGGCCGGACCGCGCGCCCGGGGATCGACGTGGTCAGCTCCGACGATGTGGCGGGCGGCGAGATCGCGGCCGGGTACCTCGTCGAGCGCGGCTACCGGCGCATCGCCTTCATCACGGGCCCCGGACGCGTCGGGGCGCCCGCCAACCGCGTCCTGGGCTACCGGCACGCACTGCGCGAGGCGGGGATGCCGAGCTCGGCGCCGCTAGTGGTGCGCGAGGAGATCAGCCGCGACGGCGGCGCCCGCGCGATGGAGCGGCTGCTCGCGCTGCGCCAGCCGCCCGACGCGGTGCTGTGCACCAACGACGTGGTGGCGCTCGGCGCCCTGGACGCGGCGAAGGCACGGGGGCTGAGCGTGCCGGGGGACGTGGCGGTGATGGGCTTCGACGACATCGAGATCGCGGCTCTGACCACGCCGCCGCTGACCACGGTCTCGATCCGGCCGCTGGAGCAGGGAGAGGCGATCGGGCGGCTGCTGCTGGGGCGGCTTGACGGCTCGGCGCCTCGGGGGGCGCAGCGGATTCTGTTCGATCCGGCGGTGGTGCGGCGGGAGTCGGCTTGAGGGGGCGCAGGGCAAGAGCGCGGGGGGCGGCGACGCGGCGAGCAGGCGCGTGGCGCGAGCATGGCGGCGCAGCTAGCGGGGAATGCGGCACGCGCGGGGGCACGGCACGTCGCTCAGACGCGGCCGGCGGCGCGGCTCGGCGAGCGAGGCACGCGGCGCGAGCTCGGCAGCGCGGCGAGCAGGGAATGCGGCACGCGCGGGGGCACGGCACGTCGCTCAGACGCGGCCGGCGGCGCGGCTCGGCGAGTGAGGCATGCCGCGCGAGCTCGGCAGCGCGGCGAGCAGGGAATGCAGCACGCGCGGCGGCACGGCAAGTCGGTCAGAGGCGGCAGGCGGCGCAGCTCGGCGAGCGAGGCATGCGGCGCGAGCTCGGCAGCGCAGCGAGCAGGGAATGCAGCACGCGCGGCGGCACGGCAAGTCGGTCAGACGCGGCCGGCGGCGCGGCTCGGCGAGTGAGGCATGCGGCGCGAGCTCGGCAGCGCAGCTAGCGGGGAATGCGGCACGGGCGGCGGCACGGCACGTCGCTCAGACGCGGCAGGCGGCGCGGCTCGGCGAGTGAGGCATGCGGCGCGAGCTCGGCAGCGCGGCACACTCGGCGGCTCGGCGGCTCGGCGGCTCGGCGGCTCGGCGGCTCGGCGGCAGCATCCTGACTCACCGCCCCGCAATCCGGCGCGCGCCTATTGACAGTCCGTCTACTACCGGCGACCGTTGGAGCAGCGCGAAAAGAAACGAGTCCCGTGGCGACGTGCGGTCGCCACGGGACTCCTCGCATCGGTTGATGTCGGCACTCGGGGGGTGTGTGCCACCAACCTAATCGCGATAGTAGCAGTGTTCGAAGATAGTGGAAGGGTCCGCGGGACAGAGCCCTACCGGCGCACCGAAGCCTGCGTGGCCCCGTACTCCTGCGTCCCCTCCGGACCACCACCACCGCCGCCACCACCGCCGCCGCCGTGCCGCGCCTCCCCCGACGGCCGCACCGCGTCAGCGCGCCCCGGCCACCAGGCCGCGTGGCCGACCAGCGCGGTGATCGCCGGCGTGAAGAACATCGACATCACGAACGCCGCGATCGCGATGCCCGCCGAGATCGCGAAGCCCATCTGGGTCAGCGTCGACTGGCCGGCCAGCATCAGCGAGGCGAACGAGCCGGCCAGGATCAGGCCGGCCGCGGCGATCGTCGGCCCGGCGTGCCGGACCGCCTCGGCCGCCGCCTCGCGGGGATTGCGTCCGGCGCGGGCCTCCTCCCGCAGCCGGGTGATCATCAGGATGTTGTAGTCCGTGCCCAGCGCCACCACGAACATGTACATGATCACCGGCAGCATGAAGATCAGGCCGTTGTTGCCGCCGGAGTTCTGGAACAGCAGCACCGTCGCGCCGAGGGTGGCGCCGAAGCCCAGCCCGACCGAGGCCATCAGGTACAGCGGCGCCACGACCGCGCGCAGCACCAGGCCCAGGATCAGGGTGATGATGACCGCCGCGACCGGGAACACCACCGCGTAGTCGTGGTTCACCGCGGACTGGATGTCCACGAAGATCGCGGTCGTGCCGCCGACCACCGCGGCCGTGCCGGCCGGCGCCGCGTGGTGCGCGGTGGTGCGCAGCGGGCCCTTGACCGTGTCCATCGCCGCCGAGGAGGACGGGTCGTGGTTCAGCGTCACCGAGTACAGCGCCACGGTGTTCGTCTCGTTCGGGAACGGCGTCGACACCTGCGCCACGCCCGGGACCGCGGCCAGCGTGCCGCGGTAGGAGTCCAGCTCGCCGGGGGTGAGCTTGGCGCCGTTCGTGGACTTCAGCATGACCTGGCTCGGCATGGTCGCCCCCGCCGAGGCGGCGTCCTGCAGGTTCTTCTGCCACACCGTCGACTCCGAGCCCTTGCCCTGCGAGCCGGAGGACAGGTCGAAGGTCGGGCGGAAGCTGAAGGCGGCGACCGCCAGGGCGGCCATGATGATGCCGGAGACCGCGGCGAAGCGCGCCGGGTGGCGGCCCATGGACCGGCCGATCGCCGCGAAGCGCGCGCCGCGCGGCTCGGTGCGCCAGGCCTTGGACGGCCAGAACACCCGCGTGCCCAGCAGCGAGACCACCGACGGGATCAGCGTCAGGCCGGCGACCAGGGTGACCGCGACGGCGATCGCGAGCGCCGGGCCCAGGGAGCGGAACAGGCCCAGGGTGGACAGCGCCAGCGCCATGAACGAGACGATCACCGCGCCGCCGGCCGAGACGATGGCCTCGCCGGCCCGCGTGACGGCGCCGGCCACGGCCTCCTTCGGGTTGTCCCCGGCCCGCAGCCGTTCCCGGTAGCGGAACATGAAGAACAGGATGTAGTCGGTGCCGACGCCGAACAGCACCACGATCAGCATCGAGGTGACCGAGCTGTCGGTCTTCAGGTCGAAGGCCTTGCTGGCCCAGGCGATGAGCCCGTCGGCGATCTGGGAGACCACGCCGATGGTGATGATCGGCAGCAGCGCCACGACCGGGCTGCGGAAGATGATCAGCAGCAGGATCAGGATCAGGCCGATGGTGGCCACGCCGATGAGCGCCTCGGCCTTGTTGCCGGAGGACTGGGAGTCCAGGGTCTGCGCCGCCGAGCCGGTGATGCCGCCCTTGAGCCCGCTGCCGGCCAGGTCGGCCTGCAGCTGGGTGCGCAGCGCCTTGACCGCGTCGGTCTGGTGCTTCTGCTGCGGGTCGTTGTCGGTGGGCATCTGCACGCCGATGGTCTGCAGGCGGCCGTTCGGCGTGGCCTGGCCGGCCTGGAACGCCGTGATGTCCGGGATGTGCGCGGCCTCCAGCTTGGTGGCCAGCGCGCTCACCCCCGCTGAGTCGGCGGCGGTGAGCGCGCCGTTGTCGGCACGCTCCAGGACGATCATGGCGGCCGGAGCGGCGGCTTGTGGGAAGGCGGCCTGCTGCAGGTTCAGGGCCTGGACCGACTCGTAGTGGCTGGGCAGGAAGCTGGCCTCGTCGGTGGTGGTGGCCAGTTTGGGCGCGAACCCGACCACCGCGACCGCGACGACCACCCAGGCCCCGATCACTCGCCACGGGTGATGGGCCACCCACCGGCCCAGTCGAGGGAAGAAGCCCCGTTCGGCGTCTCCGCCGCCACGGGCCCCCTGCACAGCTTCCTTCATGATCGTTCCTCTCCACGGACCCGCCGGCGCCGCCGGGACGGCCCCGTATCGGCCGCTGGGAGTCGACGCCTGCGGCCGAGCCCGGGATTCGAGCCTAGGTACGCTTCAAGTGTCCGATCGCCGTCCCGGAGTGCCGATTCGACCCGATCGTGTGGCACCGCGGTACCGGCCCGGGCCCATCCTCAAGGCGGACGACCGGCCCTTCGACCGTCGACTATCGTCGAGCTTCGGCCAGCTCATCGGCCATCCGGAGGTGACGGAGAACCATGGTGGACCTCCTGGTGAGGGAAGACAGCGCGACCGCCGCGCCGGCCGGTCCGGCCCTGACGCCAGGCTCGGCCGAATCGGCGGTGCGGCCGGTCACGCCGGGTCTCACGGCTGCCGCGCCCGGGTTCGAGGACGCGCCCGGGTTCGAGGAGCCGGGCACGACGCCGCGGCCGGTCGGGCCCGGATTCGAATGGCCGAGGTCGGCCCGCCGAGTGCAGGCCGCGTTCCGGGGGCACCCCTACCGGCAGGACGTGGTCCTGGCGCTGGGGGTGTTCCTGCTCACCTTGCTGCCCACGCAGGCCGGACAGGGATCGGAGTTGCTGCACGCCTCTCCGCTGTTGGTGGTGACCTCCGTGGTGGAGTCCGCGGCGATCATCTGGCGGCGTCCGGCTCCGGTGGTCATGTACAGCGTGGTGGTCGCCGCCTGCACCGTCGAGTGGGCGGCGGCGCTCAGTTCCTCCAGCGACATCAGCTGGATGATCTGCCTGTACACCGTCGCCAGATACCGCTCCATGACGACGCTGCGGGTGGCGCTGAGCGCCATAGTGCCGAGCCTGGTGGTGCTGGTATGGCGGATGGCGCCGGTGCAGGGCCCGATCCTGGTCTCGTTGTTCTTCCTGGCCACCGGGATCATCGCCAGCGCCGCGCTCGGGCTGATGGCCCGGGAGCGGCAGGCCCAGCTGGCGGCGCTGGCCGAGCGAGCGCACCACGCCGAGCAGCACCGCGAGCAGCAGGCCCGGCTGGCCGTGCTGGCCGAGCGGGCCCGGTTCTCCCGGGAGACCCACGACATCGTCGGGCACAGCCTGGCGGTGATCATCGGGCTGTCCGACGGCGGCGCGCGCCAGGTCGAGGCGCATCCGTGGCGGGGCCGGCAGGTGTTCGAGCTGATCGCCGAGACCAGCCGGCAGTCCCTGGCCGACCTGCGGCAGACGCTCGGGGCGCTGCGGGAGCAGCAGGGCGACGAGGGCGGGAGCGGCGCCGGCGTCCTGGGAGGCGTCGACGCGGAGGCGTTCGCGCCGCAGCCGGGGGTCGCGGACATCTCGGACCTGCTGGAGCGCACCCGCTCGGCCGGGCCGGAGGTGTCCTGCCGGGCCAGTGGCGACACCGCGGCGCTGCCGCGCGGGCTGCAGTCGGCGATCTACCGGATCGTGCAGGAGTCGCTGACCAACAGCCTCAAGCACGCCGGGCCGGACACCACCGTCGAGGTGGTGATCGAGGCCGACGCGCGGTCGCTGCGGATGAGCGTGGCCGACACCGGGCCGGCCAGGACTGCCGGGGCGGCCGGCGCGCGTCGGAGCGTGCCGGCGCCGCACGGCTCGCGCGGGCAGGGCCTTGCCGGGGTGCGGGAGCGCGCGGCGCTGGCCGGGGGCCGGGCCGAGGCCGGGCCGAACGATGCCGGGGGCTGGACCGTGACCGCCCGGTTCCCGCTCGCGGCGCCGGGAGTCTGAGGCGTCGATGACCAGTGTTCTGATCGTCGACGACCAGCCGTTGCAGCGGATGGGTTTCCGCATGGTGCTGGAGACCGAGCCCGGGGTGAGCATCGCCGGCGAGGCCGAGAACGGGATCGAAGCGGTGCGCCGGACGGCGGAGCTGACCCCGGACGTGGTCCTGATGGACATCCGCATGCCGGGGATGGACGGGATCGAGGCGACCCGCCGGATCACGGCGGCCGGCGGGCGCTCGCGGGTGCTCGTGCTCACCACGTTCGACCTGGACGAATACGTCTACGCCGCGCTCCAGGCCGGGGCCAGCGGATTCCTGTTGAAGGACGCCCGGCCGGACGAGTTGCTGGCCGGGATCCGAGCGGTCGCGGTCGGCGACGCGGTGGTGGCCCCGGCGCTGACCCGGCGGCTGCTGCACGCGTTCGCCAAGGTGATGCCGGGCAACGACCGCCGCCCGGCCGAGGACCCGCGGCTCAGTGCCCTGACGGAGCGGGAGCTGGAGGTACTGCGCGTGGTGGCGGCGGGGCTGACCAATCTGGAGATCGCGGCCAAGCTGCATCTGTCGGAGTCGACGGTGAAGACGCACGTCAGCCGGGCCATGGCGAAGATCGGCGCCCGCGACCGGGTGCAGGCGGTGATCATCGCCTACGACGTCGGGCTGGTCGATCCGCGCGGCTGACCCGGCCGCGAGACAGCTTCCTGACTCGTCGCTCGCCTATCCGGCGACGGTGCGCAGCGCCTCCGGCGTGAGGTCGGCGAGCGTGGGATACCCGTCGACGGCCATCAGCAGGTCGGCCTCGGCCAGGATGCTGCGCAGCACGTGCACCAGTCCGTCCAGGCCGCCGAGGGCCAGGCCGTAGAGGTAGGGACGGCCGATCGCGACCGCGCTGGCGCCCAGCGCCAGGGCCTTGACTAGGTCCGCGCCGCTGCGCACCCCGGAGTCGAAGATCACCGGCAGCCCGTCGGCGGCGGCGACCACCTCGGGCAGCGCGTCCAGGGCCGCCAGGCCCCCGTTGGCCTGCCGGCCGCCGTGGTTCGAGCAGTAGATGCCGTCCACTCCCCCGTCGCGGGCCCGGCGCACGTCCTCGGGGTGGCACAGGCCCTTGACGATCAGCGGCAGCGTCGTGAGCGAGCGCAGCCAGGGCAGGTCGTCCCAGGTCAGGGGGTTGCCGAAGATCCCGGCCCAGTGCAGCACGCTCGCGCCCGGATCCGTCTCAAAGGGCTGCGGCACGGCGGCGCGGAACACCGGGTCGCCGGTGTAGTTGGCCAGGCAGTGCCCGCGCAGCTGCGGGAAGTTCGAGGTGGACAGGTCCCGGGGCCGCCAGCCGGTCACCCAGGTGTCGAGCGTGACGACGATGCCCTTGAACCCGGCCTTCTCGGCCCGCTGCACGAGGCTCGCGGCCAGGTCGCGGTCGGTCGGGGTGTAGAGCTGGAAGAAGCCGGGGGTGTCGCCGAACTCGGCGGCGACCTGCTCCAACGGGTCGACCGACAGCGTCGAGGCGATCATCGGGACGCCGGTCTTCGCGGCGGCGCGCGCCGCCGCGAGGTCGCCGTGGCCGTCCTGGGCGCACAGGCCGAGCACTCCGACTGGCGCCATCATCAGCGGCGAGGGCAGCGTTAGACCGAACATCGAGACCGACAGGTCGCGCTCCTTGGCACCGACGAACATCCGCGGGATCAGGGCGTGGCGCAGGAAGGCGGCGACGTTAGCGCGCTGGGTGTGCTCGTCCCCGGCCCCGCCGGCGACGTAGGACCACACCGACGGGGACATCGCGGCCTGCGCGGCGGCTTCCCAGCCCTCGTACGCCATCGGGAAGCGCGGCACCACCCCGCGGAGCCCGTCGAAGTAGATCTCGTACTGATATCCGCCGAAGTCCGCCATCCGCTGTCAGCCTGCTTCCTCGTTATTCGTGGACTGCGTAGGTATGCCTGCCGGTGCGACCGACAGGCATCCTACGACCGTAGGCCTGGTGTCGCGCGCGTGGCGACGGTCGGAATGACGACTTGCGACTGACCGCTACAGACTGTACGGGCCGCGCCTGCGCACGTCGCGCTTGAACACGACGCGGTCGAACTCCACGCCCTGCTCGTTGATGGCCCGCATGGTCATCGTGGCGGTGCCGTCGGGGGCGGCGGGAACCACGTCGAGCGCGATGAAGGCGTAGTCCCTGTAGCGGGCCTGCGACCAGTCCACCGTCTCGTACTCGCGGGTGAAGTCGAGCTGCGCGGCCGACGGCCCCTGGGAGGTCGCCGGATCCGCGATGACGGTCGTGCCGTTCCCCGGAGCGCCGGTGTCGACGCCGGTGAGGAAGTTGCGGTCCGTCTCCACCGCGCCGGACCAGCTGTAGCGCGGCCGGCCGCCCGATCCCACGGTGATGTAGGTGGTCCCGTCGGTCTGCGGATGCACGGTCGCCGCCTCGTGGGCGGACTTGGAGGTCGCCTGCACGCTGGAGGACCCGGTGTTGGTGGCGGCGTCGTACTTGATGGGGTTGGAGCGTTCGTAGATGTGGTTGTGGCCCTGGACCGCGAGGTCGACTTCGAACTCGGAGAGCAGAGGCGCCAGCACCTTGCGCACCCCGCCGTCGGAGGAGTGGCCGTCGCAGGTGGAGAAGGCGCAGTGGTGGAAGAACACGACGATGAAGTCGATCGCGGGATCGTGGCGGAACTCGCCGAGGCGCCGGCGCAGCCAGGACGCCTGCTCGCCCTCGCTGTAGCCGAGCAGGCCCTGGATCTCCCAGCTCAGCTCGTTGGCGTCGGCGCTGACGATGCCGACGTTGCCGTAGGTGAAGCTGTAGACCGACGGGCAGGACCGCGGCCCGTTGGTCGGCATGTCGATGCGGCTGGCGTGGCCGCCGTAGCCGAGCCTGCCGTAGGCGTCGACGGTCGCGGCGTCGGCGTCGAGCGAGGTCGTGAACAGCTCGACGTCGTGGTTGCCGGTGTTGAACATCCACGGGGCGGACGCCGAGCTCGGCTCGATGGTGGTGAGGTAGCTGGTCCACACGTACGGGTCGTAGTCGTCCCAGCCACCGCTGTTCGGCGGCGGAACCGGGGTGTTGGAGTTCCCGGGCTGGTTCCCGCCCGGGCCGGCCGGGTTGATGATCGGCTGCGCGTTCCCGCTCGGGTTGGCGTAGCACATGTCGCCGGCGAGCAGGGTGAACCGGGACGGCGTGTGGTTGACCGGGTTGCGCACGCGGGTGATCTGCGTGACCAGCGCGGCCACCGGTGAGATGTCGGTGGGGGCGGTCGTGGAGGCCGGGTCGTAGTAGTCCGGGTCGCTCGGGTTGTAGTAGTCGTCGGTGATGTGGCTGGAGGACTCCGGCTGGAGCGAGGGCGCGTCGTCGAGCGTGCGGCCGGTGCCCGGGGCGCCGGTGATGCCCTGGTCGCCGTAGGCGGTGAAGGTGAACGGGGACAGGAAGCGGCGGACGTCCGGTGCGGTGGTGAAGGTGGCGTCCGGGGTGTGGCCGCGCTCGCCGTGCCTCGTGTAGACGAACCGGTAGTGGTACGTGCGGCCGGGTTCCAGGCAGTCGATCAGCGCGTGGACGTAGAACTGGTCGGCGCGCAGCAGATCGGTCAGGGACGCGGTCACCGGGCCGGTCGGCACCCCGTTCCACACCGGCACGTGCGTGACCAGCTGCCTGATCTCGGCGGCGACGGTGTGGCCGTAGGCTCCGGCCTCGTGGCCGTACTCGACCTCGACCTTGATGCCGGAGGGCACGGCGTTGTAGGTGTTGAGGTTGAACAGCTGTCCGGCCACCCACATCTGCCGCTTCGGGTCGGGACCGAAGGACAGGTGGCGGCCGTTGACGACGAAGCCGCCGGCGATCGTGCCGGTGGTCGTCAGGTCGTCGGCGGAGGAGGACGCGGAGGCGGAGGCGGAGCCCGCGAGGCTCCCACCCACCAGGAACGACGCTCCGGCGGCACTCACGCTGCCGCGCAACACACCGCGGCGGCTGACCGGATTGCGACGCAGGATCTGCTGGAAGAACTCGTGTTGTTCGACCAGCGGAATCACGCGGTGGCGGTTGTCGGCACTGCCGGCACTCGAATTCTGAGTCACTCAGCCATGGTCCTGATACGAGGCCAAGGACCGGCATGAACATGCTTTCGCCCGGACGAACAGCCGGTGGCCTGTTCATGAGCAGGGTGTGGAGCCGAGGTCAGCGCCCCGGCTCCACACCCTTGATCTTGTCAATCGCTGGTCAATCGCCGGTCCGGCGGCTGCCGGCTGCTGTCAGCGGCCGTCAGCGGCTGTCACCAGCCCACGGCGACGACCGCGTACTGCGGGTTGGTCACCGAGATGTCAGAGGACTGGCCCGCGTCGTCGTCGTACGGGAATCCGTACTGGGCACCGTTGATGGCGTTCTGGTGCCAGAACTGCGCGTAGTAGTTGGCCGGAGCCGCCTGGTAGAAGTTCGCCGGGTTCGACTGCTGCGCCGCCGGAAGCTGCGCGACATGCCGGTTCAGGCCGGCGCACAGCGGCGGGTTGTTCGCCAGGGTGCCGCCGCAGCCGAAGATCTGCGCCGTACTGTCCGCCGTGTCGCCGTTGGCTGCGGCGTAGCTCTGGAAGTAGTTGGCGTAGGCGCCGCCGGTCTGGAACGCGGGGTCGTTGCCCGGGGACGGGATGCCGTACGGGGCCTGGTCCGTCGCCAGTTCCTTGAACTCGGTCGGCACCGAGCTCTGGAACCGGGCGAAGGTCGCCGAGCGCGACTCCTGGAAGGTCGCGTAGTTCTCGCCGATCTGCTGGTCCGATCCGTCGTGGGCGTGCAGCTTCAGGGCCAGCTTCAGACCGAAGCGGTCCACGCGGGTGGTGTCGACGTTGATCGACGCGGTGCCCACGGTGAACTCGATGAAGTCGTAGTACTGGCCGTTCGGGGTGCCCAGGTAGAAGTACATCCGGCCGGCCGAGTTCGCCGGCATGTCGATGTACGGCTGCTGGGCGATCGACTTCGTCGTCCCGTTGAAGCTCCAGAACACCTGGCTGTCAGGGTACTGACCGTCGGTCTGGTTCACGATCGCGAACTCCAGCACGTTCTGCGCGGTCGGGATGGCGCTGGTGTTGCCCCAGAACGCCGGCGGCGGCGCGCCGCCGTTGCCGCCGGAGCCGCCCACGGTCCACGTGAAGCTCGTGCTGCCGCTCGCGCCGGTGCCGTCGGTCGCGGTGACCGTGACGGTCGAGGTGCCCGTGGCCGTCGGCGTCCCGGTGATCAGGCCGGAGGAGCTGATCGACAGCCCGGCCGGCAGGCCGGTCGCGCCGTAGGTCAGGGTCTGGCCGGCCGCCGAGTCGGTGGCCTGGATCTGCAGGTTGACGGCGGTGCTGGCGGCGGTGGACTGGTTGCCCGGGTTGTTCACGGTGACCGCGTTGCCGGTGCTGCCGGTGGTGAACACCGAGAACTCCCACAGGGAGTAGCCGTAGGCCGTGTTGCGCGCCGTGCCGTACATGCGGATGTACCGGCCGGAACCGCTGACGGTCAGGTTCTCGGTGCCGCCGGGACCGGTCGTGGTCGAGTAGACGGAGGTCCAGGTGGAGCCGTCGTTCGAGGTCTGGATCTGGTACGCCTTGGCCGAGGCGGTCTCCCAGGCCAGCTGGACGCCGCAGATCGTGCGGGTGCTGCCGAGGTCGACCTGGAGCCACTGCGGGTCGGAGAACTGTGACGACCAGCGCGTGCCCAGGTTGCCGTCGACCGCGTTCGACGCCGGGAGCGTCGCGTTCTCCAGCGAGGACGCCGTCGCGGGGCGGTTCAGCGCGGCGTCGGTCGTGCCGCAGGTGCCTCCGCCGCCGGAGCCGAAGACCTGGAACTCCCAGATCGAGTAGCCGTAGGCGGTGTTGCGCGCCGTCCCGTACATACGGATGTACCGGCCGGAACCGCTGACGGTCAGGTTCTCGGTGCCGCCGGGGCCGGTGGTGGTGGAGTAGATGGAGGTCCAGGTGCTGGCGTCGTTGGAGACCTGGATCTGGTAGGCCTTCGCCGACGCGGTCTCCCACTGGATCGACACCTGGCAGATGTTCTGCACACTGCCCAGGTCGACCTGGAGCCACTGCGGATCAGAGAACTGCGACGACCAGCGGGTGCCGGTGTTCCCGTCGACCGCGGCGGAGGCCGGGAACGTCGCGTTCTCCAGCGAGGACGCCGTCGCCGGCGCGTTCAACGCGAGGTTCGTGGTGCCGCAGGACGCCGCGGCGGCACGGTGCGCGCCGGCCGTCGTGCCGAACAGGGCGGCCAGCAGCAGGGCGAGCACGACCGCCAGGGCCGTCGCCGGCTTGCCGCGCGGCTGCCGCGTCAGTGGTGCCGGGAAGGGGGATCTCATCACAACTCCTTCGTGAAATGTGGGGTTATTCAGAAGGCGCCAAGGCCGTCGGGAGGCCTCTCGTACAAGTGAGGGTTCTGACACAGGCTCGACTCGTCGATGGTGCGGCCGTGTCGCCCGCAAACGTTTCCGGAAGCTGCGATGCACAACATAGGGACTGTGACAGGACCTTGCAAGACTTCGACCGCGGAATGAAAGTTGCGCAACTCACGGCGGGTGGGCGTCCGACCCGAGACCGCTTCGCGATCACCGGTGGTGGTGATTGTCCGGATGCTGCCACGCACGCGAGACGGTTCGAATCAGTAATTCGCTCACCCCCGATGAGCGTTTCAGGGTCTGTCACTGGACGGCCTATTCCGACGGCTGTAGAAAATCGCCAAGAAGAATTCCGAGCACGGATCGATGCTGGAGGACCGAAGTGCCCATTGGACGTAGACTGCTGCCCGTGGCCGCGACCGCCGCACTTGCCACCGCCCTGCTCAACTCCCCCGCCGCGTTCGCCGACGCACCGGCGCCGCCGAGCCCGGTGGCCTGCGACAGCTGCTGGCACCCGGACCTGAACACGTCGTGGAACTGGGTGCTCAGCCAGGTTCCGACCGCTCCTTATCGCGCCGTCTCGATGTACGACGTCGACGGCTTCAACAATTCCGCGAGCGACGTCAATTCGCTGCACGCCGCCGGGATCAAAGCGGTGTGCTACATCTCCGCCGGCAGTTTCGAGAACGGCAGACCCGACGCGTCCCAATTCCCAGCTTCCGTGCTGGGAAATGTGATGGACGGCTGGCCGAATGAGAAGTGGCTGGATGTCCGGGAGATTCAGAACTCCGCAAGCGCGCTGCGCCAGATCATGGACGCCCGGCTGGACATGTGCCAGTCGAAGGGCTTCGACATGGTCGAACTCGACAACGTCGACGGCTACACCAACAACACCGGCTTCCCGCTGACCGCGGCCGACCAGCTGTACTACAACGCCACTCTGGCCGACGACACCCACGCCCGCGGCATGAGCGTGCTGCTGAAGAACGACGGCGCGCAGATCCCCGACCTGCTGCCGTACTTCGACGGCGCCCTGGACGAGCAGTGCAACCAGTACAGCCAGTGCACCACCGCGCAGAACGGAAGCTACGGGCTGGACCAGTTCGTC
Organism: Catenulispora sp. GAS73; assembly: GCF_041262085.1. Classification (NCBI taxonomy): domain Bacteria; kingdom Bacillati; phylum Actinomycetota; class Actinomycetes; order Catenulisporales; family Catenulisporaceae; genus Catenulispora; species Catenulispora sp. GAS73. Next base: position 214,400 of record NZ_JBGCCM010000005.1, read on the forward strand.
TCCGCCGGCAAGCCGGTCTTCCAAGCCGAGTACAACCTGTCGACCGACGCCTTCTGCGCCTCCGACAATGCCAACAACTTCAACGGTGTGCTGTACGCCCTGAACCTGGACGACAGCGTCTTCCAGCCCTGTCGCTGACCCCTGACTGACCACTGACACTGACCGAGGCGGTATGGCAGTGGGCTGTCGGCGACGCGATACGCGCAGCCGGCAGCCTCCTCACCCGACCCCGGCAGACGACGGCGCCGACCGCAGCCAGTGCGCCGCGCGCCTATGACATGTGCCTGTCGAACCAGTCGAGCATCGGGGCCGGGCGGCGCTGGAACTCCAGGTAGCCGTCGAACCTGGCCGTGGTGCCCTCGATCCAGGCGAGCTTCTTGTCGGCGACGGGGATGTTGGCGAACATCGTCTGGACGTCGCCGGGTTCTGTGAGCACGTCGTCGCGCACCTGGTAGAGGAACGTCGGTACGCGCACGTTCTTCGCCCAGCTCTGGGCGTCGCGTTCGGCGAACCCGATGCTGGTCCGCAGGATGATCTTCTGCTCGAACTCGTCGATCCGGTCGGCGAGCCCGAGCATGCCGAGGCGGCGTTCCACGATGGTGCGGGCTGTCACCGGTTGCGGCGCGACCAGCGCCCGCACACCGTCGAACGCGTCCGGGAACTGTGTCATGGCCGCGAACGTGGAACTCGCGCCCATGCATCGGCTGAACAGGCCGATCGCCAGGTCGCGGGTCTCGGGGCGGCTGCGGGCGAAGGCGAGCGAGCCGACGACGTCGCGCGCCTCGTAGACGCCGCTGGAGGTGACGCCTCCGTTGGCGGCGCCGCTGTGGCCGTGGTTGCGGAGGTCGTAGGCGAGCACGTGGTAGCCGGCGTCGTGCAGGATCTTGTAGTCGGGGACGAAGTCGACCTCGAACGCGTTGCCGCTGGCGGTCCACTCCGTGCGCCACGGTTCCAGGTGCGTCGGGAGGCCGGCGCGGTTGAAGCCCATCGGGTGGTTCGCGATGATCAGCCGGTCCGAGCCGGGGGCCGGGATGTACCAGCCCTCCAGCGGGACGCCGTCGTGGGACGGGAAGCTGACGCGCTCGTAGTCGAGGCCGTAGTCGCCGGGCGTGTGCAGGATCGGCGAGCGGCGCTGGAAGCTGAAGCCTTCGGCGAAGCGTTCGAGGATCTGCTCGGGGTCAGACATTGGTCGGTTCCTCGTTGTCGGCTCTACTGGGCCCGGATGGCAGGCTTGAGCGTGTCCTGGCACCACTGGCGGAACCTGGTGGGGCTGGTGGTCAGCGGTGTGCGGACGGCGGCGTTGTCGAGCCCTGCGTTCTTGGCGGACAGCATGTCGGTCATGGCCTGGGCCATAGCCGGGCTCATGCCGCGCTCGGCGAGGTTCGCGGTGAACGTCTCGAACGGGATCTGCTGATAGCGCACCGGGGCGCCCAGCACCTCGGAGATGATCCGCGCCATGTCGTTGAAGGACAGGTCCTCGGGGCCGAGCACCGGTTGTTCGGCCACGCCGGTCCAGGTCTCGTCGAGCAGCAGTCGGGCTGCGACCGCGGCGATGTCGCGGGTGGCGACCGAGGGGAGTTCGCGGTCGGCGTCGATCGGTCCGTAGAACGTGCCGCTGTTCTTGATCGGGACGGCCTGCCAGAGCAGGTTGTCCATGAACGAGGGCATCGTCAGGGCACGGTAGGCGACGCCGCTGCTCGCGATCAGGTCGTCCATCGCCAGGGTCGCGGTGACGTGGCCGGCCTTGGCAGCGATGTCGGTGCCGCGGCCGAGGGCCGAGATGCCGACGACGCGGCGTACGCCGTGGCGTTCGAACGCCTCCACGGCCGGGCGGGCGAAGCCGACGTAGGCCTCTTCGACGCTCACGGCCCGGTCGTCCGGCGGCACCAGCCAGAACACCGCGTCGGCGCGCTGGAACGCGCGGTCGAGCACCGCGGCGTCGCCGTGTGAGCCTTCGACGACTTCGACGCGGCGACGCACCCGCTCCGGCAGCCGGGCCGGGTCGCGGACGATGACGCGCACCGGTTGGGCACCCACGCCGTCGAGGACGTTCGCCAGAACCTGGCGGCCGATCTGACCGGTCGGCGTAGTGATGACGATCATGACTTCTCCTGGCTTCGGTGGTGTGATCTCCACAGTGCGCGCCGGCTGCCGTTCCCGTCCAAGACGTGTTCCTGAATGCAATGCGTATTGCTTATGGCTGCAGTTCAAGACCGCTGGTGTTGGCGAGCTACTGCTATGGTTGAGGGGTGTCTGACATCCCGTACGCCGCCGCGGACGATCTCGGCCTGCGAGCCGTGCGGTTGTTCGTCGCGGTCGCCGAGGCCCGGCACTTCGGCCGCGCGGCAGCCGGGTTGCACGTCTCCCAGCCGTACCTGAGCCAGCAGATCCGCGCCCTGGAGCAGCGCCTCGGCGCGCGCCTGCTCGACCGCAGTCCGCGCGGCACCAGCCTGACCGAGGCCGGCGAGGTGTTCCTGCCGCGAGCCAGGGCGCTGCTGCGCTCTGCCGTTCAGGCCGAGGCGGCGGCGCGCGCGGCGGCCACGCCGAGCCGCATCACCGTCGGGCACACCAGGCACATCGACGTCGAGGCCGCCGTCCGCGAACTGCACAGGCTGCATCCGGATGCCGAGGTGCACGTCGTGGACCTGAGTTGGAACGAGCCGCGCGAGGCTTTGCTGGAGCGCCGGGTGGACGCGGCGGTGGCGCGTTTTCCGCTGACCACCGACGCGTTGGACGTCACCGTCCTGTATGACGAGCCGCGCGAACTGCTCGTCCCGCTGGACCACCGGCTCGCCGGCAAGGAGTCGGCCGCGCTGTCAGACATCGCTGACGAGCCACTTCCGAAGCTGCCCGACCCGGCGTGGAACGCCTTCTGGCGGATCGACCCCCGCCCGGACGGCAGCCACGCGCCGGACGGTCCGGCCATCGAAGTCCTCGAAGACAAGCTTGAGCTGATCGCCGCCGGGCAGGCCGTCGCCATCGTCGCCGCCGGGTTCCGCGGTATCCGGCCGGACCTCACGACCGTGCCGCTGCCCGACATCGAGCCGAGCCACGTCGTCCTCGCGACGCGGTCCGGTGACCGCGACCGGCTCGTCGAGGCCTTCCGCAAGTGCGCTCGACAGCAGCTGACCGGGCCACCGGCAGACGCCTAGACACCCAGACGCACAGACGCACAGACACCTGGGGCGCTGCGAGCCGGTCAGGATGCGAAGGCGGCCAGGCCGGTGGCAAGCAGCTGCGCCGCGCGGCGGACCTCGGCGGTGACGGCGTCGCGGACCTGCGCCGGGTTCCGCTGCCCGTCCAGGTGTGCGCAGGAGGAGTTGACCTGGACGCTCCACAGGCCGACCAGCGCCGTCGCAGCGATCTGCGGCTCGGGATCGCTCGGGGCCAACCCGGCCCTCGCGGCCAGCGCCTCGCAGGCCGTGTCGGTCATCCGGGCGAGCATGTCGCGGTGGTGCGCCCGCAGCGCGGGGGTGTCGCGGACCATCGCCTCGAAGCGCTGTACCGCCGCGGCTGCCCACACCTGGTCGTCCTGGGCTTCGAGCCAGGTGATCAGGTTATCCAGCTCGCCGGCCAGGATGCGCGCCATGGCCTCGACCGGCGGCGTGCCTGGATCGGCCAGCCCGGCCCGGAGCGCGGCGAGGAGGTCCGCCGGCAGGTCCAGAACCAGGGACTCCTTGGTCGGGAAGTGGTTGAACACAGTGGTCGGCGACACCCCGCACACGCGGGCGATCTCCACCACCGTCACGGCGTCGAAGCCGCGCTCCAGGAACATCTCGGTGGCGGTGTCGACCAGCCGTTGGCGCGTCGCGCGTTTGCGGCTCTCCCGGCGGCCGCCGGCCGGGCCGGCGTCGGCGCCCGGGGCCCGCAGCGCACTCCAGTCGACCGTGTGGGAACTCATGGCGTCCCAGGATAGCCAGGTTGCGCGATCATGAGGGTGGGCTAAAGTTGTAGTGACACCAGTTTTGAGGACCCACCCGCGATCATCCGCGATCATTTGCAGCAGATCGGAGCGTTCCATGACGGACGTCGAGCGCAACAAGCAGGTCGTCGTCGACTACTACCAGACCGCGTTCGGCGGGAACCCGCAGAAGGCGATCGCCGACCACTTCGGGCCCCGCTACGTGCAGCACAACCCGGACGCCCAGGACGGCCCGGAGGCCTTCATCGGCTTCGTGACCTGGCTCCGGGGCGAGTACCCGAACCTGCGGCTGGACATCAAGCGCGTGATCGCCGAGGGCGACCTGGTCGCCACGCACTCCCACCTCGATCTGGAGCCCGGCACGGACAACCCCGGGCGCGCGCTGGCGGACTTCTTCCGGCTGGAGGACGGCAAGGTCGTCGAGCACTGGGACGTCATTCAGGAGGTGCCCAAGACTGCTGCGAACGACAACGGGATGTTCTGACGGCGGCCGGCGGTGATGACTTGTTTCGTCGCGGCAGCGCTGCGACCGTGACGAAATGAAGGCCACCGAGATATCCGCTACCGACCCGGACCATCCGGTGACAGGGTTGGGCCCCGTGCCAGAACCGACCCCATACGACGAAGACCGTGCCGCCTTCTCCCGCACGGCACTCGCCCGCCTGGTGCTCAGCGACCTCGCAGCAGGCATCTCCGCCTCCGGATCGGCCCTGATCAGCACGCGCAACGACGCCGATGTCGGGTTCGGCGGCCGGGTGAGCGAGGCCGCCGTGCTGACTTGCCTGGCAGAGGAGTTCCTCGTCGCCGCGGTCGTCTACGAGCGCGAACGTGGGGCGACCTGGGCTGAGATCGGTGACTACCTCGAACTGGACGCAGAGGCCGTCGCCGAGCGCTTCGGCCCGGACATCGAGCGCTGGCAGGAGGCGTTCGAGCAGCCCTATCGGCTCGACGAAACCGGCCGCAAGCGTGTTCATCAGCTTCCGGGAGCCGCCTACAACCCCAAGGCGGCGATTCAGCGGCTCGACACGATCGCCTCGACGCGCATATTCGGCCACTACGACCCGCACGAGGTCAGCGAGTGTCTGGACTCGGGCTCAGCGGCGCGACGGCCCGGGGACACCGACACGGCGCCCCCGGGGAAGCGGAACCTCTGAAGAGCTACCGCCGATCGATGTACGGCTTCCCGGTCGAGGCGTCCCGACCCGTCCTCAGCTCCACGACGGGGATCCCGGCGGGCTCGAAGCCGAGTACCTGCCCGTAGAACGAGAGCTCCGCCTCCAGCGACGTGATCTGGTTCTCCGCCTTGCGGAAGCCGTGCTGCTCGCCGGCGAACAGCAGGTAGGCGTAGGGAATGTCCTTGTCGGCGAGGGCTGCGGCGAACTTCTCGGACTGCGCGTGGGGGACGACCGGGTCGTCTTCGCCCTGGAGGAGGAGGACCGGGCAGCTCAGGGTGCTCACTCGGTTCACCGGGGCGCGGTCGGCGTAGATCTGTGCCGCCTCGGGGAGGGGGCCCACCATGGAGTCGAGGTAGCGGGACTCGAAGTCGTGGGTGTCCTCGGCCAGGGCGGTCAGGTCCGAGACCCCGAACAGGGATGTGCCGCAGGCGAAGACATCCGTGCCGACCAGGGCGCACAGGGTCGTCCAGCCGCCGGCGCTGCCGCCGCTGATCGCCAGGCGCGTACGGTCGGCGCGGTCGGCGTCGGCCAGGCCGGTGATGGCGGCGACGGAGTCTTCGACGTCCACCACGCCCCACTGGCCGCGCAGCCGGTTGCGGTACTCGCGGCCGTAGCCGGTCGAGCCGCCGTAGTTGACGTCGAGGACGCCGATGCCGCGGCTGGTGAGGTACGCGACGTCGAGGCTGAACTCCATCCTGGACTGCGCGGTGGGCCCGCCGTGGACGTGCACGACGTAGGGCGGCAGTTCGCCCTCGGGCGCCGTGAAGTCGCGGTTGTTCGGCGGGTAGACGTTGGCGTGGACGTCGCGGCCGCCCGGGCCGGTCGACACGACGGCCTCCGGCACCGGCAGGTAGCCGGCGTCCGGCATGTTCGCCGAGTCCACGGACTCCGCGACGACCTCGGCCGCGCCGGTCGCGATGTCGACGCGCACGATCCGCGAGGCGGTGGTCGGGCTCGCCGCCCACGCCGTGACCACGTCTCCGTCGGTCGCCATGGTGCCCCAGGAGGTGTACGGCAGGTCGAGGTCGTTCAGCTCACCGGTCTTCGGGTCGAGCACGCCGAGGGCCACGCTCCCGAGACCGTGCGTCACGACGATCCTGCCGTCGCGCAACACGACGTAGGTGTGCCAGCCCAGGAGCCACGGTGCCGCGCAGAACTCCTCAGCACGCGGACACAGCGCCTGCGGGCCATCGCCGTCCCCGAGGCCGACCCGGTACAGGTTCCACCAGCCGGAACGGTCCGAAATGGCGTACAGCGACGTGTCGTCGATCCACTCCGGCTGCGTGACCGACTCCTCGGCACCGCCGAGCACCGTCACCGGCTCGCCGAGCACTCCCCCGTCGCCGATCTCCGCGACCCGCAGCAGCGTGCCGTCCCAGGGCATGTTCGGGTGCTCCCACCCGATCCACGCCAAGCGACGACCGTCGGGCGAGATCCGGGGCGCGGACAGGAAGTGCGTGTCAGTGCCGAGGACGCGAACCGGGCCGGCGCCGGACAAAGGGACCGCGACGAAAGCCCGGCTGACCTTGTGATCGTCTGAATGCGATTCCCGCACGCACCAGATCTCGCGACCGTCGCGCGACAGCGTCAGGTCCGCATAGCGCAGCGCACCAGGCCTCGAAGGCTCAGGCGTCAGCGCGACCGGCTCGGACGCGCCCGGCGCGAGCCGATAGATCCGCTGGTCGGCGAAGTTCGCGAAGATCAACGAATGCCCGCCGTCGTCGGGGATCGCGATCCAGGACCGGCCGCCGTACTCGTGCACGCGGGTCCGTGCGTACCAGGGCGCGGGAAGCAGCTCCACGCTCCCGCTCCCGCTTCCGTCCCCACTGCCATCCGCCGCCGAACGCATGACCGTGATCCGGCCGCCCTCGTCGGGCCGACTCTCACTCCACCAGACCTCGTCGCCCACCATCGCGGGCCAGCCCAATACCTTCGTACCGCGGGCCACGTCGGCGGCGCTGATCGGAGAACGCCAGGTCCCATAAGGTGAAGTCGTCGTCATGCCTCAACCATAGGCGGCGCCGGGCATCACCACAGCGCGGACCCACCGTGGTCAGCGAAGAGCGGCGAACGAGGCTTCCAGGTCCACTGTCGTCGAAGGGATGGCCCGAAGGCCGTCGTACAGCACCGCGTTCGCGACCGACCGATGCCGACCGCGCCCGCTGCCGACCCACCCGACCAGCAGTTCCAGCCGCCGGCGTGGATCGCGGTGCTTGCGCCCCTTCAGATGCACCTGCGCGCGCCCCATCTGCTCGGCCAGAACGACGAAAGCCAGATCCCTGTCATCAGGATGCTGATCCGAATTGAGGATCCGCACCAACCGGTCCACGGCCCGCTCCAGCGGCCACCGGTCGGCGACCCGGATCCGCGTGTGCCCGAAGTAGCCCTCCCGGCGCACGCTGACCTCCAGGATCCCGAGCTCCCTGGCGGCCTCGACGTACCGTTCCAACCGGCCCGGCGCACGGGTCCGCAGATAGTCGGCCATCGAGTCCGGTGCCGGCCGGCCGCGCCTGGTCTTGTCCAGGAGGTCGGCCAGGACGAGCGTCGGCGCGAGCGCGGGCGTGAAGCGTGGCCGTCCGTCGCGGTCGGGATCGACGGCGAGCAGGAGGAGGTGCATCCCGTTCTCCACACTCCAAAAATACGGAGCCGCCGGAAGGATGTCAGCCCTCGAACAAGGATCGGCGCAAGAGTTCATCCGCGGTTACCGACCGCGTCACACGCCGATGACCCGCTCGATCGGCGGCTGTGGGCCATACCTTCGATCGAATATCGAAAATCAATCGCGGCACTGCTTTCCCAGGTAATCAACGACTAACGATCACTCTTCGCAGAGCACCCACTTCTTTCATTGACAACAGAAAAGAACAGTCCTAGGTTTCCGGCCGTGCACACCACTCCCGCCGACGACCTGGTCCTGACCGCGACGCCCGCCGCGTCCCTGGTCTTCACCACCGTGCTCGCCCACGGACCGATCACCCGGAGCGAGATCGCGCAGCGGGCCGGCCTGTCCGCGGCCGCCGTGACCAAGGCGGTGCGGCCGCTCATGGACGTGGGCTACCTCGTCGAAGACCTCAACGAGGGTGCGCGGTCCGCTCTGGGACGCCCGGCCAATCCGGTCCGGGTGAACGCGGGGCGGGCGTGGTTCATCGGGGTCAAGGTGACCGCCGACGAGATCATCGCCGTCCTGACCGATCTGCGCTGCCGGGTCCGGGCGGCCCGGCACGTCCGGCTCACGGACCGGGAGCCGGAGGCCGTACTCCCGGCCATCACCGCACTGGTCGGGGAACTGTCCACGGAAGCCGACGGACTGGGTGTGCCGGTACGGGGCCTGGGCATCGCCGTCTCCGGTGACGTGGACCGGGCCGAGGGCGTGGTCCGCTACTCGCCGTTCCTGGAGTGGCGGGACGTGCCGCTCGCCGAGATCGCCGCCACGGCCACCGGGCTGCCGGTCACGGTCGACAACGACGTCCGGGCCCTCACCGTCGCCGAGCAGTGGTTCGGGGCCGGGGTCGGGCTGTCGGACTTCGCGCTGGTGACCGTGGGCGCCGGCATCGGCTGCGGCCTCGTGGTCCACGGACGCGTGGTGTCGGGCACGCACGGGGTGGCCGGAGAGATCGGCCATCTGCCCATCGAACCGCTCGGTCCGCAATGCCACTGCGGCAACTACGGGTGCGTCGAAGCCATCGCGGCGGACCCGGCGATCCTGCGCGACGTCCGCGAGGCCTCGGGGGAACCCGTGGCCACCGTGGCCGACGCACTGGAGATGGCCCGGCGCGGAGACCCGGGGGCCCGCGCGGTCTACGCCCGGGCCGGCGCGGCGATCGGCCGGGCCATCGGCTGCGTCGTCAACCTGTTCGGCCCGGACCGGGTGATCATCTCCGGCGAGGGGCTGGCCGCCTACGACCTGTTCGCCGACGGGATCCGCGAGGCGTTCGTCGCGGCGGCGTTCGGCACCGCGGCCCAGTGCGACCTGATGACACGGCCGCTGTCGTTCGAGGAGTGGGCTCGCGGCGCCGCGGCGACCTCGATCCAGTCCTTCATCGGCTCGGACACGCAGTAACACGCACTAAGCAGTCCAAGGCAGTCCCAGCACCAAAAAACCTATCTCCCACCCCACACAGGAGGTTCGACCCATGCGGTCATCCTCGTACCCCCGCCTGCCCAAAATCGCGAGAGCCGCGCTGGTCCTGGTCTCCGCGGGCACGGTCGCTGCAGTCATCCCCGCAGCGACCGTGCAAGCCGGCACCCACAGCTCTGCCACCCGAACAACCGCGACCACCACCGCGACCACCACCGCGACCACCATGGCCGCCACGCCCTACATGGGTTGGTCGAGCTGGAGCATGCAGTCCTCGTCGTATCCGGGCCTGAACACCAACGGCAGCTACAGCTACCTGGCCGAGGCCAACGTCCTGAAGCAGACCGACGCCTTGGCGGCCAACCTCAGCGCCTACGGTTACAACTACGTCAACATCGACGCCGGCTGGTGGCGCGACAACACCTGGAAGCCGGAGTACGACCAGAACGCCCGGCAGGCCCCCGATCCGGTCCGCTTCCCGAACGGGATGAAGCCGGTCGCAGACCACATACACGCCAAGGGACTCAAGGCCGGGATCTACCTCCCCGTCGGCCTGGAGAAGGAAGCCTACGGCGGTGGCACCGTCCCGATCTGGAACGCCCCGGGCTGCACCACGGCCGACATCGTCTATCCGGACCTGCGCACCACCAACGGCTGGGACAGTTCCTACAAGCTGAACTTCGCCAACGCCTGCGCGCAGAAGTACGTCGACTCCCAGGCGCAGATGCTCGCCGACTGGGGCTACGACTTCCTCAAGGTCGACGGCGTCGGGCCCGGCTCGGGCAAGTCCGGCGACAACTACGACAACACCCCGGACGTGGCCGCCTGGAACCAGGCCATCGCCGCCACCGGCCGCCCCATCCACCTGGAGCTCTCCTGGTCGCTCGACCGGGGCGCCGCCGCCACCTGGAAGCAGTACTCGAACGGCTGGCGCATCGACACCGACGTCGAGTGCTACTGCAACACGCTGGTCACCTGGGACAACTCGGTCAAGGCCCGCTGGAACGACGCCCCGGTGTGGAGCGACGTGGCCGCCCCCGGCGGTTGGAACGACCTGGACTCCCTCGACGTCGGCAACGGCACGATGGACGGCCTGACCAACGCCGAGCGGCAGAGCTACGAGACGCTGTGGGCCATCAACAAGTCCCCGCTGTTCACCGGCGACGACCTCACCCAGCTGGACAGCTACGGCCTGTCGTTGCTGACGAACCGCGAGGTCATCGCCGTCGACCAGAGCAGTGCGCCGGTCGCCCGGCCGATCAGCACGATGGGCGACCAGCAGGTCTGGGCCACCAAGAACGCCGACGGCAGCTACACCGTCGCGCTGTTCAACCTCGCCGGCGCGCCTGAAGCCGTCACGGCCTACTGGGCCGCCCTCGGATTCCAGGGCGACGCCGCGGTACACGACCTGTGGAACCACCAGGACCTCGGCAGCTACCGCACCCAGATCACCGAGGCGCTGCCCGCGCACGGCTCGCGGCTGTTCACCGTGCGGCCCGCCGGCAGCACCCTGACCACCACCGCCTACGAGGCCGAGTCCCCGAACAACACGCTGTCCGGCAGCGCCGCGATCGTCGCCTGCCCGGAGTGCTCGGGCGGGAAGAAGGTCGGCAACCTCTACGGCACCGCGAAGCTTCAGTTCAACGGCGTCACGGTGAAGAAGGCCGGGATCTACACCATCACCGTCGCCTACGTGGACGGCAGCACCGACCGGACCGCGACCATCTCCTCCAACACCGGCAGCGGCACGAACATCGCCTTCCCGTCGAGCGGTGACTGGAACACCGCCCACTCCATCAGCTTCCAGCTGGGCCTGAACGCGGGCGCCAACACGATCACCTTCGACAGCAACGGGTGGTACTCCCCCGACATCGACAAGATCGACGTCCCCGCGTCCTCCTGACCCGCCGGCGCGGGGCCGGGCCCGGTGACAGGGACCGGGCCCCGCGCCGTCCATCCCTCACGTACGGAGTGCACGACCATGGACATCCCTCGCAGAAGCTTCCTGGCCGGCGCCGCAGCCGGCGCGGTCACCGTGTTCGGCGTCCGGCCCGCCTTCGCCGCCACGCCGGCGCCGGTGCGTCCGACGCAATCCCCGCTGCTGGCCCCGGCTCAGGCCGCGAAGAACCAGCTGTGGTGGCAGGCGCCCGCCTCCCCCTCCTCGATGATGACGCAGGGCCTGCCGATCGGGAACGGCCGGCTCGGGGCGCTGGCGAGCAACGACCCCGGCTCCGAGTTCCTGACGATCACCGACGACACGCTGTGGACCGGCGGCCGCAACGACTCGCTGCAGAGCGACGGCCAGTTCCCCTACAGCGCGAACGATTTCGGCTCCTTCGCCCTGCTCGCGCAGCTGACCGTCGCCGTCCCGGCCCATGACCTGAGCGTGGTCAACAACTACCGGCGCACGCTCGACCTGGCCCAGGGGCTGCTGACGACGTCGTACGACGTCAACGGCGTCACCTACCAGCGGCAGATCTTCGCCAGCCGACCTGACGACGTCATAGTCCTGCGATTCACGCAACATGGCGGCGGCACGTACAACGGCACCGTCTCCCTGGCCGGTACGCACGGCGAATCCACTTCCGTCGACAGTTCCCAGATGCTCGCCTCGTTCGGTGGCACGCTCGCCAACGGTTTGACGTATGGCGCGGCCCTCACGGCTCAGAGCAGCACTGGCACGGTCGCCGTCAACGGGACGTCGCTGTCCTTCGCCGACTGCCGGGACCTCACGATCGTCGTCAGCGGCGGCACCGACTACGCGCCGGACTTCGCGGCGGGTTTCCGGAACCCGGACGCCGATCCGCTCAGCCTGGCGCAGACCAAGGTCCTCGACGCGGTCCAGCAGTCGCCGACGGCTCTGCTGTACACGCACGTCGCCGACTTCCTCGGCGCGTTCGGCACGTTCGCCGTCGACTTCGGCGCGTCGTCCGCGTCCCAGAAGGCGCTGGACACCTGGGACCGGATCCAGGCCCGCGCCCGGGACGACATCCCCGACCCGGAGCTGGAAGCCGCGTACGTGCAGTTCGGGCGCTATCTGATGATCTCCGGGTCCCGGGGCGGTCTACCGCTCAACCTCCAGGGCCTGTGGCTCGACGGCAACAATCCGGCGTGGATGGCCGACTACCACACCGACATCAACCTGCAGATGAACTACTGGATGGCCGACCGCGTCGGGCTGTCCGACTGCTTCGACGCGCTGACCGACTACTGCCTCGCGCAACTGCCCTCGTGGACCGACATCACGCAACGGCTGTTCAACAGCCCGACGAACCGGTACCGCAACTCCAGCGGGAAGATCGCCGGCTGGACCATCGCCATCTCCACCAACCCCTACGGCGGAGGCGGCTGGTGGTGGCATCCGGCCGGCAACGCGTGGCTGTGCCACAACCTGTTCGAGCACTACGAGTACACGCAGGACCGCGCATACCTGGCGAAGATCTATCCGCTGATCAAGGGCGCCGTGCAGTTCTGGGAAGCGCGGCTGATCACGACGACCGTGACGGATCCCTCCGGTGGTACACGGCAAGTCCTGATCGCGGACAGCGACTGGTCACCGGAGCAGGGACCGCTCGACGCCAAGGGCATCACTTACGCGCAGGAACAGGTGTGGAGCCTGTTCAGCCACTACCAGACCGCGGCTCAGGTTCTCGGCCGGGACTCCGGATACAGCCGGACCGTCCAAGGACTTCAGCAGCAGTTGTACCTCCCGGTGGTCAGCCCCACGACCGGGTGGCTGGAGGAATGGATGACCCCTGACAACCTCGGGGATCCCCAGCACCGCCACCTGTCCCCGCTGTTCGGACTGTTCCCCGGCGACCGTATCCGGCCCGACGGTTCGACCCCCGCGGACATCGTCGCCGGCGCGACCGCGCTGCTCACCGCGCGCGGGATGAACAGCTACGGCTGGGCCAACGCGTGGCGCAGCCTGTGCTGGTCGCGCCTGAAGAACTCGCAGAACGCCTACCAGTTGTATGTCAACAACCTGAAGCCGTCGACTGACGGGAGCAACGGCACGGCGCGGAACCTGTTCGACATCCTCAACCTCTCGGCCGGCAGCGGCGCGTTCCAGATCGACGCGAACTTCGGGACTCCGTCCGCGGCCGTCGACATGCTGGTGTACTCCCGTCCCGGGTACGTCGAGTTGCTGCCGGCGCTGCCTGCCGCGTGGGCTGCTTCGGGCTCGGTCACCGGGGTCGGCGTGCGGGGCGGCTTCACGGCCGATATCAGCTGGAAGGGTGGCAAGGTCACCCGGGCCAGGCTGTCCAGCGTCGGCGGTCAGAGCACGACCGTGGTGGTCAACGGCAAGGCGCAGGCCGTGCGCTTGCGGGCCGGGCAGTCCGTCTCCTTGGAGGAGCTGTGAGACGCGCCGTCCTGAGATCCGTCGCAGCCGCCATGGTCGGCCTCGCGCTGACGATCGCGCCGCAGGGCGCCGCGCAGGCGTCCGGGACACGGGTCGGTGCGTGGTCGCCGAGCATGACGACCGGCGGGCCGTCGTTCACCGACCAGACCGTTCGGATGGTCGCGCACAGCAGCGTGGCCGGCTCGGATGCTCGCATCACGCTGTCCAACCGGTACAGCAGCAGCCCGCTCGTGGTGAGCGCGGTGGCGATCGCGCCGCAGGCCAGCGGTGCGACGCCGGTGGGTGGCAGCACCCTGACTGTCACCTTCGGCCGATCCGGCACGGTCACCGTGCCCGCCGGGCAGGAGATGGTCAGCGACGCCGTTCCGATCACGGTCAGCGCCGGGGAGAACCTGCTCGTCAGCCTCTACCTGCCCGGCCCGACCGGCACCTCCACCTGGCACTCCGACGCCTTCGACACGACGTACCTCGCCTCCGGCGACCACAGCGGCGACGAGAGCGCGGCGGCGTTCGGCAGCACGACGACCTCCTGGTACTACCTGGCCGGGCTCGACGTCGTCCCGGCGACGGCTCGGGGCACCGTGGTGGCGTTCGGCGACTCGATCACCGACGGCTACCACTCCTCGACCGGGACGTACACCCGCTGGCCGGACCTGCTGGCCGACCGCCTCGGCGCGGGGCCGGCTCCGCAGCGGCTGAGCGTCGTGGACGCCGGGATCGGTGGCAACCGGGTGCTGACCGACGTGCCGAACATCTGGCAGGGTGTCAGCGCCCTCAAACGCTTCGGGCACGACACGCTCGGGCAGCCCGGGGTGAAGGACGTGATCCTGCTGGAGGGCATCAACGACATCGGGAACAACGCCGGCCCCGGCGGCGCGCCGCTGACCGCGCAGGATCTGATCGCCGGCTACCAGACACTGATCGCGCAGGCGCACGCGGCGCACGTGCGGATCATCGGCGGGACGCTGATGCCGATCAAGGGCAACGGGTACTACACACCCACCGCCGAGACGCTGCGGCAGACCGTCAACGAGTGGATCCGGACGAGCGGCGCGTTCGACGGCGTCGTCGACTTCGACCAGACGATGCGGGACCTGAACAACATCGCGTCGCTGAATCCTGTGTACGACTCCGGCGACCACCTGCATCCCAATGACGCGGGGATGAAGGCGATGGCGGACGCGATAGATCTGCAGCTGCTGCGGGAGTGATCGAAATGAAGGAGCTGATCGGGGCGGATGACGATCTGCCCCGATTCGTCAGTTGACGACGAGGTCAGTCCATCGTCGACCAGGATTTCCGTGCCGACCCGCCGACCACCCCCTCCCCGGCACGTCGACCGGATGGACCAGCACGCTCGGCGGCACGTCTTCACAGCTCGCGCAGGTGTCGCTCTCGTTGCGAACCGGCTGCCGGATGGCGGCGGCGGCGTTTACGACGCAGAATCCGGGGCAACCGGTCGCGATCAGTTTGAGTCGCCCATGGCCCGAGTGTGACGAGGCGGTGGTGGATGATGTTCGGCCCGGCAACCTGGCGTCGGTATCGTGCGGCGAGGCAGAAGGCGGCATGCGAACGCCTGATGCGGGAGCTGTGCGGCCGGGCGCTGGTCCGCGAGGCCGAGGACCTCGTGGAGACGGTGTGGATCGAGGGCCTGGACCGCGCCGAGCACGCCGATCCCACCGTGCGCCTGATCCTGGAACGCGAGCGCGCCGCTTTCGTGCGCGCCGCCCGGCGTCGCGCGGCCGAGGCGGACAAGGACCAGCGACGGCTGGCGGCGGTGACCGCCGAGATGGTGCAGCTGACGCGGACCGGGCCGCCCGCCGACTGAGTCTGACGGACCGCGCAGATCCGAGGTGACTCAGACGTCGGATTCGAGCGCGAACGTGTTGCCGTCCGGATCCTGGAACCACGCGATCCGCCCGCCGCCGGCCCGCGGCGTGATCCCCCGCGCGTCGTGCTCGAACTGCTCATACCGCGTGAACTCCACGCCGGCCGCGGTGAGCTCGCCGACGATCCGGTCGAGGTCGTCGACGTACCAGACGGCCAGCGTCGCCGCCGTCGTCCCGGCGGTCGCCGACTGGTACACGTTCAGCGCCGGCCCGCCGCCGGATGCGTAGATGCGCGCGCCGCCTGCGATGTGGGCGCTCGGCACGGTTTTCACCACCGGCAGGCCGAGCTTGCCTTCGTAGAAAGCGACGGCCTGCTGAATGTCGGAGACGGCGATCGAGGTTCGGAGTTCGTATTCGCTCAAGGGCATGAAAACCACTTTCTCACAGCACGAAGAAACTCCGCCCTACACCAGCGGGAACTCCGCCACATGCTCCCTGGTCAGCAGCAGGTCCAGACCCGCGAAGCCGAGCCCTGCGACGTAGTCGACCGGCACGGCGACGTGCTTGCGGTGCCACAGATGCCCGGCGGTCACCAGCACGTGCGTGATCGCGCCGTCCCCGCAGCGCACGACCAGCCCCAGAACGCGCCCGACGTCGCCGTCCAAAGCCTGCACATGCTCCCCCCGCCGGATCCGGGTCTGCGCGTCGGGCACGCTCGGCGTCACCGCCGGAGCCTCGACGTCGCGCACCCGCGCGGCCGGAAGCCGGTTGAACCCGAAGCGGTCGCAGTCCAGCAGCACGCCGTATGCCGTGGGCCGCGCCGACGAGGCCGCGACCAGCCGCGCACCGCCGCCGACCGAGCACACGACCAGGTCGGTCAGGCGCGGGACGTCCGGTTCGACGACGAACTGCAGCAGCTCCCCGCAGTCGGCGTCGGAGCAGTACACCCTGCTCCCCAACTCGAATATCGCGGAATCGCTCATCGCCGCACTCCTCGACCCGTGGGTCTCTTTCGAATATACGGCGCTGCTCAGGCGAGCAACAGAGCGATCAGGCCGGTCAGGACGGTCAGACCCGCCAGGGGCGCGGTCAGATGGCGACGATCTCCGGATACACCGGCTGCCACATCGCCGCCCGCACCTGCTTCTCGATCCCGTCCCCGACCTCGGCCCCGGCCACTCCCGCCGCGGCCGCCGCCCGCGCCACCGCGACGGCGACCGCCACCGACGTCTCGCGCAGCTGAGGCACTGGCGGCAGGATAGGCGCGCCGGGCGTGTCGGTGTCCACGCGGTCGGCGACGGCCTGGGCCGCGGCGGCGAGCATGCCGTCGGTGACGCGCGAGGCCCGCGCGACGATGGCCCCCAGGCCGAGGCCCGGGAAGACCAGGGCGTTGTTCGCCTGCGCGATCTGGTAGGTCACGCCGTCCCGCTGGACCGGGTCGAAGGGACTGCCGGCGGCGATCAGCGCCCGGCCGTCGGTCCAGTCCAGCAGGTCGGCCGGGGTGGCCTCGGCCAACTCGGTGGGGTTCGACATCGGCAGGATCAGCGGCCGGTCGGTGTGCGCGGCCATGGCGCGCACGATCGGCTCGGTGAAGGCGCCGCCGCGGCCGGAGGTGCCGATCAGGATCGTCGGGTGGACGCGGTCCACGACCTCGGCCAGGGTGACGCCGTTCCGGTCGGCGTCGTGGGCCCAGTCCGCGCTCTCGGCGGCGGGCCTGGCGTAGCGGACTTGGAAGTCGCGCAGAGTGTCCTGGTCGTCGGTCAGAAGGCCGTAGCGGTCGACGCACCAGATCCGCGCCGTCGCCTCCTCCGGAGACAGACCATCGCCATGCAGGGCCTCGCGCAGGTCGTCGGCGATCCCGACGCCGGCGCTGCCCGCGCCGAACACCACGATGCGGTGCTCGCGCAGCGGCCGGCCGCTGGCCGCGACGCCGGCCAGGACCGCGGCGAGGGTGACCGCGCCGGTGCCCTGGATGTCGTCGTTGAAGGTGAAGACCTTGTCGCGGTAGCGGTCCAGGATCCGGTGCGCGTTCGCCGTCCCGAAGTCCTCCCAGTGCAGCAGCGCGTTCGGGAACAGGTGCCCGGCGGCCTGCACGTAGGCGTCGATGAACTCGTCGTACGCCTCGGGGTCCACCCGCGGGTGCCGGTTGCCCAGGTAGCCGGGATCGTCCAGCAGTTCCTGGCGGTTGGTGCCGACGTCCAGCATCACCGGCAGCACCCGGGCCGGGTCGATGCCCGCGGCGGCGGTGTAGACGACCAGCTTGCCGACCGCGATGTCGACGCCGCCGACACCCCAGTCTCCGATGCCCAGGATCGCCTCGCCGTCGGTGGCCACGATCAGGTCCACGTCCTCCGGTCCGAGCCCGGCGGCGCTCAGCGAGCGCTCGATGTCCTGCGGCGCGTCCACCGACAGGTACACGCCGTGCGGCCTGCGGTATTCGGCGTTGTAGTGCTGGATCGCGGTGCCGACGGTCGGGGTGTAGACGATCGGCAGGATCTCGGCCAGATGCTCGGTGACCAGGCGGTAGAACAGGACCTCGTTGCGGTCGCGCAGCGCGGCCAGCGAGACGTACTTCTCCAGCGCCGTCGGCTGGGACCGGAACTGCTCGTAGACGCGCGCCGCCTGCTGGTCCTGGGTGACCACGGCCTGCGGCAGCAGCCCGACCAGGCCGAGGGCGTGCCGCTCGGCGAGGGTGAAGGCGGTGCCGCGGTTCAGGCGCGGATCGGTCAGGACCGAGCGGCCCCGGGCCATCGTCGCCAAGCGCCTGACCTGCTCTGTCCCCGTGCCGTGCGCGCTGTGCGCGTCACCCTGGTTCGTCACGGAACCAGCATCTGCCCCATCAAGGGCGGGCTGCAACTAAGGGGGCTAAGGGTTCATCCCGTGGCCTCGCGCCGTCCCGGACGAGGGACAGCAAGCGGAGCGTATCGGCCGCCGGGGCACCAGCTGTCGCCCCGGCGATCGCGTTGACGACGACCAGAAGGTCGGCGACGGAGACGTCGGCGCGCGCCGAACCGGCTGCCACGGCCGAGCGCAGCAGCGCTTCGCCGGCGGCCTCCAGGAGCGTGAAGCTCTCGGCGCGTGACGTTGAGGTGGCGGCGCCGTCGCGGATCAGCTGTGAGAGCGCATCATCGGCGGCGCAGTGCACCGCGACGTGGGCGAGCCAGTCCCACAGGGCCTCGGCCGGCGGACGGCTCGCGGCGGTGTCCCGGCCGTCCTGGCAGAGCTGGGTGACGTCGTCGAGGAAGACCGCGTCCAGCAGCGACTGCCTGGTGGGGAAGCGTCGGCGCAGGGTGGCCGAGCCGACCTTGGCCACGCGGGCGATCTCCTCGAAGGAGGCGTCGGCGCCGTCGCGGCGGAACACCTCGGCGGCGGCCTCGATGACGGCCGCGCGATTGCGGGCCGCATCTGCCCTCAACGTGTGCGGGCTCTTGGTGTTCACAGCGCTATAGCCTAACTGGCGGACCCCGCCACTTATCCCCGATTTCCAGAAGGAGACCCCATGAGCCTGGCACACATAGCCCGCGCAGGGCAGGAGCAGCAGCTGGCCTGGATCGCCGGCACCGTGCACCGCATCGTGCTCGACGCCGCCGCGACCGAGGGCCGGCTGGCCGCGGTCCGCTCCACCATGAAGGGCGGCGCCGCCTCGCCGGTCCACGTGCACGAGCGCGAGGACGAGACGGTGTTCGTGCTGTCCGGCACGGCCGTGGTCTGGGCCGGTGACCGGCGCTGGGAGCTGTCCTCCGGGGACACCGCGTTCCTGCCCCGGGGCCTGCCGCACACCTACCTGTTCACCTCCGACACCGCCGAGCTGCTCACCGTGTGCAACCCGGCGGGGATGGAGGAGTTCTTCCGGGCCGCCGGGTGGGACCTGGCCGATCCGATGCCCGAGGACTGGGCCGTCGACGTCAGGTCGCTGGGCGGGATCGGCGCGGAGGCGGGGCAGATCGTCCTCGGCCCGCCGCTGAGGGCCGAGGACGCGATGCCGGAGGCGTACCTCCAGCGTTCCTAAGCAGTTCGGTTCCTAAGCGTCGCTGCGCTTGCGTGCCCGATACGCCGCGACGTTGGCCCTGGTCGCGCACTTGTCCGAGCAGTAGCGCCGGGAGCTGTTCGTGGTGGTGTCCACGAACACCTTCCGGCACGGCAGCGCTTCGCACAGCCCCAGCCGCTCGGGGCCGCGCTCGGCGATCGTGTACGCCAGGCCGAAGGCCGCCCCGGTCACGTAGGACCGGGCCGGCCCCCTCGGTTCGTCGGTGAGGTGCAGGTGCCAGTCGCCGTTCATGTGGTCGCTGATCGTCGCCGAGACCGGGAAGTCGCACAGCAGCTTGTTCAGGGCGTCGGTGGCGCGCTCCACCCGGCCGGTGGCCGCGAGCTCGAAGACCCGCCGCAGCCGGGGCCGGGCCTCGCGCAGCTCGTCCAGGCCCTCCTCGGCCGCGGTGCGGGACACGTTCCAGCCCTGCGGCATCAGGCGGCACACGTCGTCGCACGATTGCAGCCGGTCCAGGCCGGCCCCGTGGTCGTCCGTGTTCACCAGCTCGACTGCTCGGTCGGCGTAGGCGAGGAGCTTCATGCCGGGCCCGTTGCCCGGAAATCGGTGGTCGATTCGAGAACGACGAAACTCGCGAATCGTTCGATCATCGGACAAAAGGTCCCGGCACACACCGAGACGGCTACAACCCCGGCTCCCCGACCACGAACTTCACGCTCCCGTCGACGTCCACCGTCGCGTCGAGCTCCCGGCCGTCGAGCACGGTCGCGGCCGTGGACTCCAGGAAGATGCGCGCCGGACCGGACTCCACGACCTGGTCGCCGGCGTCGGGGCCGGTGGCCAGCGACGCCGAGAACTGGTCCTGGTTGCCGTTCAGGCTCGGGTCGGCGGCCACGATGCGCAGCCCGGCGGTGTCCGGTGGGAGTTCGGAGTTCGAGGTCAGGACCTGAATGGCGGCCGCGGCCCGATCGGTGAGAGACAGCACGACATCCTCCAGGTGCTGGGACGTTCGGAGAAACCCACGGATCCATGGGTTCCCCCTTGGTTACCCGATCACGGCCGGTCAAACGTCCGCGGAACGAGCCAAAACTGCGGTGCGATCATCACACCTTCAGGGTGCGTCCATCACTCCGCCGCCGCCAGTGCCAGATAGGCCCGGGCCGGAGCCAGCGGCTCGACGGCTGGGCCCTGCAGCAGCGCGCCGTCCGGGGCGAAGCGGGATCCGTGGCACGGGCACTCCCAGGTCTTCTCCGCGTCGTTGAAGCCCACGGTACAGCCGCGGTGCGGGCACAGCGCCGAGACCATCCGCAGCAGCCCGCTCTCGTCGCGGTAGGCCGCGCAGTGCTCGCCGCCGACCTCCACCACCGCGCCCTCGCCGGGGCGGATCGCGTCCAGCGCCTGCCGCTCGTCGGGTTCGACGCGGTGCCGGACGATCGAGCGGACCGGACCGCTCCAGGTGTCCTCCGGCCGCAGGTCCTGTTCCAGCCGTATCGGCGCGAACGGCCCGGCCCACGCCGGCAGCCGCTCCCCGCGGATCCCGGCGGTGATCAGGCGCCCGGCCAGCACCGCGTTCGTCGCGTCCCAGCCGCCGAACCCGGTCGCGAGCCACACGCCGCGCCGGTCCGGGGCGGCCGAGGCCCGCCCGATCACCGGCAGGTGGTCGGGGGTCGCATAGTCCTGAGCCGACCAGCGGTACGTCACGTCGGTCAGGCCCACGGCCGCCGCGGCCCACGCGGACAGCCGGGCGTAGCGCTCGGCGATGCCCCCGGAGCCGGGCTCGTGCTGCTCCCCCGAGATGACGACCATGCGGCGGCCGTCAGCTCCGTCAGCCCCGGCAGCTCCGCCAGCCCCGTCGGCCAGCGGCGCGGTACGGACCGATGCGCCGAGGTCGCCGACCGCCGTGTACATCCCGTCCGGGGCCTGCCCGGCGGACACCGGCCCGGCCAGCAACAGCTCACGCCGGGGCCGCAGCGCGCGCCGGACGGCCGAGGGCGCCGCGATCGGGAAGCCGGTGGCGACCACCACGTGCTCGGCGGCGACCGAACCGCCGGACTCGGTCATGACGACGCAGGGTTCTCCTTCGTCGACCGTGACCACGCGGCTGTGTTCGTACACTGTCGAACCGCGCCGCACGAGGTCGCGGGCCAGCGCCAGGAGCAGCTTGCGGGGATGGAACTGGAGCTGGGCCTCGACGCTCATCGCCCCGAGCATCGCCGACGGCAGCCCGCTGCCGGCGCCGTAGACGGCCGGGACGCCGGCCTCGATCGCGGCGGCCCACTCCTCGTGCAGCTCCGGCAGCGCGTGCTCGTCGGCGGCGTAGATGTACGCCGGGCGCCGCTCCAGCTCGCAGTCGGCGTCCAGGGCCTGGGCCACCTGGGCGAGGCGTTCCACGGCGAGGGCCTGCGCCTCGGCGAAGCACCGGGCCGCGTCCGGGCCGGCGGTGCGCGCGATGCGGTCGTAGGCGAGCGTCTGAATCATCGAGGCCTGACCCGCTCCGCCGCCTTTGGCCGCCTCCACGATGCGCCCGGCCTCCAGCAGCGCGACCCGCCGTCCGGTCCGGGCCAGCTCCCAGGCCGTCCACAAGCCGGCGGCGCCGCCGCCGACGACCGCCACGTCGGCTCTACCGCGACCGTCCAGCCTCGGGTACCCCGTCTCGCCGCCGCTGTCGGTCCAGTAAGCCTCGTCGGTCATGGACGCCGGGTAACCGACCTGAAGCAGTTGAAACCCCGTTCACCCACATAGACGCAAGGCGGCCGTCGGCGGTCGTCGGCGGCCAACGAGCACGCCGCCGACGGCCGCCACGCTCACCGACGCCGCAGTGCGTCCACACTCACGGCCATGAGCAGCAGCGTGATGATGACGAGCATTCCGTTCCCGGCCTGGATGGCTCCGACCATCAACAGTCCACCGGCGATGAAAACCATTAGCATGAGCCCCGAGGGACGTCCTCTTGACGCAGCCACAGCGGCCTCCTTCCGGTCGAGACCGACAGATGCGCACATCTTGTCGACTTCGACCCTAACCGCGTGGCGCCGCACGCACTGTTTGTGCGTGCGGCGGCTCAGGTTGAGGCAAGCCTGCCCTTAATCTCCGCGATCGCGTCCTGACACAGTCGGCTCAGAACTCCAGGCCCACCAGGTCCTCCTCCGACAGCCGGCCCATCTTGCGGTACTCCCTGCGGGCCCCGGTGAGCAGATCCTCCCCGCTCACCGAACGCCCCTCGGCCGCCGCGAGGTACGCCGCGGTGGTGGCGGCGGCCCGGATCGCGCCGCCGGCCAGCTCGAAGCGGTCGGCGACCGGGGCCAGGGCCGAGCCGTCGGCGACGTCGGGCTCCAGCGGGACCGGCCCGGCCAGGCAGCGCTGCCACAGGGCCTTGCGCAGCGCGGCGTCGGGGAAGGGGAAGTCGACGATCAGGTCGAAGCGCCGGGTGAAGGCGTCGTCGATGTTGGCGCGCAGGTTGGTGGTGAGCAGGGCGACGCCGTTGAAGGATTCCAGGCGCTGCAACAGATAGGCGCTCTCCATGTTGGCGTAGCGGTCGTGCGCGTCCTTGGTCTCCGAGCGCTTGCCGAAGACCGCGTCGGCCTCGTCGAACAGGATGACCGCGTCGACCCGGTCGGCCTCGGCGAACAGGCGCTCCAGGTTCTTCTCGGTCTCGCCGACGTACTTGTCGACCAGGGCGCTGAGTTCGACCACGTACAGGTCCAAGCCCAGCTCGCCAGCCACTACCTCGGCCGCGAGGGTCTTGCCGGTGCCGGACTCCCCCGCGAACAACGCCGCGACGCCGCGTCCCCGTCCGCCGCCGGTGCGCAGGCCCCAGGCGCCCAGGACGCGGTCGCGGTTGCGGACGCGGTCGACGAGCTCGCGCAGGCGCGCGCCCTCGGTCTGCGGCAGGACCAGGTCGGGCCAGCCGACGGCGGGTTCCACGTGCCGGACGCCGGGTCCCATGCCGCGGGCGTTCTCCTGGCGCGCGGCGCGGCGGATGTGCGTCTCGTCCGGCTGGCGTCCTTCGAGCGCTGCGAGGGCGCGGGCCGTGCCGGCGGCGCGGGCGATGCCGGTCGCGGTGAGACGGAACGGTGCCACGGTCGCTTCCAGATCCGTGCCGGGGGCGAGGGAACCGAGTTCGGTGCGCCATCGGGCGATCCACTCCGGTGCCCCGCCGGGCGGGGACTCGATGTCCACGACGAGCGGACGCTCCGGCCAGCCGCCCGATTCACGCCGGATCTCGCCGACGAGCAGCACCGGCACCCGGTCCGTGCACAGCGGGCCCGGATCCACGGGCTCGGGCAGGAACACGACCAGGCCGGCGCGGCGCAGGCGGGCTTCGCGGATCAGCGCGGGCACGATCTGGTCGGCGCGCGCCAGGACCTGCTCGGTGAGGGTGATGCCGAGCGCGGGGCGGCCGGCGGCGGCGAACAGGGCCAGGGCGACCGCGTCGGCACTGCCCTTGCGGCGCTCGCGGAGCTGGATCAGGGTGGGACCGGCGCGCAGGAGCTCGACCAGGCCGGGGCGGCGCTCGATTTCGGCGAGGGTCGCGGTGTCGGCGGCGGCTGGATCGGGGGCGGCGGGATCGAGGTTGCGGGTGTCGGAGATGCCGGCGGCGGAATCAATGGCCTGAATCAGGCCGTGCAGGACATCGTCGGGGGTGTCGTCGCCGAGCAGGTGCGCGACCACCCGGTCCGGCACCCGCAGCGCCCGGGACAGCAGCGGCCGATCGGCGTCTTCGAGCTCCAGCAACCCGCCTTCGACCAGCGGTGCTCCGGCCCCGAAGCGGGCACGCGCCACCGGATCCCAGGCGTCGTATCCGCACAGGTCGAGCGCCAGGCCGACCGTGGCGCGCCTTCGGGTCACGTCGTCGTTCAGATAGCCGTAGCAGGACTCGAAGACCCGGTCGAGGTCGGGCGCCAGGGCCAGCACCAGCACCGCCAGGTCGAAGTCGGCGAGCCCGAACGTCACGCTCAGCCCTGCCAGCCGTGGCCACTCGGCGCCTGGAGCCACCACCACCGCCTGCCCGTGCGCCGGGTCGGCGTCCAGCAGCCATTCGACGTGGTCCGCGGAAAGCCGCAGCCCGCGCAGCGGATCGTCGGCGCTCGGGTCCCTCTCCGAGCGCGCGTCGATCAGGTCTCTGACCTGGTCCGCCAGCCGGTCCAGGCAGCGGCGGGCGGCTGCCGCGTCGATGGGGACGTCGGCGGGGATCCCGCCGCTCATCGCTCGATCTTCCCGTAACGGCGCAGCCGCAGCGGCGCCTCGGCCTCCGGTTCGTCGAGCCGGTGGCTGCGCAGTCCGGCGCCCTCGGTGACCGCGGGCCCGACCGGGAGTTCGGGGCCCACCGGGTACGGCGCGGTGATCACCAGGTCCAGGGAGGGCTTGAGGTCGCCGCCGAGCGCCGACCAGATGTCGGCGATGGAGCGGGACTCCTGCGGCGGGGCGGCCGGGGTCATCGGGATCTGCAGGCCCAGGGCGGAGAGTTGGCCGGGGCCTTCGGGGATGGGCAGCGAATCGTGCAGGAGCAGGCAGCCGAGCACCACCGCCAGCAGCCGGTGCTCGTCCTCGGCACGCTTGGTCCAGGCGGTCACCAGGTAGGACAGGCGGAAGTAGCGCGGGGGTTGGCGGCGGCGTACGACGATGCCGCGCTCGTCGCGGATCGCCATGGCGCCGCGCTCGCGGCGGGTCAGGTCTTCGCGGATGTCGTAGAGGTAGGCGTCGACCGTGGGCGTGTTGCGGCGCGCGGCCCAATCCCGGGTCGGGGCGTCGAAGGCGATCTCCACGCCCTTGTCCGGCAGTGAGGTTCGCAGCAGGCTGCGCAACGCCTCGTCGATTTCGGGGATCAAGCTCGGTTCTCTTCCACTCCACTGGCCGCTCTACTCATCGCCACCACATCCTCGGCGCCTGCGGCCGGGGCCTGCCAGGTGCACGGGGACGGCGTGCCGGGCAGTGCCCGATGTCCGGACGGGCAGCGCGATCCGCCCCTCAGGTCCAGCGCAGATAGCCCTCGCGGGCGGCGTGCGCGACCACGTGCGCCCGGTTGCGCAGCTCCAGCCGCGTCATCACGTCGTGCAGCACGCCCTTGATGGTGCGCTCGGAGTAGCACAGCTTCGCCGCTATCTCCTTGGTCTCCATGCCCTCGGACACCAGGCGGATGACGTCCACCTCGCGGCTGGACAGCCCCATCGGCAGCGGCTCGGTGCCGGCGCCGCGGGCCCGCCGGGCCCGGCCGACCTCGCCGAGCAGCCCGCCGAGCAGATCGGCCGGCAGGTCGCCGGCGCCCCGGTCGACCAGCTGCACGGCGCGCACCAGCCGGTCGGCGGTCGCCTCGCGCCGCCAGACCACGGCGGTCACGCCGAGCTCGACCACCTCCAGCAGCTGGGCTTTGTTCATCCGGCTCACCACCAGCACGGTGTACGCGGGCTTCGGCGCGTTCTGGGGGCCGGCGGCCAGCAGCTCGCCGGCGTCGTCGGCGCACATCACGATCAGCGGGTCGCGGCCGGGGCCGTCCTCATCCAGGAGCTCGATCTCGGAACGGTGGTCGAGCAGGTTGACGATCCCGGCGCGGAGCACCGGATCGGCGGCCATCACCACAGTCTGGACGCGTCGCACAGGATGTCCCCCTCACCTTCTCCGGCCAGGGTCGCCGAAGCCGGGACGGCGGCTGCCGCCGCATGAAGGACATCACGGGAACGTTTGCGAAACCAACGCACCTCAACGAAACAGCACGGGAACGCCCACGCCGGCATCCGCGCCTTGATCGAAAACCGCCAGGCGAGGGGGACGTGAGCGGCTCAGGGCCGGACGATGAGAATTATGAGGTTGACGGTGACGGGGCCGGTTCGGCGGCCCCGTCGGCCATGGATGCCAGGGGGTTGGTCCAGTGTTGGCTCAGCCTTGGCTCAGCGACGGCCGTTCAGTGGCGCGTGTAGAACTCCAGCTCCGTGATCGCCGTCTCCACCGCCTTCGGGGGGTTGGCCGAGGTGGGCGGGTACGACGAGGTGACGGTGAGCACCACCTGGCGGATGTCGTCGCCGCGCAACTGGAGCTTCTGGAATCCGGGCTGGTCGTCGAGCGTGAACGTCTTCTTGACCGGGTCGCCCTTGCCCGGGATCGGGATCAGCACGGCGTCGACGGTCTCCGGCGAGCCCTGCGCGCCGAAGGTGTCCGCGGCGGTGCCGGCGCCCGGCGTCAGGCCCATGTCCAGCAGGTTCACCGGCTGGGTGAAGGTCACCGTCAGGCTGGTGCCGTTGCTGTTCTGCGGCGCGAAGCCGCTGCCCCACCAGGTGTCGGAGTAGGTGTCGTGGAGCAGCTTGGCGGCGTGGTTCGGGTCCTCGTTCGAGGCGGTGATGGTCCAGTTGGAGATCTCGTTGGGCTTGGCGAAGTGGTCCCGGACGTTCGTGGAGACCGGCTTGTACTCCTGGACCACGACGACGACCACCACGACCCCCACCGCGGTCCACACCACCGGCCGGATCGCCTGGCCCGGACCGCGCCGCAGCCGGGGCCGCTGACCGGCGTACGGCAGCGGCCGGTTGCGCCAGAAGAAGATCAGCCGCCGCCACCACGACGGACGCCGCGCCTCCACCGGCGCGTACGCCAGGCGCTGGCCGCAGCGCCGGCAGAAGTGCCGCTCCGGAGGGTTGCGGGTCGCGCACCACTGACATTCGATGCCGGCGTCCAGCGCCTCCAGCCGCTCGGAGCCCCTGCGCTGCGGGGCGATCGGCTCGGGCTTGCCGGGCAGCACCGGAAGGATCTCGCTCGGCGCGCTCTGGTCGGCGACCGGGACCAGCAGGGCTCGGGCGCGTTCGGCGCGCTCGGCCTCGGCCTGCTCGCGCTCGGCCTGCTCGGCCTTCTCCGCGGCGGCGCGGGCGACCTCGACCAGGGGCACCGTGTCCGCCTCGTCGGTGACGTGTGGCTCGGGCTCCACAGAGGTCGGCTGACTCTGGACCGGCGCCGACGCGGACACGGACGCTGACACCGACTCGGACGCCGCGATGCGGTCGGCGAAGGACGCGACCGGGTTCGCGGTCAGGCTCGCGGCCGGGTTTGTGTTCGCTGACGCAGCGTCGCGCTGGCTCGGCACCGGGCTCTGACTCGGCACCGGGCTCTGGCTCGCGCCGGAATCCGCCTTCGGGCTCCGGCTCGGGGCGGAGCGCTCGACGGAATCCGGAGCCGATTCCTCGGCCGGCGGCTCGTCGAAGGCTGCCGCGCCGACCGCGACCGGTGCCGGCTTGGCCCGCGTCAGCGCCGCACCGCAGCTGTCGCAGAAGGCCTCCCGCTGGTCGCGCGCACCGCAGTCGGGGCAGGTCAGCTCACTGAGATCGGTGGACATCGGCGGGGAACGCTACCTTTCAGGATTTTTCGACGACGATGGAACACGGCACGTGCGCCGGCCGGACCGAGGCGACGAGCGCCTGCAGCCGGGCCAGGTCGACCGAGCGGGCCTGCGCGGCGGTGAGCCGCACCTCCAGGCGCGGTTCGGGCTCCCCGGGCAGCGGCCCGAGCGGGCGCGCCGACCAGGACATGCCGCCGCTCTCGGTGATCCGGGGCTCGATGCCGAAGCCGAGCCGGACCGCCTCGGCCAGGCCGTGCACGGTGCCGCGGTGCCGGTGCATGGCGGCCGCGCCGGACACCGCCGCGCGCAGGTCGGGGTCGGACTCGTCCCCGGACAGCTCGGCGCCGACCCAGCCGCCGAGCCAGGACACGAAGTCCGGCGGCGCGAGCTCGGGCCGCAGGTAGGCCGCGATGTTGTCCAGCACCGACAGCAGCGGCGCGAACAGGTCGTCCAGGCCGCCGACGAACCGCTGCGCGAAGTCGTCGTCGGCGTAGACGCTCGGCAGCTGCTCGCCGAGCGGGAACGGGCTGCCGAGCCCGTCGACCGCGCCCCTCATCCGCCCACCACCTTCACCCGGTGGTCGTAGGAGAACACCAGGGCCGAGGGGTCCAGCTCGATCCGCTCGGCGGCGTCGCCGCGCTTGCCGGTCAGCGGGTCGGCCGGGTGCAGCCGCACCTCGTCGACCATCTCCACGCCCGGCACGCGCTGCAGCACCGCGTACAGCTCGCCGGAGTGGACCGCGCGGCCGAACGGCCAGCCGTCGCCGGTCGGGCCGCCGGTCAGCGGATCGAGGTAGGAGTACAGGGCGTTGATCGCGCCGGTGCGGACCAGGTCGGTCTCGGCGCCGCGGAACGCGTGCAGCGTCACCGCGGCCGTGACGCCCTGGTAGTACGGCGGGCCCACGGCCAGCCGGGTGCCGATCGGGCGCCGCTCGTCCAGGTAGGCGGCGATCCGGCTGAGCAGTTCGTCGCCCGGGACCAGCTGCTCGAAGCGCAGGAAGCCGCCGACGTCCGGCACCGCCTGCGGCACCACGAGGAGCCGGACCGCGCCGATCCCGGCCTCCTTGCCGTTGAGCTTGGTCTGCTCGTCGACCGACAGGCAGTGGATGCGCGCGGCTTCCGGAGCCGCGCGGCGGGTGAGCTCTTCGTAGTCCCGCACCGTCACCGCGCGGTCCTGGGCCCGCAGCGAGATCGGCGCGCGCACCTTCGCCTCGGCCACCGACTCGCCGTCCACGCCTCCGCGCGCGGCCTCGCGGTTCGCCACGCTGGAGACGTAAGGGATCGAGGTTCGCAGGACACTGAGAGCGCCGCGTGCGACGTTCCCGGACCGGCCGCCGCCGATCCGGTAGGCGGTGGCCCGGATCCGCACGCCCTTGAGCGGGACCGCGCCGTACTGCCGCACGCTCCCGTCGGGCTGCCGCAGCGCCGGGCCGAAGGCGATCTCGCCGGTCACCGGGTCGAGCTGGAAGTGCCGGTCCTCAGGCCCGGAGCCGGCGAAGGTGTCGACGAGCTCCCAGCGCTTCCAGCCCTCGCCGTCGGAGGTGTCAGAGGTGTCGAGCTGGAGCATCGGGTCGTCGACGGCGACCGGTCTGCGGGACAGCCGGAAGCGCTGCCCGGCCACCCCGGAGGACTCGCCGAGGTCTTCGTCCCGGACCGCCTCGGAATGCAGAGCCCTGACAGTGCCGCCCATGGTGCGCGCGGTGGCGCCGCGCAGGCTCGGGCTGACGGCGTAGAACGGCTGCGCCGCACGGGGTTCCAGCACGCGGCAGCGCAGCCACGCCGCCTCGATCCCGGCCAGCCGGGAGACGATGTGCCGGGACGGGACGTGCACGGCCACGTCGCCGGGCCGGTTCAGGCCGCCGGTGTCGTCGGCGTCCACCTCGCACGGCAGCCAGCCGTCGGCCGACCACGCCTCCCAGACCAGCGGCGGCTGCCGCGGGTCCACGCCGACGCCGTCGACCTGGCTGCTCAGCCGCAGCACCGCCAGGCACGAGGGCACCGGCGACGACAGGCCGAAATACAGCGCGTCGCCCGGGGAGGGGGCCGGGGAGAACACCGGCACGTCCTTGCCGTCGAGCACGTCGACGGTGCGGTCGGTGGGGCCGGCGCCGTTGTTCTGCACCACCACCGCGGTCAGCGAGCACGGCACGATCCGCAGCGGCTCGGCGGAGCTGAAGACCAGCGCCTCCTCGGACTCGGTGCGCAGGGTCGCGATCTGCGAGCCGACCGGGACCAGCACCGTGTTCGGCTGCGGTGCGGACAGCCGGAAGGTGACCTCGGCGCGCGCCGGCGCCGGCGGGAACCGGTTGATGCCCAACAGGTCCAGGAACGCCAGGTAGTTCTTGTCCGGGACCCGGTTCAGCCGGTAGACCAGCTGGTCGGCCATGTAGGCCACGGCCTCGATCAGCGTCACGCCGGGGTCGGACACGTTGTGGTCCGTCCACTCCGGGCAGCGCTGTTGGACGTACCGCTTGGCGTCGTCCACGAACTGCTGGAACCGGCGGTCGTCGAGGTTCGGCGAGGGCATAGCCATGTCAGGCTGCTTCCGTATCTGTAGCTGGCGCGGTCCCTGGGCCCTCGTGGTCGGGGATGACGTAGAAGGGGAAGACCAGGGACCGCGGGTTGTTGGTGCCGCGTAGCTGGTAGTGCACGTCGATGTAGAGCACGGTGGGGCGGTCGGGGTCCACGCTGACCTCGACGCCGGTGACCGAGATGCGCGGCTCCCAGCGGTCCAGGCTGGAGCGCACCTCGTGCTGGATGCGGCCCACGGTCTTGTCGTTGACCGGGGCGAAGACCAGGTCGTGGACGGCGCAGCCGAACTCCGGGCGCATCGGCCGCTCCCCCGGCGCGGTGGCCAGGACCAGGCGCATGGCCTCCTCGATCTCCTGGTCGTGGGAGACCAGGCCGATGCGGCCGCCGGCGTCCACGCGCATCGGGAAGCCCCAGCCGGAGCCGACGAATCGCTCACCCATGGCGGATCAGGCCCCTCATGATCAGCACCGTCGTATCGGAATGCGGCATCTCATATCACCACGATCTGCTGACCCTCGATCGTGCCGTCGCCGATGATGTTGACGGCGCCCTCCAGCGTGATCATGGCGGCCGTGAGATTGATCTCCGCGGACTCCACGGTGGTCAGCGGTGCGGACAGGTTCAGCTCGGTGGCCTTCAGCGACATCGAGACGTCGCTGGTGAGGCTGATGGCGGTGGCGCCGTAAATGCTCACCGCGCCCTCCGGCGTCATGGTGATGCTGGTGCTACCGGCGCGGATCGTGACGCCGCCGACCGGGGTCTTGCTCTCGATGGTGATCGGGCCGGTGGTGTTCTTGACGGTGATCGCGTTCTCCGTCTTGTCCAGATGGACGCTCTGCTCGCCGTCGTTCGTCAGGAGTTTGGCACCGGCGTTCATGGCGTACTCGTCGTCGAGCAGTTCCAGCCGGTGGCCGCGCCGGGAGGACACGGCCAGCACGTTCGGGATGCCGTCCTTGGAGACCAGGTCGTCGACGGTAAACTTGGTGGGCTTGTTCACGCCGTTGTACAGGCCGCCCAGGACGTAGGGCTGGTCGAAGTCGCCGCGGTCGAAGGTGACCAGGACCTCGTCGTTGACGGCGTAGCCGATGAAGCCGCCGGAGCCCGGGGAGCCGGCGGGGATGTGGCCGCCGGCGCCGCCGATGGTCGGGGCCATGCCGCCCGCGGCGCTGACGCCGCCGTGCTGCACGGTGCGGGCCCAGTCGCTGACGTAGTCGTCGTCGAGCCAGGGGAAGCGCAGCTTGACCCGGCCCATACGCAGCGGGTCGTGGATGTCGGTGACGATCGCGCTGACCACGCCGCTCATCCGGTGCCCGGTGCCGCCGGGTCCGCCCGGACCGCCGGCGCCGCCGGAGGCCAGGCCGTACAGGGAGCGGAACTGGCGGCCGGTCATCGAGACCCAGGTCTCGTACGTGCCCTGTTCGAACACGTGCCGGACGCCGGTGACGGTGTAGGCGCCGTCGAAGGGCGTGCCGGCCTTGGTCAGCGTGACGGACTTGTCGGGCAGCAGCTGCGGCGTGCCGCGGACCGCGACTTCGAGCTCTGCAAAGGACGAGGTGACGTCGGTGGCCAGGGACTTGGCCGCGGAGTCGGTCTCGGTCTGGCTGACGTAGGGGGTGCCGGTCTCGACCAGGGTGCCGGTGCCGAACGGCGAGGACACCTGCCCCGGGATCAGGCCGGCCAGCACGTCGGGGTTCTCCACCGCCGGGGCCCGGCCGACCAGGGTCTGCTTGGTGACCATGTTCCAGCCCCGCGAGGTGACCATCGAGACCTGGTCGGCGGCGGTGAAGCCGGAACGGCAGCGCAGGGTGTTGGCGCCGAACTCCAGCACGTACGGACTCTTGGCCGCGCTGAGGCCGGCCAGCGGCACGGCCTTGACCGGGGCCCGGAAGTGCAGCAGGCCCATGTTGTCGAAGTACACGACCTTGCCGCAGCGCTCGGCCAGGCCCTGGATGAAGGTCCAGTCGTCGATGTTGGGCTGCGAGGTCTGTGAGTCCGGGGGCGGCGGGGGCGTGGACTCGATCTTGCCGATCGAGACCCCGTGCTCGCCGGCCACCTGGCGGACGATGTCGGAGGCGGACATGTTCTTGTACAGCGCCACCCGCCGCTTGCGCAGCAGCTTGAAGGCGTGGTCCATGCCGCGGATGACGGTGTAGAAGTCGCCGCCGGAGTAGTCGGCCTCGATACCGGTGACCTGGCCGGTGATCAGCGGCTGGTCCTCGCCGATGAGCCCGGCCACCGCGAAGACGGTCACCGGGGCGCCGATCTTCAACTGCCCGTAGAGGGACATCAGCAGGCGGGTCTTGTCCTTGAAGGCGATGTGGAACGTGGAGGGCACGTTGAGGCTGGACTCCACCCAGCAGGAGTCCAGGGAGGCCTTCAGGAGCCGGGGCAGCGCGCCGCCGATCTCGACCTTGGGGACCGAGGAGAAGGAGCCGAAACTCACGCCGGTTACCTCCGGACCTGGTCGGGGGCGGGGATGAGCAGTTCGTGGCCCGGGGTGAGGCGCATCGGGTCGTCGATCTCGTTGGCCTCGGCGATGGTGCGCCAGGCGGTCGCGTCGCCGTACTCGGACCAGGCCATCGACTGCAGCGTGTCCCCGGCGCGCACGCGGTGTGAGCGGTGCGCGGACAGCGCGCCGGACGTTGGGTTCTGACCGAGGGTGAGCGAGGGGATCTGAGTAATCGTCAGATCACAGGTGGCCCGGAGGGGAACTCCGGAGGGGTCGAAGTACGTGTAGTTGGCAGAGATGTTCTGGACATATGCGTTGAAACTGACCGTTGAGAAGCTGCCCCACTGGAAGAAGACCCACGGCGTGGAGGGCTGGAAGGCGGCGATCGACTGGTCGGTGACCTCGCAGCACTTCAGGAGGGCTTCGACGTCGTCCTGGACCTTGGTGCCGGCCGGGGTCATGGAGGAGTCGAGGAAGAGCTGGAAGGAGAGGGTGTAGGGATCGGCGCCGCCGAAGCTGGGGATGCTGACGTACTTGAACAGGGGCAGCGGCGTGCTGCTCCAGTTGGCGCTCTTGGCCAGCGTCAGCGTCTCCGGGTTGAACTGGAAGTTGATCTCCCGCATGGTGCCGCCGGGCTCCAGGGCCGGGCCGATCGGCGGTTCCTTGATGGTGAGCGAGGCCTTGACGAGGCTGACTCCGGGCTGCGAGGACATGCGGATCACGCTCCCGATTCGGTGAAGCCGTGGTGGGCGATGACCAGCCGCTCGGTGGCCACGGTGTTGCTGGTGGGGTCCAGCGTCGGGCCGCTCCAGCTGACCGGCAGCACGTCCAGCAGGCCCCACTGCACGACCAGCGAGCCGTCCGCGCGCAAAGCGGCGATCTGCGCGGTCGGACGCTGGATGCCGGTGGCGATGGAGGAGATCCAGGCGGCGATCTTGCTGCTGTCCGGAGTCAGGGGGCGGATGAGGGTGATGTTGCCGTGGCTGACCCGGCCCGGGAGGTAGGTGGTGTAGCCGTTGTTGCCGCCCTCTTTGTGCTGGTAGACCTCCACCTCCGCGGTCAGGCCCTCGCACTGGTTGAACAGGCCGAGGTCCTGGCCGTCGATGGTCAGCTTGAAGAACAGGCTGGAGCCGGGGTCCTGGGTGGCGGTGGTCATGGTTTCGGTCTGTCCTTATTCGAGGTGCTGGTTTGCTTGTGGAGCGCCGGCATGCCGGGAGTATTAGCGTCCTGAGTCACGTAGGCGCCCCGTCCGTTCACGGTCCATGCGCAACTCAGTGCGAAGCAGCCGGGCCAGCGGCGCCACCAGCTTCTCGGCGAGCTGCTCCATCTCCTGGTGCTCGCCGCGACCCCGGTTCCGTCCGGAGCCACCGCCGCGTGACCCGGAGCCGGACCCCTGGTCGATACGACGGTGGCCGAGCAGCGTCCCGGCGATGGGATTGGCGTCGGCGACCATGTCCAGGCCCCGCTGCTTGACGACCTCCCGGAACTGCGAGGGGTCGCGGATGAGCGTGGCGGCGTCACGGACGTCGGCGATCTTGTCGGAGAAGCCGCCGACCTGGTCGCCGACGGTGTAACTGAGGCGCTGCCGGCTGTCGCGCGCCTGCTCGCTGACGGCGTCGGCGAGGAAGGAGGACATCGGCGCACGCTGCACTGGCGGCGGCGCGGCCGGGGCACGGAACGCCATCGGGAGGGGCAGCGGAGCGGCGGCGGGTGTGGCGGGGCGGTGGATGGGGATGGCTCGCTGGATGCGGGTCGGGGTGAGGCTGGTCGAGGTGGAGCCAGTCGGGATGGAGCCGGTTGGGGCGGAGCTTGTTGGGGTGGCCGGGCGCGTGGGTACTGCGGCGGGGCGGCCGGACGCCGGGGCTGCGTGCCCAACTGCGGCGGCGGTGTAGCTGGCCGCCGAGGCTGCGCGCCCGACTGCTGCGGCGGGACGGCCGGCTGCTGATGTGGCGTGGCCGAGTGGTCCGGCGGGGCTGGTGGCTGAAGTAGTCGGCGTCTCGGAAGTCGAGCGACTGAGCGAGTCAGACACCTGGCCGGCCGATGGGACCATCGCCGAGCGCTGGATCGGCGGCAGGCTGGTTGTTGAGGCTGCTGCCAGGCGCCGGATCGGGGTGGGCTGAGCGTTCGCCGAGCGCCGAACAGGTCCGGGAGCGGCTGCCGATGCACCGGCACCGGTCTGGCCAGATGCCGGTGAGTCCGAGCCCGAACTGTTCGAATCAGCCGCCGTGGCCGAACGCTGAATCGCGCCCGTTGAGATCGCCGGACCAGCAGCAGTCGTGGAGGCCGAGGCCGAACCTTGGAGCGAGCTAGCTGCATCCGGGCCCTCAGACGAGCCAGGATTCGATGAGACTGCGGCCGAGCGCGCAATCGGAGCAGCGGTTGAGGAGATCGGTGCCGGGCCCACGGCCGGGGCATTCCGGGTCACGCGCCGGATCGGGGCGGCCGACGCCGTGACCGAGCGCTGGACCGGGGCGGCGGGTGCCGATGAGCCTGCGGGTGCCGAACCCTCGCTCGTGCCAAGAGTCGCCGAGCGCTGGATCGGGCTGGCAGCAGTGTTCGGCGAGCTCGATGCCGGGCCCTGAATCGGGCCGGCCTGCGAGCCCACGCCGGTTGAGCCGGAGGTCGGCGCGGCTGTGGCTGAGCGCTGGATCGGGCTGGTGGCCGCGCCGGTCGACTCATCAATGCTGCTTGGCGGGCTCGATACAGGACGCTGAATCGGCCCAGCCTGCGGGTCTGCGCCAATCAGACCGGAACTTGGCAGGGCTGTAGCCAAGCGCTCGATCGGCCCTGCGCCGGTCGGACCGGGACTTGGCAAGGTTGTAGCCGAGCGCTCAATCGGGCCGGTGCCAGTCAGACCGGGGCTTGGCGAGGCTGCGATTGAGCGCTGGATCGGGCCAGCGCCAGTCAGACCGGAACTTGGCAAGGCTGTAGCCGAGCGCTCGATCGGCCCCGTGCCAGTCGGACCGGGGCTTGGCGAGGCTGCGGCTGAGCGCTCGATCGGGCCGGTGCCAGTCAGACCGGAACTTGGCGAGGCTGCGGCTGAGCGCTGGATCAGGCCAGCCTGCGAGCCAGCGCCGGTCAGTCCAGAACCCGGCAAAGGCGCGGTCGAACGCTGGACCGGGCTAGCGCCAGTCGGGCGCGAATCAGGGGCCGCATCGGGTGAGCTGGCGGCGTTGGTGATCGGGCGCGCTGTCGAGCGCTGGATCGGGCCGGCACCGGCCTGCGAAGGTGAGCCACCGACTGGGCCGGTCGCCGCCGAGGCCGCGGGTGAGCTGGCCGAGCTCATGCCCATCGCTGCGGCCGATGCCTCGCGCTGGATCGCGCCGCTGTCGGCGTTCGGCTGGGTCGGTGCTTCGGCGGCGTGGGGGCGGTTGTAGACCGGTCGGACCGGTTCGCGTCGGCTGGCACGCTGCACCGTTGCGGCGCCGCCGGCCGATGCTGGCGCCTCGGGGGCGGGGAAGCCGGAGAGGTGTCGTGATCCGAGCAGTGGCCTGGTTTGCGTGGTCGGGGTGGGGGAAGCCGGTCGCGAGTTGAGGCGGACCGGGGCGGTGTGGCGCGCTGCTGCGGGGGTCTGCGGCTGCACGCCGGTGGAGGCCGCTGGCGTGGCGGGAAGAGACTTCGTGGCCGAGGGCGTGGGGGCCGGCGATTCCGGGGCGACGCTCGGGGGTGGCGCGGCGCTCGGGGGTGGCGTTGAGCCTGCGCGCCGCTGGACTGCGCGGATCGGCATGGATTGTGGCGTCGATGGGACAGTGCGCTGCACCGTGGGCAGGCTGAAGCCTGCCGGGGTGGAGGTGGGGCGCTGGGCGTTCGTCGCGTCGGGTGCCGAGGCGCGCTGGACTGTCGACGGGTCGCCGACGCCGCCTCGCGGGTTCGCGGGCTGCGAGCGCTGAATCGCCGGGGGCGTTGGTGAGGCCGGCGGAGGTTGCGCTACCGAACCCGGCGTGGCGCGCTGGACCGGTGCGACCGACCGTACGCGGGGCGCCACCGCGGCCTCGGTCAGGCGGGGTCGAGTCGTGCGCGTCGGGTTGGGGCGTGCGACGGGCTGCGCGGGGGTGCGGATCGTCGACTGGCGTACCACCGGCGTCGGTATAGGCGACGTGGCAGGAGCCGACGCAGGTTCGGACGCCTCCGCGCTCCGCTGAACCGGCGTGGTCAGCGGCAGGTTCAGTGCCGGGAGCCCGAGCGACGCGGGGTTCCCGGTGCGCGCGATCGCGCGAGCGACCACACGGCCGGTCGGCGCGTCCGTGCGGACCTGGCGGCGCGGCTCGCGCTGGAACGAAGGGTTCTGCCACGTCGCCAGGCGCGCGCCGAAGTTCGACTCCGAGACGCCGCCCGCGCCGGAGCGGCTGACGCCGCGCATCGTCGGGACCGCTGCCCATTCACGTCGCTGCACCGCTGCTCCGCCTGACGAGACCTCTGAAGCCGAACCATCGCCTGACGAGTCAGCCGACGGTGCACTTGTGCTCGGGCCGACGGTGCTCATGCCAGCCATCGGCCCGGCCGACCCCGCGTCAAGACCAGCGTCGGCACCGACGTCAGTAGCGGCACCGGCGTCACCACCACCCGCACCTTGCACCCGTCGCGAGAAGATCCCCATCGGCTCAGCCCTCCGAAGCGCGCGCGTTGAGCCCGGCGATGCCGGTCACGAAGCCGCGCCGGTCGCCGTGCTCCAGGTCGAGGATCTGGTCCAGGCCCCAGTGGAAGTGGTAGGCGACGTACGCGACCTCGTCGCGGAGCTGGTCGGCCGCGTACGTCACGATTCCCCCAGGCGGCTCCCGCCGAGGTCGATCTCGAAGTCCTCCGCGCAGTTCGGGCACGTCACCGAGGCCAGGGTGTGGCCCTCGGCGTTGATCTGCTCGTAGAAGTCCTGCAGGAAGGCCAGGTCCGAGGCGAACATGTTCTCCACGATCCCGTCGTGGACCATCGGCAGGGTGCCCAGGCGGGTGATCACGCGGCCGAGCAGGACCACCGACAGGTACGCCGGGTTCTCGCGCACGCGCACGTCCCGCAGCGGGACGAGTTCGTCGCGGGCCGTGGACAGCCGCATGGAGCCGCGGCGGTGGACCGTGCCGGCGTCGTCGACGTAGCCGCGCGGGAGTTCGAAGTCGAATTCCGTACGGAGGGTGTCGACGCGAGCGGAGCCGGAGGTGGAGGCGGAAGCAGGGGCAGCGGCAGCCAGAGAGCCGGCCTCGGCCAGCGCGACCGCCGTCCCGCCGCCGTCCGCCAACCCGGAAGCCGCACCGGAAGCCGTACCAGGCACCGCCCCAGAAGCCGCGGCAGCCTGCGCCGGCACCGCCGGGGCCGCCGTCGCGGCCCCCGGGAGCGAGCGCTTCATCAGGCGATGACCAGTTCTTCGAAGGTGATCGTGACCTGCTCGGTCAGCACCTGGGCCTCACCGGCCTTGGTCCCGGCCGTCTCGACCTTGCAGCACCACGCGTTGCGCAGGTCGTAGCGCTTGATCGGGTTGTTCATGTAGTCCATGTAGATGATCGTCGCGTTCTTGCGCGCCGAGCCCATGTTCCCGGCCAGCGACTCGTTGATCCAGTTCGTGAAGGACGAGCTCTGGGTCTGGCCGCGGGTCACCGACACGGTGCCGCCCTGGGAGATGCCCGGCATCATCCGGACGATCGGCTTGCCCTGCGGGTTGTTCTGCACGTGCTTGATCACATCCTGCTCCAGCTGGAGCGCGCCGACCTCGGCCAGGTACTCGACCTGCACGCCGTCGATCTGGAGGGCGAAATTGTGCGCGGCGGCGGAGTCGCCGTTCATCAAACCCATGGTGATCCGATTCCTTTAAGTGTGCGTGAGTGTGCGCTCACCGCGGTGAACGTGGTGAATAAGGGGTCGAAGATGGTGAGCGGGCTCACCTACTCCTCCAGTTCGCTGCCGCCGCCGGAGATCTGCGCGAGGCGGAACACCACGAACTCGGCCGGCTTCACCGGGGCGATGCCGATCTCGCAGATCACCCGGCCGACGTCCACCGACTCCGGGGGGTTGGTCTCCTCGTCGCACTTGACGTAGAACGAGTCCTCGGCGCGGGAGCCGAACAGCGCGCCGCCGCGCCATTCGTTGACCAGGAACGCCGAGATGTTGCGGCGCACGCGCGCCCACAACGCCTGGTCGTTCGGCTCGAAGACCACCCACTGCGTCCCGGAGAGGATCGACTCCTCCAGGTAGTTGAAGTAGCGGCGCACGTTCAGGTAGCGCCACGCCGGGTCCGAGGACAGGGTGCGGGCGCCCCAGATGCGGATGCCGCGGCCGGGGAAGGCGCGGATGCAGTTCACGCCGATCGGGTTGAGCAGGTCCTGCTCGCCCTTGGTGATCTGCAGCTCCAGGTCCACCGCGCCGCGCACGATCTCGTTGGCCGGGGCCTTGTGCACGCCGCGCTCGGCGTCGCTGCGGGCCCAGACGCCGGCCATGTGGCCGCTGGGCGGGACCGCGATCGACTTGCCGGCGGCCGGGTCGAAGACCCGGATCCACGGGTAGTACATCGCCGCGTAGTGCGAGTCGTAGCCGGCTCCGGTCTGGCGCCAGGTGCGGATCTGCTGGGCGTTGAGGTTCGGCAGCGGGTCGATGATCGCGACCCGGTCGCCCATCAGTTCGCAGTGCCCGATCAGCGCCGTCTGGACCGCCTTGACCTCCTCCTCGGAGATCGTGCCCTGCTGGTAGGCCGACATCAGGTCCGGGACCGCGACCATGGTGATCTCGTCGATGGCCTCCAGGCCGCCGAAGCCGGTGCGGTCGGCGGAGTCGCCGATGTAGGAGCCGGTGGACACCGGGGCCGACGACGGCGCGTCGCCGCCGGCAGCGCCGCTACCAGCGGCCGAAGCCGGGACCGCCACGCTCTGGTTGTCCGGCCGGGCCAGGGTCCCGGACCCGGCCTCCTCGACGATGATGAGCTTGGAGCGCTCGCGCACCTGCGTGGTGACGTACGACCGGCCGGCCTTCTTGTTCGCCGACACGTCGAAGGTCTCTGCGACCTTGTCGTCGACCTTGACCAGCAGCCGGAAGCGGTCCGCGGCGTCGCCGCCCTTGTCGCCGCCGCTCTCGCCGGCCGGGACGTCGGTGACCTCGACCGTGACCGGCCCGGAGGCGCCGGGCTGGGTGGTGACCTTGAACCCGCCCAGCGCGACCGGCTCGCCGGCGGTCAGAGCCTGGCGCTCGGCACCGGTCACGACGCCCCGGTGGCCGGAGCTGACGGCCCGGCCGTTGCCCCCGTTCACGGCGCCCGGACCGGCCAGGCCGCCCTCGACGCCGCCGACGCGGACCACGTAGGCGGTCGTCCCGCCGTTGTTGAAGAACCCGTACACCGAATGGGCCAGGTAGTAGCCCTCGGTGAACTCGCCGAACTCGGCGACGAACTGGGACCAGTTGGTGACCAGCGTCGGCGCGTTCAGGGCCCCTCGCGGCGCGAGGCCGACAAAGGCCGCGACCGAGGTGCCCACGCCCTCGATCGGCCGCGAGCCGCTGGCGACCTCTTCCACGTAGACGCCTGGCGACAGATATGTCGGCATGGTCGATGTCTCCTCGAAAAACCGTACTCGGGTGCGAAACCCGTACTCGGGCAAAAAAGTTCAGCCGCCACACTGACCGATGTCGGCGCCCCCTCGACAGGTCCACAGGGACGGACACAGGTGCACTCGGTTCTGCCCCTACGGGCGGGGCCGGTAGACCCCTGAGTCCGGGATTGGTCCGGGAATCCCCAAGCCGTGGTCGAAAGCCTCTGACCGGCCCGTAAGGTGTCCGGGCAGGCCCGGCCGAGCAGTCGGCGCGGGCGCACGCCGGCAAGGAACGCAGGGAGCAGCGGATCGTGTGGGTTGATGTGAACCCGGTGACGGCGGACGTCGAACCGGGTGGCGAGGCGACGGTGACGATCACCGTGCGCAACACCGGCGACATCGTCGAGGAATACCACCTGCAAGCCACCGGCGACCCCGGACAATGGGCCGTCGTCGAACCACAAACCCTGCGCCTGTACCCCGGAACCACCGGCACCGCACAACTCACCTTCACACCGCCACGCAGCTCCGAAGCCCAAGCCGGCCCACAGCCCTACGCGGTGAAAGTCACCCCGCGCGAAGACCGCGAGAACACCTTCGCCATCGAAGGCATCCTGCGCGTCGCAGAATTCGCCGACCTCCGCGCCGAACTCGTACCGGCCACCACCCGAGGCTGGCACCGCGGCCGCGTCCGACTCGCCGTCGACAACTACAGCAACATCGCCACCAGCGCCGCCGTAACCACCACCTCCAACAACACCAACCTGCACATCGACATCCGCACCCCAGCCCTGCGACTCCAACCCGGACGCGCACAATTCAGCAAATTCGCCGTCCGACCCGGGCGACTGCTGTGGTTCGGCGTCAAAGCCCGGCACCAATACAGCATCACCGTCACCCCGTCGGGTTTGGGACAACCGGTCAGCCTGCAAGGCACGTATCTGCAATCGGCGCTACTGCCACGCTGGCTTCAACGACTACTGATGTTCTTCGCCGCCGCAGCCGCGGCTGTGCTGGCGCTGTGGTTCGGCATCCACCCCTCCTTCGCCTCCAGCACGCAGGCTTCACCACAACCCGCCGCCGCGACCGGCCCGCAGGTGATCGTCGTCCAGCCGACACCGTCCGCACCGCCCAGCACCCCGTCGCCGAAGCCCCCGACGTCCTCGACCGCGCCGCCGCCTTCGACCTCCAGCGCCGTCGCCCCGCCGCCGTCGACGTCCAAGCCCGCTCCCCCACCGCCTCCCTCGACGTCCAAGCCCGCTCCGCCGCCCCCGCCGAAGCAGACCAAGACGACCAACATCCTCAATTACGCGGCCAACGGCTCGATGGACCTGAACATGGACCAGTTCAACGACGGCCAGCCGATCGGTGTCTGGGAGACCAATCACAGCAACGCGCAAACCTGGACCGTCTGGCAGTACTCGGACGGGACCATCGTCATCCAGTCCGATGACAAGCCGGAGAGCGCCGGTACGAAGGTCCTCCAGGTGGATCCCACCAACGCCACCGACGTCGACATCTCGGACGACTGGGCCGGAGTGCAGGGACTCCAGGCGCACCTCACGGCCGACTTCCAGCTGTGGACCTGGACCAGCATCCCGGGCAACACCAACTACGGCGTG
This sequence comes from Catenulispora sp. GAS73, assembly GCF_041262085.1. Lineage (NCBI taxonomy): Bacteria > Bacillati > Actinomycetota > Actinomycetes > Catenulisporales > Catenulisporaceae > Catenulispora > Catenulispora sp. GAS73. Next base: position 256,173 of record NZ_JBGCCM010000005.1, read on the forward strand.
CTGAAGAACAAGCACACCGGGACCTGTGTCTCCAACACCGGCATGCACGGGTTCTTCACGATGGCGCCGTGCAACACCGGGGACCAGAACCAGTGGTTCTGGCTGTTCGCCGTCTGATTCGAGGCGACAACCGACGGCCCGCCGTCACGCAGTGCGTGACGGCGGGCCGTCGTATCAGGGAGCGACTAACGAACCATCAGCTCACGTGGCCGGAGCCTCCTGCAACTTGGCCAACTCCGCCGCGACCGCCTGCTCGTGCGCCTCGGCGTCCTCCCGCGCCTTGCGCGGACTCCACCGGCCGCGCATGGCGGCCGCGAAGGGCAGGAACAGGATCTGCCCGGCCAGCGCCACCCACCACCAGGTCTGCCACTGCTTGGGCCCGTCCTTGACCGCCTTGGCCACGGACGCGCCGTGCGCCTGGAGGATCGCGATCTCCGGCTGCGCCTGCTGCACCGTCTGCAGGTTCGCCAGCCCGACCTGGGCCACCGCCTGCCCGAGCACGTCCGGCGGGATCGCGGCCGGGTTCGGCGGGTACTTGGCCAGCTCGGCGAAGATCGCCGGGTGCGCGTCGATAATTGCCAGCGCCGGTCCGGCCTTCGCCTGCGCGGCGGCCACCTCGGCGCCGTGGTCCACGATCGGCGTCACCGACGTCACCACCACCGGCACGAACGCCGCCGACACCGCGACCACCACGCGCAGGATCCAGCCCCACACCGCCAGGCCGGTCGCCGTGGCCGCCGGGTTCTTCTCCTCGACGGTCTCGGTGAACGCCGCCATCCACGGCGCGTAGGTCACCCCGGCCAGCGCGCCGCCGATCAGGAACAGCACGGCGAAGGTGTAGTAGCCGGTGTGCGCGTGTGTGGCCAGCAGCGCGAAGATCGTCGTGGTGGTGATGGTGCCGACGCAGCCCACGATCATCAGGGGTTTGCGGACCTTGAGCTTGTCCGAGATCAGCCCGGCGGCCACCAGGGAGACCGCGTTGGAGGCCCAGTACCAGTTCGCGACCGCGTTGGCGCGCTGCTCGCTGTAGCCGTAGACCGAGGAGAAGTAGATGACCAGGTTGCCGACCAGCGCGTAGTACAGCAGCAGGTACACGCTGACCGCGAACGCAGGGCCCGCGATGCCCGGCCGCAGCATCTGCCGCCAGTGCCCGGCCAGCGCCTGCTCCGGGTCGATGCCGCGGGCCCGTGCCTCGACCAGCGCGCGGTCGCGCATGCTGACCATGATCTGGTCGCGCAGCCGGGGCGAGAGCTCGCGCAGCGCGAACAGCGCCAGCACGAACACGATCAGGGAGCTGATCCCGGAGTAGTGGAGTTCGTCCTGCCAGGTCGAGCTGCCCAGGGTGTGGCTGGTCACGGTGGTCACCACCAGGCTGCCGACCACCGGTCCGATGGCCCAGAAGCCCATCGCGGTGGCCCGGCCCAGCTGCGGCGAGAAGTCGCGGATCAGCGCCGGGGTGGCGACCAGGATGATGCCCTCGACGAAGAACAGCGCGGCGAACAGGGCCAGGAACTCGCCCTTGCTCGACGTGCTGGGCAGGATCAGCACCAGGATGCCGGCCACGAGAAGCCCGTAGACGACCAGGTTGGCGCGGCCCCAGCGGTCGGCCAGGCCCGCGAGCAGCGAGGAGGCGGCGCCCACGGCGTTGCCGATGACCGACATCCAGATGAAGTAGGTGAAGGTCATGTGGTAGCGGGTGATGATCGACGTCGCCACCGCGTACTGGATGTAGAGGAGGTAGTACAGGACGATGGTGGTCAGCACGACGATGCCCAGATAGGCGTAGCGGCGTGCGGACTCCGGATAGGCGGCCAGGTCTCGGCGCCAGAGGCGGTTCAGGACACCTGGTCCGGCATCCACTGCGATGCTCGAAGAACTCACGTCCGCAACTCCTTCTTCAGGATCTTGCCGGTCGGCCCTATCGGTAGGGCACTGAGAAACTTCACTTCACGCGGGTACTTGTAGGCCGCCATCCGGTCTTTGCAGAACGCAATGACGTCCTGCTCGTCCGCCTGCGCTCCGGCCTTGAGCGCGACGTACGCCACCACCTCCTCCCCCAGCCGCTCGTCGGCGCGTCCGATGACCGCGGCCTCGGCGATCGCCGGATGCGTGTACAGGACTTCCTCGACCTCGCGCGGGTAGACGTTGAACCCGCCGCGGATGACCAGGTCCTTCTTGCGGTCGACGATGTAGAAGTAGCCGTCCTCGTCGGCGTAGCCGAGGTCGCCGGTGTGGAACCAGCCGTCGCGGACCGCCTCGGCGGTGGCCTCGGGGTTGTTCCAGTAGCCCTTCATCATGTTGTGGCCGCGGATGACGATCTCGCCGACGTGCTCGGGGCCCGGCGGCAGCGTGCGGTCCGCGTCGTCGACCACGCGGGTCTCGATGCCCCAGACCGCTTTGCCGATGGAGCCGACCTTGCGTTGTTCGGCGCTGATGTTGAAGGTCGTGGTGCTCGCCGACTCCGACAGGCCGTAGCCCTCCAGGATCACCACGCCGGGGAACTTCTCCTCGAAGGCCCGGATCACCTCGCCGGGGATCGCGGCGCCGCCGGAGCAGCCGACGCGCAGCGCCGACAGGTCGTGCTCCGAGGTGTAGGCGTGCAGGAGCGCGAAGAACATCGTGGGGACGCCGGAGAAGATGGTGCAGCGGTGCTTCTCCATCGTGTCCAGGACCGGGGTGGTCTCGAAGCGCGGGACCAGCGCCATCGTGCCGCCATAGCGGACCACGACGTTCAGGACGCTGGACAGGCCGAACACGTGGAAGAGCGGGAGGACCGCGAGGATCACGTCGTCTTCGCGGATGCCGAAGAGCTCGCCGGAGACGGTGCAGTTCATGAAGAGCTGGAAGTGCGTCAGCTCGGCGCCCTTCGGCTTGCCGGTGGTACCGCTGGTGTAGAGGACCACGGCGGTGTCGTCGGCGTTGGTCGGTGCGATGTCGCCGGTGTCGGTGGCGTTAAGGAGTTCTGCGAAGGGATGCGTGCCGGCCGGTGTCTCGTCGAATCCGGGCACACCCACGACGTAGACCGGGATCCCGCCGGCCTCCTGGGCCCCGGCGACCGCCTCGGCCGCCAGCGGAGCACAGGCCACCAGGATCCTCGATCCCGAATCCTGCAGGTGGTAAGCGATCTCGTGGCCCTTGAGCAGCGGGTTCAGCGGAACCATGATCAGCCCGGCCTTGAGGATGCCGAAGTAGCAGAGCAGGAACTCCGGCAGGTTCGGCAGCTGCACCGCGACCCGGTCCCCGCGTTCCAGACCGAGCGCGAGCAGGGCGGCGGCCACTCGGCCGGAGTCCTCGTCGACCTGCTCGTAGGTGAGGGTCCGGTCCTGGCTGTGGCACAGCGGCTTGCCCGGATGGGCGTACCGCGACTCGCGGAGGATCGTCGCGAGGTTGAAGGTCATCGGCGCTCTCACTTCCCGGTCACAGACCGACCGCCCGGTATGTTTCGCCTTAGTATCGTCTTGAATCCCGTGCTGTCAATGGGTGCGATCAGGACCCTGACGAGGAGCGACATGACTGAGCAGGACCGGACGAAGGTGCAGCGCGGGCAGGCCCGGGAGCGGATCGTCGCCGCCGCCACGAACCTGTTCGGCCGCCAGGGCTACGAGGCCACGACCACCCGCCAGATCGTGGAGGCCGCGCAGGTCACCAAGGGCGCGTTGTACCACTGGTTCAGCTCCAAGGAGGAGCTGCTCACCAGCATCTACCGAGAACTGCTCGCCGAACAGACCCAGCGCCTGGAGGCGATCACGGCCGCCGACGGCCCGGCCGACGTCCGCCTGTCCCGCGCGGTCACCGACCTGTTCGCGCACATGGACGACCACGCCGAGCCGCTGACCGTCTGGGCCCGCTCCATGCACCTGGTGGCCGGCGAGCACGCCGCGGCCGTGCGCGCCGAGCGCCGCCGCTACCAGCACCTGTTCCAGGACCTGGTCGAGGAGGGTCAGAAGGCCGGGGTGTTCCGGGCCGACGTGGCGGCCAGCGTCATCACGAACACGTTCCTGAGCAGCGTGGTGCAGATCCACCGCTGGTTCCACGCGGACGGGCCGCTGACGCGCCGGGAGTTGGGGACGCAGATGGTGAGCTTGTTCCTGGACGGCGTGCGGGTCGCCTGAGGCGACAACCGGCTCACGTCGGCAGCACTATTGCCAAGCCAGCACTATCGCCAAGCCACAGATCAGCAAGCTCAGGCGTCCACCGGCACCCGCCCCGCATCGCGCGCGAGCACCACCCCGACCTGCGCCGCGAGCATCGCAGCGACCTGCCGGGCGGCCGGCGACGGGGTCGTGCCGGGCTGCGGGGTGAGCATGAAGCGGCCGAGGGTGCGACCGCCGGAGCGGGCCAGCAGTTCGACGTCCGCGTCGGGGAATCCGTAGCCCTCGACGTTCCAGGGCTTGCCGTTCCAGATCAGCGTGCCGTCATCGGTGAGGCGCGGCGGATGGCCGAGGATACGGCCGCGCTCGAAGCGCGCCGCGCGCAGGCCGAGCAGCATCACGAGTTGGGCCCGCACGTGCTCGACCACTTCCGGAGACCGGTGCTGGTCCGCGACGAGCCGCGACGTGAAGCGCAGTTCGGCCAGGTACGCGGTGTCGTAGACGAAGGTGCGGTGGGCCCGGCGGGCACGCGCCGCGAGTTCGCTCACCGCCGCACCGACGGCCAGGAGCAGAACGGTGGTCTGGATGTCGGTGCCGCGCGTGATGCTCAGCCGCTCGTAGGGCACGGTCCAGAAGAAGTCGAACCACAGCGCGGCCGACGCTGCCGCGACGATGCCGGCCACCCGGTGACCGTTGGCCGCGACCGCGACGACGACCGCCACGAGCAGCAGCGCCATCGCGGAGTTCGCCAGCGAGCCCCGCCAGGGCAGCAAGACCGTCGCGACCGCCAGGGGCAGGAGCACGGCGGCCGTCCCGGCCCAGCGGTCGCGGTGCACTCGGTCGAAAATCCTCATACCCCACGAATACCCCGGTTCGGGGCGTCCGGCTGTTTGCATCGCGTGTGCGTTCAGCGAGGCTTTCAACCGGCGGGGCGGCTCACATCCCGCAGATGCTGGCGACGATCTGCGCGTCGCGCAGCGCCTCCGAGGTGTCGGGCTGACGCCCGGCAGCCGCCTGGCTCACGATCGCCTGCAGGTCGTCGGCGACCTTGTTCATCGCGTCCTTCCCACCGGGCTTCTGCGTCACTGCGGCGGCGGCCCGCAACTGGCCGATCGAAGTGTTGGCGGCGCTGACGGCCGCCTGCAGGTTGGTGTTGGTCTGGGCCCGCTCAGCGTTCTGAATCGCGAGCATGGCCTGGGTGCAACCGGTGTCGGTCCCGCTGTTCCCGCCCGTGCCGCCCGAGGTCCCGCCGGTGCCGCCGGACGTCCCGCCGGTCAAACCGCCCACGCCGCCGCTCGACGTCCCGCCCGCGCCGACCGTGCCCGAACTCGAACACCCGGCGAGCAGCAGCGCGGCACACACGGTACCGACCACCGCAGGTATACGAGGACGAGTGGACATGGATCGACCCCCACTGTTCAACTAGCTCGTTCTCCACGAGGCGCCCGTTGTCAGCGGCCGTATGGACGAGCCAGGCCGCTGACTTTAGGTCAGGACCCTAGCATCGAACTCAGGTGGCTTGTCCCCGCACCCGGACCAGGATCAGGTACATCTCGCACCCGAGGCAGAACCCGAACGCCGCGTTGAGGAACGCCGCAGCCAGCGCCAACGCGGTGGCGGCGATGCCCAGCGCCGGCACGCCGGCCAGATAGCCGGCGGCCCCGACGACCGCGAACACCACGCCGACGCCCTGCGCGAACCGCGGCGGCGCCTCGTCCTCGAACGCGGTCGGCGGCCCGAGGCGCGGACGGACCAGGTGCGCGAACAGCAGACCGTAGGGCGCACGCCGGAGGCCTGCGAGAGCACCGACGGCGAAGACGAGCGCCTGCGCGGCCAGGAGCCATCCGCTCCCGGTCGCGAGCACCACCACGAGCACGACGGTAGTGACCGTCGCGCCGAACCTCGGGCCGCGGACGTCGATGCCCGCGGGCGCTGTGACCTGCGTTTCCGTCATGCGGCAAAGGTAGGTCGGAGTTCTCGATGAGACGATAGGTGTCTCACGCACCGGACAAGGGGGGAATAACCCGCGAGACGTCGTCACTGTGTCCTGCATGGATGTCACGGGAGTACTGGCGGCGGTGGGCGTGCTGGCGGCGGCCTCGGCCTTCGGGCTGTGGCGCCGACGGACCGACGGCGCGGTGAAGGCGGCCCCGTCCACGGACACGGACCAGCTGACGGCCTCGGACCTCGGCATCGACCTGGATCCGCGGGCGACGCTGGTCCAGTTCTCCTCGAAGGTCTGCCAGTACTGCGGACCGACCCGCCGTGTCCTGACCGAGCTGGCCGACCGGCACGCCGTGTCCTTCCTCGACATCGACGCCGAGGAACGGCTGGATCTGGCCCGCCGCCTGACCGTGCTGCGGACGCCGACCGTGCTGCTGCTCGACGGCGCGGGCCGCATCACGCACCGGGTCTCGGGCCCGCCGCGGCGGGCCGAGCTCGCGGCCGCCGTCGGGTCGCTGGTCGGCGCGGATCAGTAGCCGGTAGGCGGATCCAGTAGCCGGTAGGCAGATCGATAACTTCCGGCAGAGTAGTTGTCGATAGTCAGATCAGCGGCCGGCAGTCAGTGATCGTGCGGTCCGGTCCGATGCACCGGTCCGTGCGTGTCCTCGCAGTGCCCGGAACCGTTGTCCGGCGCGCTGTGCGCGATCTGCAAGACGTCGCCCTCGACGTCCCCGAGATGGTCGACCTGCAACGTCGCGTGGCTGATCCCGTGCGCGTCCTGCAGCTGCTGTTGCAGCACGCGCCGCACGTTGTGACAGTCCCCGCCGGGCACCACCAGGACATGCGCGCTCAGCGCCGCCTGCCCCGAGGTGATCTCCCAGATATGCAGGTCGTGGACCTCTATCACCTGCTCGACGGCCGCCATCTGGTCCCCCACCGCGTCCGGGTCGACGCCGGCCGGCGCGGCCTCCAGGAAGATCCGCCCGGCCGCCGTCACCAGCCCGAGCCCGGCCTTGAGCATCAGCGCCACGACCACCAGCGTGGCGATCGCGTCGGCGCGGGCGAAGCCGGTCAGCACCACGACCAGCCCGGCGGCCGCGGTGGCGATGAAGCCGTACAGGTCGGTCAGGATGTGCTGGAAGGCGCCCTCGACGTTCAACGAGGTCCGGTTGGCCTTGGAGATCGACCAGGCCGCGGCGATGTTCACCGCCACCCCGACGAGCGCGGTGGCGAGCACCAGGCCGCCGGTCACCTCCGGCGGGCTGATCAGCCGCCGCACCGCCTCGAACGCCAGCACCGCGGACAGCACCAGCAGCGTCACGCCGTTGGCCTGCGCGGAGAGGATCTCGGCGCGCTTGAGCCCGAAGGTGTAGCCGCCGCGCGCGGGCCGGGCGGCCAGCCGCATCGCGAACAGCGCCAGCAGGATCGAGCCGGCGTCGGTGAGCATGTGCGCAGCGTCGGAGAGCAGGGCCAGGGAGTGCGCGAGCACGCCGATGACGACCTCGACCGACATGAAGCCGAGGATCAGCGCCAGGCCGATCAGCAGCCAGCGGCGGTCGGCGTCGCCGGCCACGCCGTGGCTGTGGCCGGCGTGGCCGCGGCCGCCGCCGTCGCCGTGGCCGCCACGCTCGTCGTGGTCGTGGTCATGCTCAGACACTCTGCTCCCACCGGGCCGGGATCCTGAAGGTGACACCCGAAGTGAATCGCACATTTGCGTACGGACGCAAAGATGGGAACGACATCGGTTTCCATGTCACCGCAGATGACGGCCTACCGCTTGTAGACGAAACCCGCCAAAGGCGCGTGCACCTTCCAGCCGAGCGACTCGTACAACGCCCGGCCCTCGATCGTCGCGCCCAGCACGCTCGTGGAGGCGCCCAGCTCGTAGGCCTTGTTGGCCAACGCGTTCATCACGACCGAGCCCAGCCCGCGGCGCCGGTGGTCGGGTTCGGTCGAGATCTGGTCCACGGTGCCGTGGTCCCCGACGTAGCCGTACTGCCCGCGCGCCGCGAGCGCTCCGTCGGATGTCAGGATCCGCACATAGGTGGTACCGTCCCTCGACTCGGAGGTGAGCCGGTAGCCGTCCGGGACCGCGACGGCCGCCGGCGCCACGTCCACCGCCATCAGCCAGCCCGGCTCGTCCTCGGCCCAGCCGGCCGGCAGCCACGGCGCCAGCTCGGAGGGCTCCACATGGCTCTTGAGCCACGTCAGCGGCTCATCGATGGAGGCGACCAGTTCGCGCACGCCCTGCTCCTGGGGGTCGAGCAACAGGTGGCGGCGCAGCTGGTTCTCGGCACCGACCTCGATCCGCAGCCCCCACCGCGTCGGGACCGGTGCTTCGGTACCGCGGGAGACGCTCCAGCCCTCGGCCCAGCGGTGCATCAGATCGGCGGTCATGCGGCCCTCCCGGTAATGAGTCCTTTTAAGGATTGAACCTTACCGAGAAGGACCGACAGAGTCACTGGTTCCTGACCGGTCAGCTCACTCCGGCGCCACCACGGTGGTGATCACGCCGGTCTTGAGGTCGTAGGCGTAGCCGCCGATCCTGAGCTTGTCGATGCTCGGCGCCAGCACCGGCGCGCGCCGCAGCGCCTCGACGTCGTGCCGTACGGTCGCGGCCGGGTCGAGCACCGCCATCGCGGCGGCGGCCTGCTCGTCGTACCCGCCGCGCTCGGCGAAGGTGCGCCGCAGCTCCGGGTCGGCGAGCAGGGCGGAGCCGCAGTCGGTGTGGTGCAGGATCGCGACCTCGAACCAGTCGGCGTCCGGGGTCTTGTTCTCGTGCAGGTGGCAGACCCAGGCCAGGTCGTTGATCGCCGACTCGGTGACGCGGCCGCCGATGTTGCGGGCCACGATCGCCTCCCCCAGTTCCACGCCGGCGATCGCCGCCGGCTCGACGCGCGGGTCGACACAGGTCAGCAGGTAGACCTGCCGGAAGGGGATGAACGGGATCTCCGGGATCCGCAGCTTGCCGTCGGTGGCGGCGAAGGCCTGGTTGCGGTCGAGGTAGGTGCTGAAACGGGACGACATGGAGTCGGGTCCTCTCGATGGCTGCTCGCACAGAAGGAACGTTCGTTCTCCCTCTGCTCCGACTCTAGGAGGCCGCGCCGCGCGAAGTCAACAGAACGTTCCTTCCACTATCATCGAGATATGCCGAACACCGGGCAGAGCCCCAGAGACCGCCTGCTGGAGACCGCGCGGAGGCTCTTCTACACCGAGGGCATCCACACCGTGCCGGTCGACCGGCTCGTGACCGAGGCCAACGTGACCAGGGCGACCTTCTACCGGCACTTCCCGGCCAAGGAGAACCTGGTCGAGGCCTATCTGCGGGCCACCGACGACGAGTTGCGCGCGGCGGTCGCCGAGGCGCTGGACAAGGGGACCCCGCAGGAGAGCGCCGCCGCGCTGCTGGAGCTGATCGGCCAGGTCACGTGCTCAGCGGGCTTCCGCGGCTGCCACTTCATCAACGCCTCGGCCGAGTACCCGGACCCCGAGGACCCGATCCGGGTGGCGGTCGCCGAGCACCGCGCCTGGTTCCAGGACACGGTGACACGCCTCGCCGAGCGGGCCGGCCATCCGGATCCGGAGTACGCCGGACGCGTGCTGGTGCTGCTGCACGACGGCGCGTTGTCAGCCGCCGAACTCGACGATCCGCAGCAGGTGCGGGACACGGTGATCCGTGCCGGGCGCGACCTGCTGCGTCTCGACGGCTGAGGGGCTGAAGGGCTGTACGGCGATACGGCGCGTTGCGAGGCTGATCGCCGCGACGGTGGCTGCCGACTATTGCAGGTCGCAGTGCCCGTATTCGGCATCAGTGGACACGTCGTGACAGGTGAAGTTGGCGACCGGTCCGGAGGTCTGCGGGGTGGTGAGCGCCACGCCCCATGAGGCCGTCGTGCCTCCGCAGCCGACGTGCAGGGAGAACGACATCGTCGAGGGCAGCGTGTACCAGTAGCGCGACGTCGATCCGTTGCCGATGCCCTGCCACGGCGAGTAGCCGGAGCCTTGAGCCGCCTGCACCCAGACCCCCTCGACCGACTGCCCGGAGACGCAGGAGACCGTCCCACTGATCTGGTACGTCGTCGGAGCCTTCGACGTCGGAGGCGGGGGCGGCGCCGAGGTCTTCGGCGGCGCGGCGACCTTGGTCGCCGTGGAGGGAGGCGGCGCCACGACCGAAGTCGACTGCACCGGATTGCCGACCGGGCCGGTCGGCGGCGGTGCCGCGACGGACGACGACGGTGGTGTGGCCGGCGACGACGGCTTGGAAGTCGGCGATCCCGGCAGCAGGCTGGCCCGCGCGGACCACGTGAACGACGGCTGCTGCGAGTACCCGCCCCCGGAATCGGTCGCGTACGGCGACGAACTCTCGGTGGCCGCCGCCACGCCGACCGCGGGCTTGTGTGGGGACGACCCCCCGGCCACCGCTACCACCGACACCACGGCCACCGCCACGGCGACGACTGCTCCCGCGGCGATCGCGATCGTGCGCTTGCGCCTTGCGTTGAGCGGATCCGCCGGCAGCGGGATCGTCCGCTTCTCCTCCATGGCATCCCTTCACCCGAGCCCGCCGCAGCGGGAGACAAACCAGGATCGTTATACGCGACCCCGACTTCGGGTGCTCCGATTCCTCAACGGAATTCTAAGGAGTTCGGGATGCCTCGCATGGAGAGAGGGTCACCTCACTCGCCGGAGGTGGGGCGCTGGTAGCGCCGGTTGAAGCGCTCGACGCGTCCGGCGGTGTCCACGACACGGCTGTTGCCGGTGTAGAAGGGGTGGCTGGCCGAGGAGACCTCGACGTCGATGACCGGGTAGGTCTTGCCGTCCTCCCACTCCACGGTGTGCGCGCTGGTGGCGGTGGACCGGGTGAGGAAGGCGTAGTTCGCGGCCTGGTCGCGGAACACGACGGCGTGGTATTCGGGGTGGATTCCGGGCTTCATGATGTTCCTCCTGCGCTCTTCGCGGGGTTGACAGTGCGATGAACGATCGGGCCCGCGGTGTTCAACGCGATCCGCGCCGGGTTATTCCGCGAGCTTATTGGCAACCGTTTTCATTTTCATCTAGGCTACCGCTTGATGGCCAAGTCCTCGAAGATCGCCAAGAACGACCAGCGGCGCGAGGTGGTGGCCCGGTACGCAGGGAGCCGCGCCGAGCTCAAGATGCTGATCGCGTCCCCGCACACTTCGGACGAGGCGCGCGGCTACGTCGGCGCGTTCGGGCTGTCGCGCATCAACCTGCGCACGCATGCCCACGCCGGACACCTGCCCGGCGTCCGCAAGTCCAGCTGGTAGCCGGCAACTGGTACCTGATCCACCCAGAGCGGAAAGAGGAACCACCGTGTCCGTCGCGAGTCTGCTGCCCGTGGTGGTCGTGACCGGCCTGCACCGGGAGCAACGGCGCAGGGCACGAGCTGTCCCGCTACCCGCAGTCCGTCGTGCTGTACCAAGGCATGTCCTCGGGCTGCCCGTGCTGCGCGCTGCGGGAGGACCTGCTGCCGCATCTGGTCCGGCTGTCGGTGGCCGGTCGGCCCCGACGGCACCGGCGCGAGCCACATGGACGAGTACGTGAAGGTGGTCGGCGTGGTCGCGGCCGTCGATCCGCTGCGCGTCCTCGCCGATCTGCAGCGCGACGACGCGCTGGCCGACCACGGCCTGCACACCAACCCCGCGGACGACGGCACCGTCGCCGAGACGCTGGCGCACCAGATCGAGTACGCGAACGTGCTGGCCGTCGGCTACGACCCTCACCGGGGCACGGACTCCGACGAGCGCGAGCTGCGCACCGGCCTGGCCATGATGCGCCGGCTGAACCCGACCGCCCGCGCGCTGACGCTGGAGACCCGGCAGCTGATCCCTGCGGCGCTGGCCGGGTTCGACGTCGAGGAGGCGGCGCAGCGTGTCGATCCGGCGCTGGCGCTGCTGCCCGCGCAAGGTGAGGACGACGGTGTCCACACCCTGTTGTGGCGGCGGCGCCGTCCACTGCATCCGGGGCGGCTGTACGAGGCGCTGGAGCAGCTGGTGCCGGTCGCCGAGCGCAGCCGCGGCAGGTTCTGGCTGGCCAACCGGCCCGGCGTGCTGCTGGCGTGGGACGCGGCCGGCGCGAGCCTGAGCGTCGGCGACTGCGGACCGTGGCTGGCCGCGCTGTCGGACGAGGAGTGGGAGGAGTTCCCGCCGGAGCGCCGGGCCGCGGCCGCGCTGGAGTGGGATCCGCGCTACGGCGACCGCATGCAGCTGCTCTCCTTCACCTCACCCGGGCTCGACGTCGAGGCGCTCACCGAGATCCTCGACGGCTGCCTGCTCACCGCCGACGAGGTCGCGGCCGGCGAATCCGCGTGGCGACTGCTGCCCGACGCTTTCGAGGAACTCCTCAACCCCGTTGCTTGAACCTTTGGAAGGAAGAACCCTGATGCCACGCCTCTCCCCCGCCGGCAAGCCGCGCAAGAAGAAGCGCCTCGACAAGGCGCTGATCGCCCGACTGGAGCACATCGACTACAAGGACACCGACCTGCTGCGGATGTTCATCTCCGACCGCGGCAAGATCCGCAGCCGCCGCGTGACCGGACTGACGGTACGGCAGCAGCACGCGATGGCTCGTGCCGTGAAGAACGCGCGGGAGATGGCGCTGCTGCCGTATGCGTCGAGCTCGTTCAAGGGCGGCCGATGATCCACGCCGCCTGATTCAGCTCTCGTCGCGGCGTATCAGCGCGTCGCGCTCAAGCCCTGAACGCCGAACTCCAGGACCGTCGTCGAGGTGAAGACCCGGCCCGGCAGCAGCAGGGTCGAGGGGTAGTCGGGGCGGTGAGGTGAGTCGGGGAAGTGCTGGGTCTCCAGCACGATGCCGCCGTAGCGCTGGTAGGGGCGCCCGCCGGGGCCGGTGAGGGTGCCGTCGAGTTCGGAGGACAGGTAGAGCTGGAGGCCCGGCTCGGTGGTCGCGATGCGCATCGTCCGGCCGCCAGCCGGGTCGTGGAGGGTGACGACCGGGCGCGGGACGGCGGTGCGGCCGCCGCGCAGGACGAAGCAGTGGTCGTAGCCGCCGACGAGGGTGAGCTGCGGGTGCGGGTCGGACAGGCGCGCGCCGACCGGGGTCGGGGTGCGGAAGTCGAAGGGGGTGCCGGCCACCGGGGCGGCGCCGTCGAGGGGGATCAGGGCGGCGTCGACCGGGAGGAAGCCGTCGGCGGCGACGGTGAGCTCGTGGTCCAAGACCGTGCCCACGCCTTCGCCGGCCAGGTTGAAGCGGGCGTGGTTGGACAGGTTCAGGACCGTGGGGGCGGTCGTCTCGGCGCGGTAGTCCAGGGTGAGGCGGCCGGCGGCGAGGGTGTAGCGGAGACTCACGGTGACTTCGCCGGGGAAGCCTTCCTCGCCGTCGGGGCTGACGCGCGTCAGGGTCACTGAGGTGCCGTTCGGAACGTCGGTCACGCCGTCCGGGGCGCTCCACAGGCGGGAGCCGAATCCGGGGGTGCCGCCGTGCAGGGTGTTGGGGCGCGGGCCGTCGTTGAGCGGCAGGCGGATCTCGCGGCCGTTCAGGGAGAAAGTTCCGCCGGCGATCCTGTTCGCGTAACGTCCGACGACGCAACCGAAGTAGGCGCTGCGTTCGATGTAATCGGCCAGGTTGTCGAAACCCAGCACCACATCGGCCATCCGGCCGTCCCGGTCCGGGACACTGATTTCCTGCAAGGTCGCGCCATAGGCGAGGATCGTGGCGCGGGCGCCGGAGGAGTCGGTCAGCCGCCAGTCGTCGACCGGTGTGCCGTCGGGCAGAGTGCCGAATGGTCGGAGGGCTGGAGATCGCAAGGGGCTGCTCCTCGGCGCGGTTCACGGTGAATCAGAAGCTTGTGAAGATTGTCAGGAAATGAGCTATTCTAACGTTGGAACACTGACATCAGATCACATCAGGCGGACGGAGCGTTGAGGCGACCATGGATGGGGCGATAGGCGGGGCGGCGGACGGCACGAACGGCGCCGGCTCCGCACCGCGGCTGAAGGACGTCGCCGAGGCCGCCGGCGTGTCGGTGAAGACGGTGTCCAACGTGGTCAACGGCACGGTGCACGTCGCCGCCGACACCCGGGCCAAGGTCCAGGCCGCGATCGACGCCCTGGGCTACCACCCCAACATGGCGGCCCGCCGGCTGCGCACCGGCCGCAGCGGCGTGATCGCCCTGGCGTTCCCCGAACTGCCGTCCCCGTACTTCGCGGAACTGGCCGTCGAGGTGATCGCCGCGGCCCGCCGCCACGGCTGCACGGTCCTGATGGACGACACCGCCGGCGACCCCCGCGCCGAACTGCGCATCGCCAGCGGCCTGGGCGACCCGATGATCGACGGCGTGATCCTCAGCCCCCTGGGCCTGGACCAGCACGAACTCGCGGCGCGCGAACGCCAGATCCCCCTGGTCCTGCTCGGCGAGGCGGACCTGGGGCTGGTCTGCGACCACGTGCACATCGACAACGTCGCCGCCGCCCGCGAGGCGGTGGACCACCTGATCGCCGCCGGCCGCCGCCGCATCGCCGCGATCGGCTGGCAGGACCCGAGCCCCCGCGCCACCGCACAGCAGCGCATGGCCGGCTACCGCCAGGCGCTGGCCGCGGCGGGACTGCCGGCCGAACCCGCGCTGTGCCCGCCGGTCCGCGCCTACTTCCGCCCCGACGGCGCGGCCGCGATGCGGCGCCTGCTGAAGCTCCCGGAGCGGCCGGACGCAGTGTTCTGCTTCAACGACCTGATGGCCCTCGGGGCACTGCGCGCGATCCACGAGGCGGGCCTGCGGGTGCCGCAGGACATCGCCCTGGTCGGCTTCGACGACGTGGAGGAGGCGGAGTACGCGATCCCGTCGCTGACGACGGTGGCGCCGGACAAGACCGGCATCGCCGAGGCGGCCGTGGACGCGCTGCTGCTGCGGATCGCGGAGGGGTACGCGGAGCCGGGGCGGCTGATTCAACCGGGGCACCGGTTGGTGGTGCGGGAGAGCAGCGGGGAGTGAGGGGCGCCGGGCGGGTTGCCGGCTCAGGCTTATGCCATGCGGGCTTATGCCATGCGGGCCGGCACTCGTCGCCGGGCACGCTCCACCCGGCGGGCCCCCGAGACAGCCGGCAGCCCCCTCCCCCGCCTCCGTCATCGCCGGCGCGAGCGCTCAAGCAGCGCCTGCGCCAGTACCACGACGGCCAGGAACGCGCCGTTGACCGCGTCCGTCATCGCCGAGCCGTACTGGGACAGGTACCGGTCGATCAGGTGGTGGATCACCGCCAGCAGCAGGACGCCGCAGACCGTGCCGCCGATCGTGCCGTAGCCGCCGGTCAGCAGGGTCCCGCCGATCACCACCGCGGCGATCGCCGTGAGTTCGTAGCCGACGCCGATCGTGGTCACGCCGGAGCCCAGGCGCGCGCCGGCCAGGGCGCCCGCCGCGCCGGCGAGGGTGCCGGACAGCAGGTAGACCAGGACTTTCGCGCGGGCCACCGGCAGGCCGAGCAGGACCGCGGAGTCCTGGTTGCCGCCGATCGCGGTCAGCGTGGCGCCGTAGCCGGTGCGCTCCATGAGGATCCAGCCGAGCGCGAACAGCACCGCCACGATGCCCACCGGCACCCACGTGCCGGCGCCGAGGTGCCGGAACCAGGAGTGCGCCGGGACCAGGTACGTCGTCGAACCCTGATTCGTCAGCGCCTGCAGCAGCCCGCGCGCGCCGAGCAGCCCGGCCAGCGTGACGATGAACGGCGCCATCCCGCCGTACGCCACCAGCAGCCCCTGCACCGCGCCCCAGGCCGCGCACACCACCAGCGGCAGCAGGATCGCCAGCCACGGTCCACTCGACGAGGCCCGCGCCGCCAGCACCCCGCCGAGCGCGTACAGCGACCCCACCGACAGGTCGATGCCGCCGGTCGTGATGACGAACGTCATCCCCAGCGCCAGCAGCCACACGAAGGCGTTGTTGCCCAGGATGGTGCTCACGTCCGACCACGACGCGTCCGACGGCGAGGCCGCCGTCGCCGCCGCGCACACCGCCACCAGCACCACCAGCGGCCCGCGCCGCTCCGCGCGCCGGATCCAGCGCTCGCGCGGCGTCTCCAGCAGCCCGTCACGGCCCGCGCGCCGGGGCGGCGGGGCCGGCAGCGGCGCCGCGGTCTCCGGTGTCCGCACGCTCATCGCGTCCCCCGTTCCCTGGACACGTAGACGGCCAGGCAGATCAGCACGGCCTCGACGATCTGCGTGGTGGACGTCGGCGCGTTGTGCTGGATCAGCACCGCCGAGGCCAGCTGCATGAACATCGCCCCGGCCACCGTGCCGAGCACCCGCACCCGGCCGCCGGACAGCGGCGTGCCGCCGACCACCACCGCGGTGATCGCGTTCAGTTCCATGTTCAACCCCTGATTCGCCGGATCGGCCTCGGCCCCGTGCCCGACGATCAGCACGCCGGCCAGCGCGGCCAGCACCCCGGACAGCACGTACACGGTCACCAGCACGCGCCGCACCGGCAGCCCGGCCAGTAGGCTGGCGCGCTTGTTGTCGCCGATCGCGACCAGCTGGCGGCCGAAGGTCGTGCGCCGCACGGTGTACGCCACGGCCCCGGTGGCGGCCAGCGCGATCCACGCCATCAGCGGCACCCCGGCCAGGTTGTGCTCGCCGAGGTCGAGGATGGTGGCGTCGGCCACCGGCTTGGCGGCGGCGCCGTTCATCAGCTCGGCGACCCCGCGTAGCCCGATCATCAGCGACAGCGTGGCCACGATCGGCTGCACCCCGGCGAAGGCCACCATCGCGCCGCCGACCAGACCCGCCGCCGCCCCGAGCAGCAGGGCCAGCGCGATCGCCGGCACCGGACCGTAGCCGATGTAGAGCGGGATGACCGAGGCGGACAGCGCGATCGTCGCGCCGACCGACAGGTCCACGCCCTCGGTGCCGATCACCAGCGCCATGCCGAGCGCGACGAGCACGATCGGCGCGGCCTGGAACAGCTGCACGCGCCAGTTGGACACGGACATGAAGTCACTGTTGAGCGCGGTGGCGACGGCTATCAGGACGGCCAGCGCGGCGTAGACGCCGTAGCGCTGCGCCAGGTCCAGGATCCGTTCGCGCGTGCCGGCGCCGTCGGCCGGCTCGATCACGGCGGCGGTCACGGGGCTCCCTCCTCGTCGGACTGCTCAGTGCCAGAGGACTCCCCGGCCAGGGCGCGCATCAGGTTCGGCGCCGTGACCTCCTCGCCGTCCAGCCGTGCCGCGACCGATCCGGTGTGCAGGACGACGACCCGGTCGGACCCCTCGATCAGCTCGTCGAGTTCGGAGGAGATCAGCAGCACGCCGACCCCCTCGGCCGCCAGCTGGTCGATGATCGTCTGCACCTCGGCCTTGGCCCCGACGTCGATGCCGCGGGTCGGCTCATCGAGGAGCAGCACGCGCGGGTTCAGGCACATCCAACGGGCCAGCAGCACCTTCTGCTGGTTGCCGCCGGACAGGTCCTGCACCTTCTGCTCGGGGCTGGAGGCCTTGATCCGCAGGCGCTTCATGAAGAACTCGACGATCCGGTCCTGCCGCCCGGTGGAGACGATCCCGGCGCGCGACAGGCGCGGAAGCGCGGCCAGCACGATGTTCTCCCGCACGGACAGGCCCGGGATGACCCCCTCGGCCTTGCGGTCCTCAGCGAGCATCGCGATCCCGGCCCGCACGGCGGCCTGCGGACTGCGGCGCCGGATCAGCTTGCCGTCGACGGAGACCGCGCCGGCAGCCGGATGCGCGCCGATCACCGCCTGCGCGGTCTCGCTGCGGCCCGCTCCGAGCAGACCGCCCAACCCCACCACCTCACCGGCAGCGACATCCAGGCTGACATCACGCAGCCGGTGCCGGTCGGTCAGGCCGCTGATGCTGAGCGCCGGATGGCTGGGAGCGCCCGCACTCGCACCATCGCGAGCCGCACCCTCCCAACCCGCAGCACCCGCACTCATACCATCGCCAGCACCGGGCCCCGAGCTCGGAACGCCCGCACTCACACCACCACCGGCGCCGGGCCCTGAGCTCGCAGCACCCGCACCATCGCGCGCCGCACCCTCCAAGCCCGCAGCCTCGGCTGCCGCGGCCGCGGCAGCGCGCGCCCCGAACTCCATGCCGGCATCGACCACGGCGCCGGGGTGCAGAGCCGCAGCCGGCGCGCTCGAGTCCGAGCCACCGGCGAGCGCCGCGCCGGAACCCGGACCCGAGCCACCGGGGCCGCCCGCCTGACGGTTCCGATCGCCGCGAACCCGGTCCCGGCCGCGCCCCCACCCCGAACGGCGCCCCCGCCCCCGCCGCGCCGCCGGCAGCAGGTCACCCAGCGCCGCGTCATCGGCCGCCGGCCGCCGCAGCGCCTTGTCCGGCGCGAACGCCGTGACCCGGCCGTCGTGCGCGGCCAGCAGCGCGCGGCCCAGCATGAGCGCGACCAGCTCCGTGCGCGGCAGGCCGGCCATCGGGCCGCTGTGCACCGTGCGGCCGTCGCGCAGCACCGTGACCCGGTCGCAGATCTCGTACAGCTCGTCCAGCCGGTGGCTGACGAACACCACCGCCGTCCCCTGGTCCCGCAGTGTCCTGATCGCCCCGAACAGGGTCTGGACCTCGCGCGGCTCCAGGCTGGAGGTGGGCTCGTCCATGATCACCACCCGGGCGTCGGTGCGCACCGCCCGGGCCAGCGCCACCATCTGGCGGGCGCCCAGGCCCAGCGTGTGCACCGGCGCGGTGACGTCCACCCCGACCCCGTAGCGCAGCAGGATCTCCGCGGCCATCCGGTTCATCGCGCGCAGGTCGACCAGCCCCCGGCGGCGCGGCTCGCGGCCCAGGAACAGGTTCCGGGCCACCGACATCATCGGCACCAGGTTCACTTCCTGGTAGATCGTCGAGATCCCGGCGGCCTGCGCCTCCTGCGGCGTGCGGAAGGTGCGCTCCTGCCCGTGCAGCGCGATGGCGCCGTCGTCCGGGCGGTAGACGCCGGTGAGCAGCTTGATCAGCGTGGACTTGCCCGCGCCGTTCTCCCCCATCAGGGCGTGCACCTCGCCGGGGCGCACCAGCAGGTCCGCACCGCGCAGCGCGTGCACGCCGCCGAAACTCTTGGCCACCTCGCGTGCCTGCAACGCGGCAGGAGCGCCCGTGGGCGCTCCTGCCTCCGGCGGCCCGGAGGGGTCTGGTTCATCCGGCCTCGACGGCACGGTTCCTCCCTCAGTCAACCCAGGAATCTCAGATGTCACAGACCCCCGGCCGCCAGCTCAGTAGACCTGCCCGCCGGCGAGAGCCTGCTGGGCGTTGGCCTGGGTGAAGTGGCTGTCCTTGATGATCACCTTGCTGGACACCCCGGTGGTGCCGTAGAAGGCCTGCAGGGACTGGAACGCCAGCGGGCCGAACCGCGGGTTGGTCTCCACGTCGGCGTAGATCGAGCCGGAGACGACGTCCTGCACGGCCTGCTGGGTGCCGTCGATCGAGACGATCTTGATGTCCTTGCCCGGGACCTTGCCGGCGGCGATGATCGCCTGGATCGCGCCGAGGGCCATCTCGTCGTTCTCCGCGTAGACGGCGTTGATGCCCGGGTTGGCCTGGAGCATCTGGGCCATCACCGACTGGCCGTCGGTCTGGTCGAACTTGCCGGTCTGCGAGGCCACCACGGTCAGGCCCGGGTACTTGGCCTTGAGCTGGTCCTGGAACCCGCTGGTCCGGTCGGAGCTGACGTTGTTGCCCGGGGTGCCGGACAGGATCGCGACCTTGGCCTGGTTGTTGGTCGCGGCCGCGAGGTCGTCGGCGGCGATCTGGGCCTGGCCGTAGAAGTTCGAACCGATGAAGGCGATGTAGTCGCCGCACGCGGTGCCGGTGACCGTCCGGTCGATGGTGAGCACCGGGATCTTCTTGGCCTTGGCCTCGGCCAGCGCCGGGCCCAGCCCGTCGGAGTTCTCCGGCGCCACGATCAGCACCTTCGCGCCCTGCGCGATCATGTCCTCGATCTGCGAGTTCTGCGCGTTCACGTCGGCGTTGGCGTTGCGCTGGATCAGCTTGATCCCCAGCGACTTGGCCTGGTTGGTGATCGAGTCGGTCTCGGTGGAGCGGAACGGGTTGCTGGTGGACTCCGACTGCGAGAAGCCGACGATCGTCGAGGGATCGGTCAGGTTCAGCTGC
Source organism: Catenulispora sp. GAS73 (assembly GCF_041262085.1). NCBI lineage: Bacteria > Bacillati > Actinomycetota > Actinomycetes > Catenulisporales > Catenulisporaceae > Catenulispora > Catenulispora sp. GAS73. Next base: position 276,304 of record NZ_JBGCCM010000005.1, read on the forward strand.
GGCACGCCGCCGCCGTAGGTCTGGTACGTACAGCCCGGGCCGGAGGCGGACGTCGCCACCACCTGCTGGGCCGCGGTCCCGGTCGAGGTCGCGCCGGAGGCGGCGGCCTTGGGCGCCGACTTGGCGCAGGCGGCGGTGCCGGCCAGGCAGGCCGCGACGATCGTCGCCGCCGTCGCCGACCTGGTCAGAGTCCTTACACGCAAGCGGGCAGGCATGTTCACATCCTCGTCACAAGGGAATCGGGATGGTGCGTGTGCGCCACCGAGGAAGTTCATTCCAACGATGTAACGCTAGTCATGCACGTCCGGCGGATGTGTGTCAACCCTCTTGTCTCGTCGCGCAAAGCCGTACTCAGGGTTCGATGACCGACCGGAGCTGCGGTTATACCGTCGCGATCAGTACCCGATGAATCTCGCACCTCAACACAGGGTCTTGACGCACCCCGCGACCGGTGCCTGAATGAGGCTTTACATCGTTGAATCAGGGCTGCTCTACCCACCGGAGCCTCATCATGCCCGTGCCCCAAGATCCCCATGTGCCCCACGTGTCGCTGACCCGCCGTGCGTTGCTCCGCACGAGCGCGCTCACAGCCGCCGCACTCACCACCGGTCCCTCCCTGACGTCCTCGGCCTCGGCCGCCACCGCCCGCCTCGCCCCGGCCGGCGGAGGCCTGTACACGCCGAACGCCGCTCCTCTGGCACCGACGGCGCTGCTCCGCCTGCCGCCCGGCGCCGTCCGCGCTTCCGGCTGGCTGGCCGGCCAGCTCCAGCTGCAGGTGGACGGCCTGTGCGGGAAGTACCAGGACACCTCCCACTACCTGGACACCAGCACAACCGGCTGGCTCAACCCGTCCCAGAACGGCTGGGAGGAGGTGCCGTACTGGCTGCGCGGCTACGGCGACCTCGGCTATCTCACCGGCGACGGCACCGTCCAGGCGAACACGGCGACCTGGATCGACGGCATCCTGGCCACGCAGGCCTCCGACGGCTTCTTCGGCCCTACCGGCCTACGCACCAGCCAGGGCGGCTACGGGGATTTCTGGCCGTACCTGCCGCTGCTGCAAGCCATGCGCAGCCGCCAGGAGTACACCGGCGACCAGAAGATCCTGAACGCCATGACCGCGTTCTGCCGGTTCATGCACACGCAGCCGGGCTCAGTGTTCTCCGCCTTCTGGCTCTCGTTCCGCGTCGCGGACGGCTTGGATGTCCTGTTCTGGCTCTACAACCGCACCGGCGAGACCTTCCTGCTCGACCTGGCCGACACGATGCACAGCAGCAGTGCGAACTGGCTGAACAACCTGCCCACGCCCCACAACGTCAACCTGGCCCAGGGCTTCCGCGAACCGGCGGTCTACGCGCTGCGCTCCGGCCAGTCCGGCATGACACAGAACTCGTACCAGAACTACGCCTCGATCATGGGCCGCTGGGGCCAGTTCCCCGGCGGCGGCTTCGCCGGCGACGAGAACGGCCGCATCGGGTATACCGACCCCCGGCAGGGCTTCGAGACCTGCGGCATCGTGGAGCTGATGGCCAGCCACGAGCTGATGAACCGGCTCACCGGCGACCCGGTGTGGGCCGACCGCTGCGAGCAGCTGGCGTTCAACATGCTGCCCGCGGCCCTGGACCCGCAGGGCAAGGGCACGCACTACATCACGTCGATGAACAGCGTCGACATCTCCAACAGCACGCCGAGCCACGGCCAGTTCAGTAACGCCAAGCCGATGCAGGCCTACATGCCCGGCGTGGACCAGTACCGCTGCTGCCCGCACAACTACGGCCAGGGCTGGCCGTACTTCACCGAGGAGCTGTGGGCCGCCACCCCCGACAACGGACTGTGCGCGGCGATGTACGCCCCTTGTTCGGTCACCGCAAACGTATCCGGCGGCTCCTCGGTCACCATCACTGAGGACACCGGGTATCCGTTCACTGACACCGTCACGCTCACTGTGACGATGTCTAACCCGACGATGTTCCCTCTATACCTGCGGGTCCCGGGCTGGTGCTCGGCGCCGTCGATATCCGTGAACGGACGCGGCGTGAGCGCGCCGTCCGGCCCGGCCTACACCTCGATCTCCCGCACGTGGCACAACGGCGACACGGTGAGAATCCAGCTGCCGTCCACTCCCGTGGTCACGTCGTGGAGCGCGGCCGGTGGCGCGTTGTCGGTGTCGAAAGGCGCGCTGGACTACTCGCTGCAGATCGGCGAGAACTACGTCCAGTTCGCCGGGGATTCAGAGTTCCCCGAGTACGAGGTGCACGCCACGACGGCCTGGAACTACGGCCTCGCGCTGCCCGCGTCGAACCCTGCCAGTGCACTGACGTTCAACGGCACCAACGGCTCGGTTTCGGCGAACCCGTTCACCCAGCAGAGCGTCCCGGTCAGCATCACCGCCCCGGCCGCGCAGATCGCCGGATGGACCGCCGACGATCAGAACATCGCGACCGAGCTCCAGCCCGGGCCGTTCCAGGCCTCCGGGACGACCGACGTCACGCTCATCCCGATGGGCGCGGCGCGGCTGCGGATCACGGCGTTCCCGGCCGTCGCGTCCGGCGGCACCGCCTGGAACCCGGCCGGCGGCTACTTCAGGCTGCTCAACGCCAACAGCAACAAGGTCATGGGCGTGTCGAACATGTCCTGGGACGACAGCGCGCAGGTGGTCCAGTTCGACGACAGCGGCACCGCCGACCACGTCTGGCAGCTGCTCGACAACGGCGACGGCAACGTCCGCATCCGCAACGCGAACAGCGGCCTGGTGCTCGGCGTGGACGGTATGTCCACGGCCAACTCGGCGAACATCGTGCAGTTCGAGAACACGAACACCCTGGACCATGTCTGGACCCTGATCGACAACGGCGACGGCCGGATGCGCATCCGCAACGTCAACAGCAACAAGGTGGCCGGCGTGGCGAACATGTCCACGGCTGACTCGGTCAACGTGGTCCAGTACGACGACAACGGTACCGCCGACCATCTCTGGACCCTGATCCCCGACGGCCCGGTCCGCGTCATCAACAAGAACAGCGGCAAGGTGCTCGGCGTGGCGAACATGTCCACCGCCGACTCGGTGAACGTCGTGCAGTACGACGACAACGGCACCGCGGACCACCGGTGGACCTTCCTCAGCGACTCCAGCGGCTGGTGGAAGATCCAGAACCTGAACTCCGGCAAGGTCATGGGCGTGGCGAACATGTCGACCGCGGACTCCGCGCAGGTCGTGCAGTTCGACGACAACGGGACCTCGGACCACCTGTGGCGGCTGCGGCCCGGCGGCGGTCCGTGGTTCCGGATCCAGAACATGAACAGCGGACTGGTGCTCGGCGTGGACGGCATGTCCACGGCCGACTCGGCGAACGTCGTGCAGTTCGAGGACAACGGCACCGCCGACCACCTGTGGCGGTTCCTCTGACCGGCCCGGATCCGCGGATCAGGCCTTGGTGGCCAGCGGACGCCAGGCCTCAGGCCGCGGCGGGGAGTCGGTCCGCCGACGCGCTGGCCCGGTTGCTCACAGACGGCAGCTGATCTCCATGCCGTCCTCGACCGGGAACGCGACGCCCTCGTAGCCGTTGGCCGGGTCGCGGACGTAGTCCAGGTAGGGCCGGACCGAGGCCATGTCGATGTCGTCCGCGATGACCAGGGCGCCGCGGTTCAGGCGCGGTTCGAGGGCGCGGAGGACCGGGACGTAAAGGTCCTTCCAGCCGTCGAGGAGGACGAAGCCGACGCCGTCGCTGTGGCCCGCGGCTGCGTTGTCGGCGTCCAGACGCTGCGGGAGGGTCTGGAGGGCGTCGCCTTCGAGCACGGTGATGACGTCCTGCAGGCCGACCTCCGCGAACGTGGCCCGCGCGGCCTGGACCTTGGCCGCGGACATCTCGGTGGTCACCACGTGCCCGACGCCGTTGTCCCGGACCGCGGCGGCCAGGTGCAGCGTGGAGATCCCGAAGGACATGCCGAACTCGACCACTGTCCTGGGCTTCACGGCGCGCACGAGGGTGTAGAGCAGGCGCCCGGCGTCGACGGAGATCGGCATGTAGATCTCCGACCAGGCGTCCGCACGCTCTTGATGATCGGTCGGGTTGAAGCCGTCGGGGCGGCCGGCCAGGGCGCGCTGGTAGGCCGCGTCGTCCTGCTGCGCGTCGGCGAAGAGGCGCTGGAGGACTTCGGAGACGCGCGGGTCGCGCAGGGTGCTGAGGGTGCTGGTGGAGGTCATGCACTGTAGAGTAGACGCAACGTTGCGTCTTGTCTAGGGCATCGGGCCCTATCCTGTCCTTTCACGATCGGGACACGGCTCCCGATCGGGACACGGCACGGCACGTCGAGGAGGTGGCACGCTTGCCGGCACAGCACCACGGCAACCGGCACGGACGCAGCGAGGACGCCCGGCAGGCGGTGCTCCAGGCGGCCGACGACCTGCTGGTCGAGAAGGGGTTCGCGGGCGTCACGATCGAGGGCGTCGCGGCCGCCGCCGGCGTCGCCAAGCAGACGATCTACCGCTGGTGGGGCTCCAAGACGGACATCCTGCTGGACACGTTCCTGGAGGACGCCGCCCGCGACCTGGTCACCCAGGAGCACGACACCCTGGCCGAGGACCTGCGCGGGCATCTGCGGCAGCTGGCGGGCTTCCTGACCGGCGAGGACGCGGGTGCCGTCTTCAAGGCTCTGATCGGCCACGCGCAGCACGACGCCGTCTTCGCCGAGAAGCTGCGCACGCACTACCTCGACGAGCAGCGGCAGCGCGACCGCGTGCCGCTGGACCGCGCGATCGCGCGGGGCGAGCTACCGGCGGATCTGGATGTCGCCGCCGCGGTCGACCTGCTGGTCGGGCCGGTGTATCACCGGATCCTGATGACCGGCGATCCGGTCGACGACGGGTTCGTCGAGGGGCTGGTCGAGCACTTCATCAAGGGGTACGGCGTCGGCTGAGCGGGCTCGGCCGTTCCGTCACGGCCGCCGGCAGCCCGATCCGCGAGGCAGGGCGTAGTCGCTGTCGATCGTGTAGCGGCCGGGGGTGGTGACCTGCAGCTGCGTCCAGTCGCCGTCGCGGACCAGGCAGGCGCCGGCCGGGCCGTCGACGCGGAGCCAGGGGGACCACTGAATCCGGACGGTCGCGGTCACTGTTGATTGCGGGGTCTGCGGCACGTCGAGGACCACGTGCGCGGCGTCGGTGGCGACGATCGTCGCGGGCGGCGAGGCCAGGGCGACGGCGTCGGTGAACTTCAGCAGGCGCCAGGAGGAGTCCTGCCAGACCTGCTGGAGCCAGGCGGGGTGGGTGGCGATCAGGACAGCCTCGGCGCGCGCCGAATAGTCCAGCTCCTCGGCGGGCAGCGTGGGGACCGCGACGTAGCCGACGGCCCACTTCTGGAGCCAGTCGTAGTACGCGGTGCCGGTGAGAGAGCCGTCGTAGAACAGGGGGTTGCGTTGCACGTCGGCCTGGCGGTTCCAGCCGCGGGCGAGTTCGGCGACGCCGGTCAGGCCCCAGGATTCCCAGTGGTTCTGCATCGGGACGGCTTCGACGCGTGCGCCGGTGGCTTCGACGTGCAGGCTCTGGAGTTCCGCGACGAGGCCGGCGCCCTGGGCCTTGGACGACGGCATCGGGATGCCGACGATGTCGCTGCTCACGGTCCAGAAGCCGGCGATGGCGAACGCGATGACCAGAGCACCGGTGCGCAGCCACGTCAGACTCGGGCGCGGCAGCTTCGGCCAGGGCACGTCGCCGCGGGCGCAGAGCGCGGCTAGGAAGACCACGCTGCCGAAGATCAGCGCCAGGCGTTCGACGTTGCTGCCCAGCGGCGTGTCGATCAGCAGGGTCAGGCCGGCGCCGGCGGCGTAGAGCAGGGAGCCGATGCGCACCACGCGCCAGACCGGCGCGGCGTCGGGGCCGCCGGGAACGAGCAGGGCGGCCGCGACGGCGCAGCCCGCGGTAACCATGATCGTCGGGCCGCCGACCGGGTCCACGCCGCCGAAGGGGAACAACAGGCTGGTCAGCAGGACGACGGCCGGTCCCGGCACGCCGAGCGCGATGCCGGCCCGAACGCGTCCGGTGAGGAGCAGCGCCGCGGCGGCGACCTCGACGAACAGGCCGGCCAGCGGGCTGGCGCAGACGGCGAGGAAGGACAGGACGGCGGCGAGCGCGACCCGGCCCCAGCCGGGCGTGCGCTCGTTCCCGGCGGCGGCGACCGCGGCCAGGCCGAACATCAGGCCGATGGCGAAGGTGACGCGGCCGGCGGCCAGGTCGCACCAGAGCGCGAAGGTCCCCCACAGCGCCACGGGCAGCGGCCAGCGCAGGCCGGCGCGGGTGAGGATGTGGGCGAGCAGGACCGCCGAGACCACGACCGACAGGACGCCGGCGGCCCGGACCCCGACCGCGGCCATCAGGAACGGGGCGAGCAGGCTGTAGGAGGCGGGGTGGATGCCGCCGTACCAGGCCAGGTCGTAGGCCGAGCCGGGGTACTTGGCGGCGAAATCGGCCCAGGACCACTGGGCGGCCAGGTCGCCGCCGACGCCGGCCAGGTAGCGGGCCCAGATCGCGGCGAGCACGAGCGACATCAGCGCCGCGGCCCAGACCGTCGACCGGCCGCGCAGGACGCCGGCGGTCCGGGCGTCGGGCTGGGTGTCTCGTCCTCCGGGCACCGGGCCGGCCACCTTTCTCACTTCTTTCCCTCAAGATAGTGATCAATCGACTACTCGGCACGACGCCACGCGGGCGGCGCACTGCCCGAATAATTACAACAGCACTTATAGAAGTGCTGTTACGATTGCGGCATGACCGATGATCAAGCCGCCGAGTGGCCGGTCGCGCACGCCGCCGACCGACCCGGCGACCAGGCCCCCGACCAGCCCTTCGAGGACCCGACCGGCACCAGCCTGTGGCGTCCGCTCCAGCTGCTGACGGCGGGCATCGACGCCTCGATCGCCCAGGTCTACGCCGACGCCGACATCGAGGGCGTGAAGCCGACCTGGGTGATGGAACTCCTCCGCCTCCACCTCCACGGCCCGATGACCATCACCGAACTGGCCGAATCCGTCGGCCGCACCCACTCAGCCCTGAGCCAGAAGGTCGCCGCCATGCGCACCGCCGGCCTCGTCCGCACCACCCCCGGCCCCGACGCCCGCACCAAGCGCGTAACCCTGACCGCCAAATCCCGCCGCCTGGCCCCCCGCCTCGCGGCGGAGTGGCGCGCCACCGAAGCCGCCCTGGCCGAGCTGGAGTCGGAGATCCCGTACCCGATCAGCAAGGCGGTCGCCGACGTGGAACAGGCGCTGGCGCGCAAGAGCTTCCGCGACCGCATCACGGAACGCCTGAGGGAGGACCCGGCATGGCGCGGCGCATAGGGTGGCCGGGGCGCCGGCGGGGTGCGGCGCTGCAGGATTCGACGCAGCACACCGCTGACACCGCTGACACCGTTGACACCGTTGACACCGCACAGCCCACCGAATCGCACAGCGCTCGCGCCACCGCGAGCAGCAGTCAGCTGCCCGACTCGCCGCGCACCGAGCTGCGGAAGAGTTCCGGCGCCCAAAGCATCAGCCCGGTGCAGCCGCAGCAAGGCCCCGGCGCCGCTCAGAGCAGCAGCCAGCCGCCCGAACCGCCGCAGCAGAACTCTGCCACGGCCCATCGCAGCGACCGACCGCAGCCGCAGCAGACCTCCCGCGAATCCGAGTCGGGCAGCCAGCCGCCGGAGCTGGCGTGCCCTGAATCCCAGCCAAGCCCCAGCACCGGCAGCCGCACCCGCCGCCTCACCGCGATGCTCGCCGACACCGCGCCGCTGCGCGAGTCGCCCGCGTTTCGGCGCCTCTGGCTGAGCAGCCTGTGCTCCAGCTTCGGCGGGCAGATGACCACGGTCGCGGTGCTCTTCCAGATCTGGCACTCCACCAACAGCGCGGCGTGGACCGGGGCCATCGGGCTCGCGCAGGCGGTGCCGCTCATCGCGTTCGGGTTGTTCGCGGGGGCGTTGGCTGATCGGCTTGATCGGCGTCGCTACTTCATGGCGTGCACCGTGGGGCAGGGCGCGTGTTCCGCGCTGCTCGCGACGCAGGCTTTGCTCGGGACGTTCCCCGTCCTGGCCGTGTTGTTCATCGTGGCGGGGCAGTCCGTGTTCGGGGCCGGGGCGGGGCCGACCGCGCGGACGTTCCTGCCGCACCTGGTGCGTACTGAGCACATGGGGTCCGCCATCGCGCTGAACCGGATCTCGTTCCAGGGGTCGATGATGGTGGGGCCGGCGCTCGGTGGGGTCGTCGTGGGGGTGGCGGGGGTCGGGGCCTGCTATCTCATCGACACGCTGTCCTTCGGCGTCGCGCTCTACGGCGCCTTCCGGTTGCCGCGGCTGGCGATGCGGTCCGAGCAGGCGCCGCGTCCGGGGCTGCGGGGGGTGGCCGACGGCCTCAGCTACCTCGTGCACGCCGCGCCGGTCCGCGGCGCGCTGCTCACCGACCTCGCCACGACCGTCCTCACGATGCCCATCAGTCTCTTCCCGCTGCTCAACGCCGAGCGCTTCGGCAACAACCCGCGGACGCTCGGCCTGTTCCTGACGGCCATCGCCGTCGGCGGCGTCGTCGCGTCGGTCTTCTCCGGCACGTTCACGCGCCTGCCCCGCCCCGGCGCGGTCATGCTCCTCGGCTCGACGGTCTGGGCCGCCGCCCTGCTCATGCTCGGCCTGGTCGCCAACGCCTGGCTCGGCCTGGCGTGCCTGGCCGTGGCCGGCGCCGCGGACACCCTGGCGGTGGTCTCGCGCAGCACCCTCGTCCAGCTCAACACCCCCAACGAGATGCTGGGCCGGGTCGCCGCCGCCGAGCAGATCGCCGGCCAGGCCGGCCCCGAGCTCGGCAACCTGCGCGCCGGCCTCACCGCCGCCGCGACGTCCGGGCAGGTCGCCCTGGTCAGCGGCGGCATGCTCTGCCTGGCGGCGCTCGCGGTGATCGTCGTCAAGACACCGCAGCTGCGGGAGTTCACCCGGCCGGTGGCGGTCGAGACGCCACAGCCGGTCGGAGTGGCATGACGAAGGCGACGCTCAGCAGGGTGCTGAGTTGTTCGACATCCAGACCCACCGGTCGTTCGTGTTGGCGTTCCCACTCAGGTCACTGACACTCGTCCCGGGATTGACGCACAGCTCGGTCCCGGCGCTGGTGTGGCCGTCGTTCTGCTGAAGCCACACCCGATACGGCGTGTTGTTGATGAAGGACAGAATCGGCGGATACCCACCCGGGAATCCGCGCGAGCAGAACCACTCGCTGTGATTCAGGGAGGAGTCCACGCAGCCACCGGTCTCCCGGCCCGGCATCGCCGGTTGATTCCACCAACAGAAGTAGTGCTGGGGACAAGTGAACGGCGCGGGCGGAGGAGGCGCCGGCGCGCTCGTGCTCGTCGGCGGTCGGGGCGGCGGAGCGCTGGACGACGGCTGGCGCGAGGCAGAAGCCGAAGTGCTGTGCCCGCCGCCACCGGCAGGCGCTGTCGACGAAGTGCCCCCTACCGGCGCACCTTGAGAACTACTCGGACCGGTGACACCACCAGCCGCTCCCCCCGAAACAGGCGCACTACTAGAGCTCACCGCCACATGCCCAGCCGCGACCGAAGGCGTAGCACCGTTCGTAGAACCGACTCCAGCGGGCGGAATCCCCGCGCCCGCCCGATCCGCGACGCTCGTCCCCGAGCCACTGGGAGCCCCAGAAGACACCGTCCCGTCACTCCCCCCGATCCCCCACGCGATCAGCGCCACGACCACCACCAGCGCCACCCCGACCGGAACCGCCACCGCACGCCGCTGCACCGCCGCCAGTCGAGGCTCACGACCACCCCCGGCCGTCGTCCCCGCCGCCCCCGTCACCACCCGAAGCGGCGCCCCGGGCAACACCGCGTCAATCGCCGCACGCCGCGCGGTCACCAGATCCGCCACGTCCCGAGGCAGCCACGGCGCCTCACCGTCGGACAACCACGGCGCCCCCACCGACGGAGCGCACGCCGCGACGATCGCCCGCGCGTCCGGGCGCTCCGCAGGGTCCTTACTCAAACACGCCGCTATCAGCTCCCTGAGAGACACGCTGAGCCGGTCCAGCCCGGCGAGATCCGGCTCGTTGTGCACCACCCGCGCGTACAACACCGCCGCCGCCTCGTCCCCGAACGGCGGCGACCCGGTCGCGGCGTAGACCAGCAGCGCCCCGAGCGCGAACACGTCGGTCGCGGCACTCACCGCCGCCCCGGTCACCTGCTCCGGCGCGATGAAAGCCGGCGTGCCGACCGCCGCGCCGGTGGCGGTCAGCCGAGTCGCGGCGGCGATGTGCGCGACGCCGAAGTCGATCAGCTTCGGCCCGTCGGCGTCCAACAGCACGTTGCCCGGCTTCAGATCCCGGTGCACGATCCCGGCGTCGTGCAGATCCGCCAGCGCCTCGGCCAGATGCGCGGCCAGCAGCCGGATACAGCTCTCCGGCAGCGGCCCGTGCACCTCCAGCGCCTGCTCCAGCGTGGGCCCGGCGATGCAGGCCATCGCCAGCCACGGCGCCTCGTCGTCGGGGTCGGCCTCGACGATCGGCGCCCCGCGCTCACTGCGCACCCGCCGGATCACGTCCAGCTCGCGCCGGAACCGGGCCCGGAACACGGCCGAATCAGCGTACTGAGGCCGGATCGCCTTGACCGCCATCGGCCGCCCCTGCGCGTCGCGCGCCAGGTAGACCCGGCCGGACCAGCCGGAGCCCAGGACGCCGACCAGCGGATAGGGGCCGATGAAGTCCGGGTCGCTGCGCCCCAGGGGCTCGACCACCGCGGATTCGAGATTCGGCTCCGAGCGCTCCACACCCCACCTCCGGTATCAGTGCCCTACATTGTTCACCTGTTCGGTGCGCACCGAAAGGGAGGCGCGCGCATTCAACTCCTGCACGTCGGTCCCCGTCGTACTCCGGAACGCCGCGGTGATCTCCGCCATCTCCGCCGCGCTCAGCACCTCCTCGATCGCCTCGAACCCCTGCGGAGCCCGATCGGCGACCAGGTTGAGGATCCGGTCCATCGGGAACGACCGGTTCGTCCGCACGATCGCCGCCGTCGCCGGACGCCGCACGGCCTCGTACGCGGCCAGCCCCGCAGCCGGGTCGTCGGCGTGGTGCGCCAGCTGATACGCCAGATGCCGCGCGTCCAAAATGGCCTGCGAGCCGCCGTTGGAGCCGATGGGGTACATCGGATGCGCCGCGTCCCCAGCCAGCGTGACCCGGCCGGTACCCCAGGACGGCAGCGGATCCCGGTCCACCATCGGGTATTCCAGGACCTTCGGGCTGGCGGCCATCAGCCCGCACACGTCCACGCCCGCCAGCTTCCATCCCTGATAGTGCGGCAGGACGTCGGCCAGCCGGCCGGTACGGTTCCAGTCCGGCGCACGCACGGCGGCGGGCTCGACCCGCACCTCCGCGACCCAGTTGATCAGGACCCTGCCATTCTCGCGCGGCGGGGAGATCGGGTACGCGACGAACTTCGCGACCCGGTTGCTCCCGCCCCATATCATCGACCGGCCGGTGAGGAACGGCTCGCCCTCGGCACACCCGCGCCACATCGTGATGCCGCTCCAGCGCGCCGGGCCCTCGTCGGGATGCAGCTGCGCACGCACCGCCGAATGCAGCCCGTCGGCGCCGATCAAGACGTCCGACTCGACCGTCCCCAGGTCCTCGCCGTCCCGCCCGACCAGCCTGCTGACCACCCGGTCGCCGTCCTGCCGCAGCTCGGCCAGCGCGGTAGACGTCCGCACGCACTCCGGCCCGAGCCGCTCGCGCACCGCGGCCAGCAGCACCGCCTGCAGCTCGCCCCGGTGCACCGAGTACTGCGGCCAGTTGTACCCCGCCCCGACCCCGCGCGGCTCGGACCAGATCCGGTTCCCGAGCACGTCCATCGTCACCACTTCGGCGGTCGGCACCGCCATCCGCGCCAACTCCGGGCCCAGGCCCAGCTCGATCAGCTCGCGCGTGGCGTGCGGCAGCAGGTTGATGCCGACGCCGAGCGGCCGCAGCTCGGCCACCGCGTCGATGATCGTGATCTCGCTGCCCAGTCCGGCGTCGTGCAAGCTCAGCGCCGTGCTCAGCCCCGCGATGCCCGCGCCGACGATCAGAATCCTCACAATGCCCCCTCGTTCGCGACCACATAGATCTTCTCAGAACCTTGCTTTAGAGGGCGGCGCCCCGGCCGGCACAGAGCCCGAAGCAAATGCTTCGGTGCAAAAAGTGATATCACTTTGCTAGAGTTTTCTTTGGAGAACACCGAGGCCCAGGGCTCAAGGAGACGTCCCGCATGTCCACCAACCCCGTCACACCACCGCCGCCGGGCTCACCGACCACACCGGTCCCGCCGCTTCCGGTGCCCACCACGGCGACCCCGATCGCCGAGCACGCCGCCTGGGAAATTCCCGGCTGGCTCCCGCTGATCGTGGCCGTCGCCGCGATCATCGCCGCCATCGCGCTGCGCAGCGGCGGCCCCGCGCCGCACGTCGCGCTCATCGTCGTCGCCGTCGTGTTGCTGCTCGGGCTCGTGCCGGTGGCGCCGGGGCGGGCACGCGTGGTTGCGCTGTTCGGCCGCTACTCCGGGACGGTGCGGACCACCGGGCTGCGCTGGGTCATCCCGCTGACCACGCGGCGCCAGATCTCCACCCGGGTGCGGAACCACGAGACCGCGACGCTCAAGGTCAACGACGCCGACGGCAACCCGGTCGAGATCGCCGCGGTCGTGGTGTGGCAGGTGCGGGACACCGCGCAGGCCGTGTACGCGGTCGACGACTTCGTGCAGTTCGTCGCCATCCAGGCCGAGACCGCCGTCCGGCACACCGCCACCAGCTACCCCTACGACGCGCGCGGCGAGGGCCAGATCTCGCTGCGCGAGCACGCCGAGGAGATCACCTCGCAGATGTCGCGGGAGATCGCGGCGCGGGTCGCGCTGGCCGGGATCGAGGTCGTCGAGTCGCGCATCACGCGGCTGGCCTACGCCCCGGAGATCGCGCAGGTCATGCTGCGCCGGCAGCAGGCCGACGCGATCGTCGCCGCGCGGCAGCGGATGGTGCAGGGCGCCGTGGGCATGGTGCGCTCGGCCCTGAACGAGCTCGGCGAGGAGGGCATCGTCGAGCTCGACGAGGAGCGTAAGGCCGTGATGGTCAGCAACCTGCTCGTCGTGCTGTGCAGCGAACAGGCCACGCAGCCGGTGGTCAACACCGGCACGCTCTACCAGTAGGCGCGGGCGCGCGTATGGCCGACCGCAAGCAGATCCTGCTGCGCCTGGACCCGGCCGTCCACGACGCTCTGGCCCGCTGGGCCGGGGACGAGCTGCGCAGCACCACGGCGCAGATCGAGTACGTGCTGCGCCAGGCGCTGGCCCAGGCCGGGCGGCTGCCGTCGAACGTCGGGAAGATGCCCCGGCGCGGACGGCCGCCCAAGGCCGAGGACGAAGCCAACGAACCCACCGGGCCACCCGACCCGCCCGAACCGACACCAGATCCTCAGCCCGAGGAGAGGCCATGACCGCGACCAGGGAAGACCCCGTCCTCGTCGTCGACAAGCTCACCAAGAAGTTCGGCTCCCGCACCGCCTACTCCGACGTCTCCTTCACCGTCGGCCGCGGCGAGGTCTTCGGCTTCCTCGGCCCCAACGGCGCCGGCAAGACCACCACCGTGCGCAGCCTGGGCACCCTGATCACCCCGACCTCCGGCCGCGCGACCGTCGCCGGCATCCCGCTGGAGGCCGCCAACGCCGTCGAGATCCGCGAGCGCATCGCGATCATGACCGAGGCCCCGGGCCTGTACGGCCGGCTGTCGGTCACCGAGAACCTCCAGTACTTCGTCGGGCTCTACCACCTGTCCGACGGCGAGCGGCGCATCAAGCGGGCGCTGGAGGCCGTCAACCTCACCGACCGCGCGCAGGACACCTGCAACAGCCTGTCCAAAGGCCTGCGCCAGCGCGTCGGCCTGGCCCGCACGCTGCTCAACGACCCCGAGATCCTGTTCCTGGACGAGCCCACGTCCGGCCTGGACCCGGTCGCCGCCCGCGGCGTCCACGACCTGATCAGCGGCCTGCGCGACCGCGGCGTCACCATCTTCTTCACCACGCACCGGCTGGCCGAGGCCGAGGCGCTGTGCGACCGGGTCGCGATCCTCAACACCACGTTGCGCAGCATCGGCAAGCCCTCCGAGCTGCGCGAGCAGCTGTTCCACAAGGGCCTGATCGTCGCTACGGCCGCGCCGCTGGCCGACCCGGGCCAGGTCTTCACCGGCCTGCCCGGCGTCGAGAGCTGGGACACGGACTCCGGGGGCGGCGCTCCGGGCTCCTACCGCCTGGCGGTCAGCGACCCGGCCGTCGCTGCCCCGGAAGTCGTCAGGGCGCTGGTTCACGCGCAGGCCGACGTGCTGTCGGTCAGCGAGTCCCGGCACTCGCTGGAAGACGTCTATCTGGAGCTGGTCAACGAGGACGTGGAGGCGACGCAGCGATGAGTGCCATCAGAGCGATCCGGGCGGTCCGTTCCGGCCGCATCGACGCCACCCGCGTGCGCGCGGTGGTACGCAAGGAAGTCACGGACTACCGCCGCAACCGCTTCGTGCTGGGGACGATGACGGTCCTGCCGATCGTCTTCCTGGCCAACCCGATCATCAACATCTTCACCACGCCGACCAACGTCTCACGCACCGCCCTGGACGCCCGCGTCGGCTCCACGATGCTGTTCCTGCTGCTGGTCCCGGTGATCCTGCCGGCCACGATCGCGGCGACGTCGATCGTCACCGAACGCGAGCAGGGGACCCTGGAACCGGTGCTGACGACGCCGGTGCGCAGCGAGGAGCTGCTGATCGGCAAGGCCCTGGCCGCGCTGATCCCGGCGGTCGGCATCGCCTACGCGATGCTCGGCATCTTCCTGCTGATGGTGAAGCTCTTCGCACACCAACAGATCGCCGACGTCGCGCTGGAGGGTCCGCGGATCCTGGCGCAGGTGCTGTTCGTCCCGCTGCTGGCCGGCTGGGCGATCTGGGCCGGGCTAGCGGTGTCGGTGCGGGCGAACGACGTGCGGGTCGCGCAGCAGCTCGGGACGCTGGCCAGCCTGCCGCCGCTCGCGGTCACGGCGCTGATGGCGTTCAACGTGATCACGCCGACGTTCCGCGTGGCCCTGCTGTTCGCGGTCGGGCTGCTGGTGCTCGACGTCGGCGCCTACCGGCTCATCGCGCCGATGTTCGACCGCGAGCGGCTGATCACGGCTCGGCGCTCGAAGTAGCGGTCGAAGTAGCGCTCGAAGTAGCGGCGACAGCTGTGAGCGCGGCGTCGAGCAGCGCCTGCGCGGGCCCGGTCGGCGGACGCCGGCCGGGCACGACCGCGCACAGGTCGCGGTAGATCGGCGGCGCGATCGGGACGGTGCTGATCTGCTGCTCAGCGGTGGCCGGGATCGCGCCCGGCGGCAGGACCGCGATCCCGGCGCCGTGCCCCACGAACTCGACGAGGTACTGCAGGTTCACCACCTCGGCGACCACCCGCCGAGCCAAGCCGGACGCCGCGCAGGCTGCGGAGATCTGGCCCTCCATCCCGGAATCCAGCCGGTAGGCGACGAAGTCCCGATCGCGCAGCACCGGATCGTCCAGCCGGATCTCGCCCGCGCGCGCCAGCGGATCCCCGGCCGGGACGGCCAGCACCAGCCGGTCGCGGCCGAGCGGGACCCGGGTCAGCCGGGAGTCGACCGGTCCGTCGACGAAGGCGATGTCGAGCTCGGCCTCGGCGACCGCGCGGGCCAGCGCACCGGCCGCGTCGTGGGTGAAGCGCACGGTCACTGCGGGATGCCGACGCCGGAATTCGGTGAGCGCGGCCGGAAGGTCGACCGCGCCGAAGGTCTGGATCGCGCCGACGTGCAACCGGCCGTGCAGCACGCCCCGGACTCCGGCGACGGCGTCCCGGCCGTCCTGCGCCGCGGCCAGCGCGCGCCGGGCCGCCGGAAGCAGGGCTTGTCCGGCAGCGGTGAGTGTCACCTGCCGGTTGTTGCGGACGAACAGGGCGTCGCCGAGCTCGTGTTCCAGGGCGGCGATGGCGGCGCTCAGGCCGGACTGGCCGACGTGCACGCGCGCCGCGGCCCTGGTGAAGTGCCGCTCTTCGGCCACCGCCACGAACTGCTCCAGTTGCCTGAGCTCCATGTATCGATCGTAGCCATGGACACGAGCGGAAACATCTGTTGGACCGATGATGCGACGCGGCGTGACCCTGGGTTCATGACGAACCACGCAGACCACGACTCCGGCCTCTACCCGCCGGTCCTGATCCGCGCCGACGAGGCCGAGCACCTGGCGTCGATCGGCCACTTCCTGCTCGCCGACGCCGACTCCTCCCGGGGCGCGCTGAGCACGCATCGCGTCGCGCTGGCCACCGGCGCGGACAGCGCGGTCCCGCACTACCACAGCGGCTCCTCCGAGCTCTTCTACATCCTCGACGGACGCCTCGACGTCCTGGTCGGGAGCTCGGTGCAGACCGCGAACGCCGGCGACCTGCTGGTCGTCCCGCCGGGCCTGAACCACGCCTTCGGCGCGCACGCCGGCTCGACCGCCGAGGCGCTGATCGTGATCACGCCGGGGGTGCAGCGGTTCGACTACTTCCACCTCGTCGTGCGGACGCGCGCCGGGGTGGAGCCGCCGGAGACGCTGCGCGCTTCGCAGGAGCGGTTCGACACGTTCTTCGTCGACAGCGAGGTGTGGCGGGACGCTCGGGCGGCACGCTGAGCTCGGCCCTCCAGCCTCTTAAAGCCCGCCCCGACTGCCAGCCCCACAAGCCGCCAAGCTACTGTTACCGCGATATCGACCTGCGAAAGGCATGAAGCATGGCGTCCCAGAAGCCGAAGGCTCAGCAGAGCGTCGACGTGAGCATCGTCAGCAACAAGGAGATCATGCTGATCGTCCTGGCCATGATCGTGCTCGCCGGCACCGCGGCGTGCGTCGCGCTGCTGGGCTGAGGCGGCCCCGGTGCCGGCGCGTCAGTCCGGCAACCGCTCCGGCACCGCCTGGTGCACCTGCTTGAAGATCACCGAGGTCCGGAACCCGGTGACCTCGCGCCGCTTGGCGATCCGTTCGGTCAGGAACAAGTGCAGCCGGTCCAGGTCGGGGACGCCGACGTGCAGCACGAAGTCGTCGCCGCCGGAGAGCACGAACGTGCTGAGCACCTCCGGCAGCCCCGAGGCGAAGTCGGAGAAGGCGTCGATCACGCTCCGGCTCAGCGGCCTGATCTGCACCGCGACCAGCGCCTGGACGCCCCGGTTGAGGGCCGCGGTGTCGATCTCGGCGTGGTAGCCGCGGATCACGCCGCGGCGCGTCAGGGATCTGACGCGCTCCAGGCAGGTCGAGGGGGCGACGCCGAGCGTGCGGGCCAGTTCGCGGTTCGACTGGCGGGCGTCGGCTTGCAGGAGGCGGACGATCTCCGCGTCGAGGTGATCCATTCTCCGATCCTGGCAAAGTCTCGGCGCGGTTGGCTGGAGGCGTCCATCGCCGGTCGGCTCAGCGCTTCACGACTGGCTGCTTCTCGGTCGGCTCAGCGCTCTGCGACCGCGCCGAGGCGCGCACGCACCAACTCCTCCGCCACCGCCGCGAGCGTCACACCCCGCGTATCAGCACTCTGAAGCAGCTCGGCGACCGTGTCCTCGATACCGCGAACCCGTTGCCGCGCCTCGTCTTCCGTACGCTTGTCCAGCTCCACGGTGATCGCGTGGATCACGCCTCCGGCGCTCGCGATGTAGTCCGGGACCCAGGCGATCCCCCGCTTGTGCAGCGCGTCGGCGACCTCCGGCAGCGCGAGCTGGTTGTTCGCCGGCCCGACGATCGCCCGACACCGCAGATCGGGCACGATCTCCTCGGTCAGCACGCCGCCGAGCGCGGCCGGGACGACGATGTCGACCTCGGCGGTCAGCGCCTGGTGCGGATCGCTGTGCCACTGTGCGCCAAGGCCATCCGCCAGGCCCTTCTTACTCGCATCAATGTCGCTCAGTACGAGCTCGGCGCCGGCCTCGGAAAGCAGGGCCGCGATACGCGCGCCGACGCTGCCGAGACCAACGACCGCCACGCGCAGGCCGCGCACCGTGCCGTTTCCTCCGCCCAACTGCGCGGCGACCGCCCGCAACGCCGCGACACTGCCTTCCGCCGTGGCCGGCGAGGAATCCCCGCTGCCGCCGTATTCAGCGGGTTTGCAGAACACGTGGCCGGTCCGCTCCCCGATCACCACCATGTCCTGCGGCGAAGTGCCGACATCAGGCCCGGTCGCGTACTGACCACCCAACGACTCGATGGCGTCCGCGATATCGAGCAGAATGCCGCGCTTGCGCTCGGGCGTGAGCTCATACCCCTCCGACATCGCCACCACCGTCTTGCCGCCCCCACGCGCCAACCCGGCCGCCGCGAACTTGGCCGTCATCGCCGCTGACAGCCGCAGCGCGTCCTCCAGCCCGTCCTGCCACCGCGCATACCGCCAGATCCGACACCCGCCGGCCGACGGCCCGAGCACCGAGGAGTGCATGGCGATGACGACCGGCAGCCCGGACCGCGCGCCGGTACGGATGAGAACCGCCTCGTGATCAGACCACTGCGGGAAACCAGGCATGGGAGATACCGCCTCTCGGACGAATGACCGCTTCGGTCATCCCACCATCGGGCATCCGACGGGCCGAGCGGGCTGCAGCCGATCGAATGGCCGGAATTCCCGCGCAACGTCGTGCGGAAGCGAACGTGGTTCGGCGCAGCGGGGTGGCGACCGGTCAAACGGTCAGGCGCCGCATCAAGCAAGTACGCCTACTCATCCGCACGCGGCGCTCACGCCTCCAGATACTTGTGCACCAACATCACCGCCATCGACCCCTCCCCCACCGCGGCAGCGACCCGGCGCCCGGACCACGACCGCACGTCGCCGGCGGCGAAGACCCCCGGGACCGTGGTCTCCAGGTGGTACGGCGCGCGTGTGAGCGGCCAGGCGGGCTCTGGTGCGGCGAGGGCCGCGATGTCGTTGCCGGTGACCAGGCCGCCGGCGTCGTCGCGGAGGAAGCGCGGGCCGAGCCAGGCGGTGTCGGGGGCGGCGCCGATGAAGGCGAAGAGCCAGGTGGCTTCCACTGTTTCGGTGGTGTCGGTGCGGGTGTCGCGCAGCGTCAGCTGCTCCAGGTGGCTGTCGCCGGCCGCTGCCGCCACCTCGGTGTGGGTGCGGACCTCGATCGAGGCGATGGCGGCGATCTGCTTGATCAGGTACGTCGACATCTCCTGCTCCAGCGACTCCCCGCGCACCAGCAGGACCACCTTGTGCGCGCACTCCGAGAAGTAGATCGCGGCCTGCCCCGCCGAGTTGGCGCCGCCGACGATGTAGACCTCGGCGCCGGTGCACAGCGGGGCCTCGGTGAGCGCGGAGTAGTAGTAGACGCCGCGGCCGACGAAGTCGGAGACGCCGGGGGCGTGCAGGGTGCGGGTGTTCGCGCCGGTGGCGAGGATGACCGCGCGGGCGGTGACGCTGCCGCCGTCGGCGAAGCCGAGGGTGAAGCCGTCGCCGGTCTGTGTCTGTGTCTCTGTCTCTGTCTCGGCCAGCGTGCTGGCATGGCGCGTCAGCACGAGTTCGGCCCCGAACTTCTCCGCCTGCCGCCGGGCCCGGTCGGCGAGATCGGCGCCGGAGATGCCTTCGGGGAACCCGAGGTAGTTCTCGATGCGCGAGGTGAGCCCGGACTGCCCGCCGATCGCCCACCGCTCGACCAACACGGTCCGCAGCCCTTCGGAGGCCCCGTACACGGCCGCCGCCATCCCCGCCGGGCCGCCCCCGACGACCACCAGGTCGTACGCCCCGCCGCCGGGGTCGGTGTGCAGCCCCAGCCACTCGGCGACCGGTTCGAGCCCGCGTGCCCGCAGCATCCGCCCCGCCTCGTCGAACAGCACCGGGGCGTCCGCGGCGGTGAGACCGTGATCGGCCAGCATCCGGCCGCCGCGCGGATCGCCGGGCCGCAGCCAGGTGTACGCGACTTCGCTGCGCGTCAGAAAGGTCCGCACCACCGAACATTCCGGCGACCACTGGTCGCCGACGAGGGTCACGGCCGGCCGCGCCCCGTCCTCCTGCCCAGACATGCCATCGACAGTAGAGCTCTGAAAGCTCCGCTGCGAGCCCAGCCGAGCTTCAGAGCTGATGCTCCCGGACCAGCGGCGGAGGGGCGATGGTGGTCGGCACCGGCAGGTCGCCGGGCCGGGATGCGACATCGAGGCGCAGCGTGACCTGTGTCTTCTCGCCACGCAGGACGTCGAGCGTCAGCACGCCGGCCTCGGTGGCGTTGTTGATCGCCGCGTACAGGCTTGCGATGGAGCGCACCGGCCGGCCGTCCGCGTGCGTCAGCACGTCGCCGACCATCGCCCCGGCCTGCTCGACCCGGCTGCCGGGCTCCACCGCGCGCACGATCAGCCCGACGGTCTCCGGCAGGCCGGCCGCGCGGCGGATGGCCATGGTGACGTGCGCGGGAGCGACGGTGAAGCCCAGCCGAGGGAACGTGGGCTCGGGGCTGGTGCCTTCCAGCGAGACCAGCAGCGTGCGCAGCAGATCGACGAGCTGGTCGCGTTGCCCGGGATCGAGGCCGGCCAGCAGGCGGTTCTCGGTCGCGATATGCGCGGGAGTGACGCGTTCGAACAGAGCGATGCCCTCGGGCGTCAGCGCGACCCGGCTGTTGCGCCGGTCGGCGGGGTCCACGTCGCGAGTGACCAGGCCGCGCTCGACGAGGCGGTCCACGCGGGTGCTGATGGTGCCGGAGCTGAGGTTCAGGGCCCGCATCAGGCGGCGCTGCGAGACGCCGTCGGGTTCACCGAGGCGGCGCAGGGTGACGAGGCTGTAGAACTCGGCGGCGTTGAGGCCGTACTCGCTGAAGGTGGTCTCAAGCTCGGCGTCGAAGGTGCGGTTCAGCCTGTTGACGCGCGCGAAGACGGCGACCGGTGCCAGATCGAGGTCGGGCCTGGTCTCCTGCCACGAGGCGAGGAGGCGATCGACGGAGTCGTGCGCGACAGCATCACTCGGCGGCCCCGCAATCGCTTCCCGACCTGGCTTCGCGCTCACGGGAACAATCCTAGCGCCGCGATCGCTTGGCATAATAGTTTGGGCCCAAGCTAATAAGGCGAGCGAACGGGAGACATCATGAAGATCGGCGTGATCGGAGCGGGCCGGATCGGCGGCAACGCGGCACGGCTGTTCGTCGCGGCGGGGCACGAGGTGCTGCTGTCCTTCAGCAGGGATCAGTCCCGCCTGGAGGCCGCGGCGGCCGAGCTGGGCCCGCGGGCGCGGGCCGGCACGGTGGCCGAGGCGGCGGCGTTCGGGGACGTGGTGTTCCTGTCGGTGCCGTGGACGCAGGTCGAGGCGGTGCTGGCCGAAGCCGGGCCGCTCGACGGCAAGATCGTGATCGACACGACGAACCAGTTCGGCCGCGAGGGCTGGCAGGAGCTCCCGGGCGGAGCGACCGCGGCGCAGGTGAACCAGAACCGCATGCCCGGCGCGCGCCTGGTGAAGTCCTTCAACACCCTGACGGCCGCATTCCAGGCGAGCGAGGCGGGACGGCCCGCCGAGCAGCGCGTGGTGCTGTTCATGGCCGGGGACGACACCGAGGCCAAGAAGGTGGTCGCCGGCCTCATCGACGACGCCGGATTCGCCGCCGTCGACCTCGGCGGCCTGGCCGACGCCGCACCGCTGGAGGCACCCCGCCGTCCGGGGGCGCTGTACGGGGAGGAGTACCGGCCGGCCGAGGCTGAGGCCGCGGTGGCTGCGCTTCGGGCCGGGCGTCCGCTGCCGCCGACGCCGGATTACACGGCCGGGACGTGACACGCGGCTGACATCGCACGGCTGGCTGCGCGCTTAGCACCCGGCACCCGGCGAGTGCAGCACACGCCAGCCGCGCTCGCCGCCGATCCTGCCGCCCTGCCCTGCCCTGTCGCGCCCTGCCCCGCCGCGCCCTGCCGTGCCCCGCCCTGCCCTGCCGTGCCCCGCCCTGCCCTGCCGCGCCGTGCCCTGCCCTGCCGCGCCCCGAGCACGTTCGCGGATGCTCCCGCGCCGCCCGACCAAGCACCCTGATAAGCGGAGCCGCCCGGACCTGTCCCCGGTGCGCCGAGCAGGAAGGTGCCGTGCTGTCATGGTCGATGCCCGACAAGAGATCGCGCCGGCGAGCGTCGCCTTCCCCGGCGACCCCGCCTACGCCGAAGCCACGCGGGTCTACAACCTGGCCGGGCCCGCGCGTCCGGCCGCCGCGCTCACCGCCACCAGCGTCGGCGACGTGCAGGCCGCCGTCGGCTATGCGGCGGCGCTCCGGCAGGGCGTGCGCGTCCACACCACCGGCCACTCCGCAGCGGCGGCCCCGCCGATGGACGGCGCGCTCCTGATCCGGCCGCTGCTCGGCGGCGGCGTCGAGATCGACGTCGAGCGCCGCCTGGCGCGCATCCCGGCCGGCACGTCCTGGAACGCCGTCGTCCGCGCCGCCGCGCCGCACGGCCTCGCCGCCCCGCACGGCACCTCCGGCACCGTCGGCGCGATCGGCTACCTGCTGCACGGCGGCGTCAGCTTCTACGGCCGCAAGCTCGGCATGGCTGCCAACCACATCCGCGCGGTCGAGCTCGTCACCGCCGACGGACGGCTGCGGCGGATCAGCGCGGATGAGGACCCTGAGTTGTTCTGGGCGCTGCGCGGCGGCGGGGGCGGCCTCGGCGTCGTGACCGCTGTCGAACTCGCGCTGTTCCCCGTCGCCGACCTGGTCGCCGGAGCCGCTTTCTGGTCAGGCAAGAACGCCGAGGCCGTGGTCCACGCGTGGTACGACTGGACCCTGCGCGCCCCCGACGAGGTGTCCACCTCGCTGCGGATCATGAACCTCCCGGACCTGCCGGAGATCCCGCCGATGCTCAAGGGCGGTCCGGTGGTGTGCGTCGCCGGTGTCGCGCTGGGAGACGACACCGACTCGGCGCGGGCCCACGCCCACGGCCTGCTCGATCCGCTCCGCGCGATCGGCGGGGCGGTGCTCGACACCTGGCAGGACGGCGGCCCCGAAGTGGTGCCGGAGGTACATATGGACCCTGAGGAACCCGGCGCGTTCATCGGCGACCATTTCCTGCTGGCCGAGCCGGGCCGCGACGGCATGGCCGCCTTCCTGCGCCTGACCGGCGAGGGCTCCGGCTCGCCGCTGATCGTCGCTGAGCTGCGGCAGCTCGGCGGCCGGTTCGCCGTCCCGGATCCGTCCGGCGGCGTGCTGAATCACCTGAACCAGCGCCTGGCCTACATGGGAGCCGGCGTGCCCGCGCTGCGCGGCACACCGGCCGAGATCATCGAGCACTGCGACAAGGTCCGCGCCGCCCTCGCGCCCTGGGATACGCGACGCACCGCGCCGGGCTTCGTCAAGGGCCTGGACCGGCCGCGAGGCCACCTGACCGAGGACGACCTGCGCGCCGTCGACCATGTGCGGGCACGCGTGGATCCCGACGGCCTGTTCCGCGGCGACGCGATGCCGGAGACCGTGCTCGGGAAACGGTCGGCGTGACCCGTATCTTCCACCACGTTCCACATGACCACGTAAGAAAGAAGGCGAAGATGCCCGAGCCCTTCACGATCCCCGAGCCTCCCGGTATCTCCGAGGCCGGCGCCGCGCTGCTCCGCGACAAGGTTCTGCTGGTGTCCGGTGTCGGTCCCGGCCTCGGCCGCGAGATCGCGGTGCGCGGCGCCGCGGCCGGGGCCGACGTCGTCCTGGCGGCGCGTACCGAGACGGTTCTGAAGTCGGTGGCCGCCGACGTCGAGTCCTACGGTCGCAGGGCGCTGACGGTCCCCACCGACATCCTCGACCCGGACGCCTGCCGGGCGCTGACCGAGCGCGCCGTGGACGCCTTCGGGCGCGTCGACGTCTTCGTCAGCAACGCTTTCGCGCCGCCGACGATGGGCGATCTGGCGACGATGGACCTGGACGCGGTGCGCACGTCGTTGGAGACGGACGCGTTCGCCGCGCTGCGTCTGGTACAGCTCCTCACCCCGACCCTGACCGCGCACGCGGGCTCGATCGTGATGGTCAGCTCGGCCGTGGTGCACCACTCGCGCGCCAACTTCGGCGCCTACAAGGCGTCCAAGTCGGCGCTGCGGTCGCTGGCCGGCAGCCTGGCCAGCGAGCTCGGCCCGAGCGGCGTCCGGGTCAACACCGTCGTGCCGAACTACATCTGGGGCGAGGGGCTGAAGGGCTGGTTCGCGTATCAGGCTTCTGAGCGCGGAGTGACGCTGGAGGACGTCTACGCCGAGACCGCCGCCGCGTTCGACCTGCGGCGGCTACCCGACCCCGGGGACGTGGCGAACGCGGTCCTGTTCCTGGCCTCGGACCTCGCCAGGGCGATCACCGGGCAGAGCCTCAACGTGGACGCGGGAGAGTTCCACTCCTAGTCGCGCGGGATCCGTTCCTGGTCTCGGGCCGCGCTTGACCTTGACGCCGGTGTCAAGGTCTACCGTGGTCGAGCAGCACGGACCGGGGAGGACCATGCAGATCGGAGAGCTCGCGGAGCGCGCGGGCGTGAGCACTCGTGCCCTGCGCTACTACGAGCAGCAGGGGCTGATCGCGGCACGGCGGACCGCGAACGGCTACCGCGATTACGACGAGTCGAACGTCCGCCTGGTCGAGGAGATCCGCACCCTGCTGGCGGCGGGCTTCACGCTGGACGACGCCCGCCCCTTCGTCGAGTGCCTGCGCACCGGCCACGAAACCGGCGCCTCCTGCCCGGAGTCCATCCAGGCGGCCCGCCGCCGCCTCGCCGAGATCGACGCCGACATCCGCGCCCTGACCCGCCAACGCACCGCCCTGGCCGCCCAACTGGCGCGCTCCTGCAAGGACTGCGCCCTGTCCCCTGGGGAGAACGATGATCACCCTGACCGCCGAGAACTTCGCCGAGCAGGTCCTGCACGCCGACAAGCCGGTACTGGTCGACTTCTGGGCGGAATGGTGCCCGCCCTGCCGAGCGATGGCCCCGATCCTGGAGGCGCTTGAAGCCGAGCTCGGCGACAAGCTGACGATCGCCAAGCTCAACGGCGACGACCACCCCGGCATCGCCCTGCGCTACAACGTCCGGGCCTTCCCGACCCTGAACCTCTACCGCGACGGCGAGGTCGTACACCAGATCATCGGCGCCCGGTCGAAGCGGCGGTTGCAGGCCGAGATCGAGGGACGGTACTGATCGAGGGACGGTACTGATCGAGGGACGGTACTGACGGTCGGGGAGAGTCGCCGACCGGCCGCGCCGGAGCCCGCTTCCACTACCGCCCTCCGCGCCCCGCCGCCTCAAGCACCCCCGCGACCCGCTCCGCCTGCTCCTTCAAAAACCGCCGCTCCGGCCCGCTGGCCGCCTGCCGCGTAGCCGTCTCGTACGCCTCGCGCGCGCCGTCCAGGTCGCCGTCCATCTCCAGCAGGTACGCGCGCACCGCGCTGAGGCGGTGGCTGCCGGCCATCCACCGGTCCTCCTCCAGCGGCCCCAGCAGCCGCAGCCCCTCGCGCGGGCCCTTGACCATCCCCATCGCCACCGCGCGGTTCAGGCGCACCACCGAGTTCGGGGTGATCTGCTCCAGCAGGTCGTACAGCGCCAGGATCTGCGGCCAGTCCGTCTCGCCGCCGACCGGGGTCTCCACGTGCACGGCCGCGATCGCCGCCTGCAGCCGGTAGGGCCCGACGCCGGGCAGCGCCAGCGCCTCGACGACCAGGGCCAGCCCCTCCTCGGCGAGCTCGGTGTTCCACCGCGAGCGGTCCTGCTCGGCCATCGGGACGAGCGCGCCGTCGGCGTGTGTCCGGGCCGGGCCGCGGGCTTCGGTGAGCAGCATCAGCGCCAGCAGGCCCTCGGCCTCGCCGTGGCCGGGCAGGACCCGGTGCGCCTGGCGCATGAGCCTGATCGCCTCGGCGGTGAGGTCCGGGCGCAGCAGGTCGGGGCCGGCGGTGGCGGTGTAGCCCTCGTTGAAGATCAGGTACAGCACGTGCAGGACGGCCCGCGTACGCTCGGCGCGCTCCTCCTCCGGGGGCATGCTGAAGGTCATGCCCGCGTCCTTGATCTGCTGCTTGGCACGGGAGATGCGGCGCGTCATCGAGGTCAGGGGGACCAGGAACGCGCGGGCGATCTCCTCGGTGGTCAGGCCGCCGACCGCGCGGAGCGTGAGCGCCACCTGCGAGGACGGCGTCAGCGCCGGGTGGCAGCACAGGAACAGCAGCATCAGCGTGTCGTCGTCGGCCGACACCCGCTCCTCGTCGTCCGGGGCCGGGGCCACCGACGCCTCCGGCGCGGCCATCGCCGCGACCGTCACCTCGCGGGTGCGGCGGGCCTGGTCGCTGCGCCAGTAGTCGGTCAGGCGGCGGCCGGCCACGGTCAGCAGCCAGCCGCGCGGGTTCTCGGGCACGCCCTCGACCGGCCACTGCGTCGCGGCCGAGACGAGCGCCTCCTGGACCGCGTCCTCGCAGCCGTCGAACTGCCCGTGCCGCCGGACCAGGGCACCGAGGACCGAGGGCCTGAGCTCCGCGAGCAGACTTTCCAGGCGTTGGTCGGAACGCACCAGCTCATTGTATAGGCGCCGGGGGCGGCGGCCCGGGGAGCGCACGCGGCGAGATGCCGCCGGACGCGGCCTTTGACACCGTCTGGGCAGGGACCGCGAACCGCTGAGGAAGGCCGCCATGACGGACACGACTGCCGCCACCACCGCCGGCACCACGACCGGCACCGCCGACGTCGTCACCCGCGACGATCCCCGCTACCCCGCCCTCGTCGAGGGCTACAACCACCGCTTCGTGGGCCGGCCCGACCAGGTCCGGCTGGTCCGCGACGCCGCCGAGGTGCGGGCGGCGGTGCAGATCGCCGTGGACTCCGGGCGGCACGTCGCCGTCCGCAGCGGCGGCCACTGCTTCGAGGACTTCACCGCGCATCCGGACGTCAGGATGCTCATCGACCTGTCCGCGCTGAACCACGTCGGGCACGACCCCGAGCGCGACGCCTTCGTGGTGGAGCCCGGCGCGCGCCTGGACCACGTCTACCGCACGCTGCACGACGGCTGGGGCGTGACCATCCCGGCCGGCACCTGCTTCGAGGTCGCCGCCGGCGGGCACTTCGCGGCCGGCGGCTACGGCCCGCTGTCCCGCCGCGACGGCCTGGTCGTGGACCACCTGGTCGCGGTCGAGGCGGTGGTCGTCGAGGCCGACGGCCGGGCCCGCACCGTCGTGGGCACCAACCGGCCCGACGACCCGCACCACGATCTATGGTGGGCCTGCACCGGCGGCGGAGGCGGCAGCTTCGGCGTCGTCACCAAGTACTGGCTGCGCTCCCCCGGGACGCCCGACGGCGATCCGGCGCGCCAGCTGCCTCGGGCCCCGCGCGCCGTGCACCGCCGCGACACCATCTGGTCCTGGGACACGATGTCGGACGCGGACTTCCACACGCTGCTGCGCAACTACTGCACCTGGTACGAACAGAACAGCGAGCCCGGCGCCCCGGCGGCGCCGCTGTGGAGCAATCTGATCATCACCCACCGCTCGGGCAACATGCTGATCCTGACCTCGGTGATCCCCGACGACGCCCCGGACGCGGCCAAGCTCCTGGACGCCCACACCGAGGCCGTCACCCACGGCATACGGGCCGCGCCGATGTCCTCGACCTCCGAGCTGGCGCCGTGGCTGGACACCTGGCTGCCGTCCTACAGCTGGCCCAGCGATCCGCAGGGCCGGTACAAGAACAAGGCGGGCTACCTGCGCCGCGGGTTCACCGACGCGCAGATCGCCGCGATCCACCGCCACCTGTCCGCCACCGACTACGACAACCCCATGGGCTGCCTGGTCGTGACCGGCTTCGGCGGCCAGGTAAACGCGCTGGCGTCCGACGCCACCGCGGTGGCGCAGCGTGACAGCATCCTGAAGGCCTCCTACAGCACCGGCTGCTGGACCGACCCCGCCGACGACGAGCGCCACCTGGCGTGGGTCCGCGCCTACTACCGCGACGTCTACGCGCACTCCGGCGGCGTGCCGGTCCCGGACGCGACCGGCGACGGCTCCTACATCGGCTACCCCGACACCGACCTGGCCGACCCCGCGTGGAACGGCTCGGGAGTCGAGTGGTCCGCCCTGTATTTCAAGGGCAACTACCCGCGGTTGCAGCGCGCGAAGCAGGCCTATGACCCGCTCGACGTGTTCCACCACGGCTTGTCGGTGCGGCTGCCGTGAACCGGGGCTGCGGGGCCGGTGGGTAGTGATTTCCCCTAATGCCGGTCCTGCTGCGTCTTGCCGTGTCGCTTTCTCATTCCCGGCTCCGACCAATGGCCGAGCGGGGTCTTCAGGTCCTCGCGAAACCAAAGTGAGGAAAGGCGAAAACGATGAGCGACATCCGGGCGCGCGGCCAGGACTTCGTCGATCGCGCGCCGGAAGGCCTCACCTGAGCCGGCGCGGGGGGTCGTTCCCGCAGTCCGGCCCTCCGCGCCCCCGAACGTTGTACTCGTCCAGCAGCCGCTGCGCCTCGACGTTCGCCGAGGCGAAGCGCCACGCCGGGTCGTCCTCGCCGAGCAGCACGTCGTGCATCGCCTGCGTCAGGACGTCCTGCATCCGCCCGAGGTCCCCGACCAGCGCGCCGAGCGCGGCCGGCGAGCGGTCGGAGGCAGCCAGCTGGTCGAGCGTGACCGCCGCGTGCGGGTGCTGCTCGAACCAGCCCTGGGCCGTCAGCACCTTCGTCGCCGCGCCGGTGGCGGGGACGAATCCGGTGTCGCAGTGCCGCTCGGCGACGTGCGCCGGCGTCATCAGGTACTGCAGGAACGCCAGCGCGCCGTCGCGCACGACCGGCTCCAGGCCGTCGACCAGCCAGATCGCGTCCCCGCCGATGAGCGTCCCGGCGAACGGGAACCGTCCGCTGTACGGCGTGCGCCCGGCCGCGACCCCGAAACCGCGCTCACGTCCAGCGCGCGACAGCCGGTCGGCCTCGGCCGAGGAGCCGAGAATGAACGCGACTCTCTGCTCGGCGAAGGCGGTGAACGTGTCCTCCCACGCCTGCCGCACGCTCTCGCCGTACGCCGGCTGACCGGTGTAGAGGTAGCGGCCCTGCCGGTGCATGCGGCGCCACCAGCCGACGAAGGCCAGCATCTCCGGGGAGTCCAGGAGCATCTTCTCCGCGCGGCCCCGGCGGCCGTTGCCGTGGTCGGCGAGCAGGCCGCCGGACTGCGCGACCGCCTGCTGGAAGATCCAGCCGTGGTTCGGCCAGGTGATGCCGTGGCTGACGCCGGGCAGGCCGCGCACCGCCTCGCACACGCCCTCGACCTCGTTCCAGGTCTGCGGCAGCCGGGACACACCGGCCGCCGCCAGCAGGTCGGTGTTGGCGTAGAGCAGCGTCGTGGAGATCAGCGACGGGACAGCCATCAGCGCGCCGTCGGAGGAGTAGCAGGCGCGCGCGGCGGCCAGGATGTCCTCGGTGACGACGGGGTGGCCCAGGATCTCCCGGCGGCCGGCGGCAGCGTCGTGTACGGAGGCGAACAGCGGCGCGCCGGAGTCGGCGAGCATGTCCCGGGCCAGCTGCGTCCTGGTCTGGGAGAGCTGCACCAGCGCCGGCGGCCGACCCCGGCGGGACGCCGCCTGGACGTCCTCGGCCAGAGTCTCGGAGTCAGCCTCGCGAATGGTGATCACGTACTCGGGATGCAGGTCGTGGAACGATTCCGCGACCCCGCGGATCCCGCTGAGGTAGCGCGGGATGCCGGGATGGCGCGGCAGCCACAGATCGACCACCGCTTCGGCCGCATTCGCGGTCGTCGTCATTGCCGCACTCCCTGGATGTGTGCCCGAATGGCCGCGGTGAGACAAGGCGTCGCGAAGCTTCCTAACAACCCACGCTCGCTCCGACCCCGGCCGGGACCGACGCGGTCGCCGCGGCCCGCTCGACAGCCTCCTCCCGTGCCGCCTGAAGCGCCAGCAGTACCGGCGGATCGAGCACACCGGCGGGCTTGAGAAGAAGGTCGGCGGCATAGTGCTCGACGCCGCGGCGAATCACGATGGGGCCGAGCGTCCCAACCCACACCGGCGGCTCCCCACCGCGCGGCGCCTCGGTTCCGGGGCGTCCGTACCCGGGTCGGGGCGCCCGAGCCATGCCGTCGTCCGCCACCGCGGACTGCGCCAGCAGGTACCAGCGACCGGTGGGGACGTTGTCGAATCGGTACGAGCCGGGCCCGTCCAGGATCGTGCAGCAGACCGGACGGCCCTCCGGCACACACTCCGGGAACAGGCCGGCGAAGACCAGCCCGCGCCGTTCGTCGTGCCCTTCGATCACACCGCTGACGGTGGCCACGCCCGAGGCCGAGCCGCGCGGCTCGGCCGGCCGGATCCGGTCGGTGTGCCCGCCCCGGCGGCGGTAGTCGGTCGGCGAGAGCCCGACGCTGCGGCTGAAGCGCGAGCTGAAGGTGCCGACGCTGTTGTAGCCGACCAGGACGCTGATGTCGACGACGGTCATGGTGGTCGAGGTGAGCAGGTGTTTGGCCCGCTGGAGCCGCAGCGCGGACAGGAACCGGGCCGGGGAGACCCCGGTGGCGCGCTGGAACATGCGGGTGAAGTGGAACTTGCTGAACATCGCGGCGCGGGCCATGTCGTCGACGGTGACCGGCTCGCTGAGTCGTTCGTGCATCGTGGTAATGGCCCGCTCGGCGGCCCGGGTGATGGCGTCGTTCATCGCGTGCCCCATTAGGTAGACCGTGGGCCGGACGGCGTCCGCACACGGCGGCGGAGTATGTCTGTGCTCTGATATGTGATTGTCGTTCCGGCAGCTCCGCAACCCTGGCGGCGGCCCCTGGAACGAGACGTGTTCCAGCATGCTCGACATCTGTTTTGCCCGCCTTCTCGGTCCGTGCGGTTTTTGCGCGTTGTGCGCCGCGGCCCAGGCCCAGCGCACGAGCGAAGACGCTCGCCTCGAACACGCGCTCTGACAATGAACACGACCGTGACTGAGGAGGAGGAATCCACGTGAAACCACACTTGGCTGCCGAACGGGTGCAGACCATGACGCTGGAGGCGTTCGCCGACACGATCGTGCCCGGTGAGAAGCGCTTTCCCGGGGACCTGGCGATCGCCGGGACCGCCGGGGGCGGCGGGGCCGTGGCGGCCGGCGCCGTGGACCTCATGCGGACCGAGGCCGGCGGGATGGCCGACGCGCTGCCGGACCTGGTCCAGGCCCTGAACAAGCATGCCGAGGCCTACCGCGACGAGCTGCGCCTGGAGCTCGACCCGGACGTCCCGGCGTTCGTGGCGCTGCCGGCCGGAC
The DNA here is from genome assembly GCF_041262085.1 of Catenulispora sp. GAS73. Lineage (NCBI taxonomy): Bacteria > Bacillati > Actinomycetota > Actinomycetes > Catenulisporales > Catenulisporaceae > Catenulispora > Catenulispora sp. GAS73. The sequence goes on from NZ_JBGCCM010000005.1 coordinate 307,515, forward strand.
ACCGGGCCACGCTGGTCGCCGAGCTGGTGCGGCCCGGGCACCCGGAGAAGTTCCTGTGGGTGGGGCTGGCGATCTTCAGCAACATGGCCTTCGACACCGGCGCCCACCTGAGCACCGTCGACGCGCTGGCCGCCGGCCACCCCGGCCTGACCGCGCTGGGCTACTCACAGCCCGACGCCGACGGCCTGTGGCGGTTCCCGGACTTCTCCTACCGGCGCCCGCTGGCCCCCTTGCATCCGCACACCACCCCCACCGGGAGCCCGGCATGAGTACCGTCGAGCAGACCGACGTCCTGGTCGTCGGCAGCGGCTTCGGCGGCGCCATCGCCGCCTACCACCTGGCCGCCGGCGGCGCCCGCGTGGTGGTGCTGGAGCGCGGTCCGTGGCTCACCGGCGAGGACTTCGACCAGGACTTCCGGTTCGGGGCGTCCGGGACCCGGATCTTCGACTTCGTCATCGGCAACGGCATGAGCCTGCTGGGCGGGAACTGCGTCGGCGGCGGCAGCGTGGTCTACTTCGCCGCGATGCCGCGGGCGCCACGCTTCGTGTTCGAGCGGCGCGGGTCGATCGGACGGCGGATGTGGCCGGCGACGATCACCCGCGACACGCTGGAGCCGTGGTACGACCGCGTGGCCGAGGCGCTGCCGATCAGCCAGCTGAACTGGAACGACGCCACGTACGCCGGCGGGCTGTGGGCCGCGGCCTGCGCGCACGCGGGCCGCACCGCCAACCCGGTGCCGGCGGCGATCGACCGGGAACTGTGCACGAACTGCAACTGGATGCTGGCCGGCTGCCGCTTCGACGCCAAGCGCTCCATGCTGCTCAACTACCTGCCGGCGGCGGTGTCGCACGGCGCGGAGATCCGGCCGCTGCACGAGGTGCAGCAGATCGCGCGGAACCAGGACGGCTCGTATCAGGTCGCGTACAACACCGTGCACGACGTGGACTACCGGGTGGCCACCGGCAGCGGCACGATCCAGGCCAAGATCGTCATCCTCGCCGCCGGAGCCGGCGCGACGCCGGTGATCCTGCAGCGCTCCGAGCCCGCGCTGGGCAAGATGCCGTACGCGGTCGGGCGCTTCTTCTCCGGCAACGGGGAGCGGCTGAACACCGCGATCATCGACGAGGACAAGGCGCGCAGCGTGCTGGGCCTGGACCGCGGCGACGGCCGGGCCTACGCGGCCAACCAGATCGGCAAGGGGCCGACCGTGGCCTCCTGGGACGACCTGGACGCGAGCAAGCCGGAGTTCGAGCGCTTCTCCCTGGAGCAGCTGTACTTCCCGCCGGGGCTGGGCACGATCCTGGCCCAGACGCCGCACGCGGACGCCTCCGTCCCGGCCTGGTTCGGGCCGCGCAAGAAGGAGATCGTCGAGCGCTGGCAGTCCTGGCTGACCATCTTCACCACGAGCGAGGACGACAACGAGGGCGTCTTCGGCCCCCCGCCGCCGACCGGGAACGCCACCCGCTTCTCCCAGCAGATGCTCGGCTTCGGCCCGCTGACGTACCGCCCGACGGCGAACACGCTGCGCGGATGGGAACTTTCAGACGCCGAGATCAAGCGGGTACTGGAAAAGGACGGGCTCGCCGAGGTACGACCGTGGACCAACGACGTGGTCGGCGCGTACACCGTGCACCCGCTGTCCTCATGCCGGATCGGCGACGACCCGGCCACCTCGGCCCTGGACGACACGCACGAACTACGCGGGCACCCGGGCATCTTCGTCACCGACGGCTCCGCAGTCCCCGGCGCACTGCTGGTCAACCCGGCATTCACGATCGCGGCCCTGACCGAGCGGGCGATGCCCGGGATCGTACGCGCGGCCCGCGAACGGGGCATCGACGTCCGCTACGGGGCGCCGGCACCGGACGGGCAGACGGCGGCCCGCGACGCCTCCTGGACGCAGGCCGTCCGACTGGCCGGCACCGCAGGGGCCTGATGCACTCCACCGCTGGTCCGGACAGCAGCGCGGCGCCACCGATCACCGAGGGTGACGCATTGCCATAGATGTGTCACATGACTACCCTCCACCACGAGTGACCGACCAGGTAGAGCGCCTCAGTCCGACGCCGGTGCGCAGACCTCGGGTAACAGTCGGCGCCAGGCGCGGCGCACCGAACGCGAGGCAGTGGCCATCATCAACCGGAGCCGGGGATGCAGAGCGCCGAGACCACCCTTTCCACCGACCCCCTCCTCCGAGCGGCCGTCGAGCGCGCGATCGTGACCCTGTGGGACCGCCATCGTGAACCGCTTTCCCTGTCCGCCGTCGCACAATCCGCGGATCTGAGCCCGTTCCGCCTGTCCCGGGCGTTCCGGGCCCAGACCGGCACCTCCCCCCTGCGCTTCCTGGCCGCGATCCGCATGTACCAGGCCAAACGCCTGCTGTCGGAGACCACCCTGAGCGTCACCGACATCGCCTTCGAGACCGGCTACCACAACCCACGCACCTTCGACCGCACCTTCACCACCCGCGTCGGAGCCCGACCGGAGCGCTACCGCACCCTGGCCCTCGACCCCGAACCACGCCCCCTCACCTGCACCCAACACCCCACCCCCCGCCGAGGCAGCATGCGAGGCCTGATCCGCGTCCCCCTCCAAACCCCCGGCATGCGCATCTACATCGCAGCCTTCACCGGCCCCATCCCCCGCGGCGCCCCCATCGCCCGCGACGTCCTAGCCGCCCCCGGCCCCTACCACCTCACCGCACTCCCACCCGGCCACTGGCACATCCGCGCCACCGCAGTACCACCCACCCCGCACCGCCCCCACCCCCAACCACAGCAACTGGCCGTAGCAACGGCACACGCACTGGTGCAACGCGGCGGCGGCAACGTCAACGTGGACCTGGAACTACGCCCCGCCGAGGTCACGGACCTACCGACCCTGCTGTCGCTACCGGAGTTCGACCGCCGGGCAACGCACCCGGTGCCCCCGCTGGGGCTGGTCTTCCAGCCGGGACTGGCGGGAGTCTGGACGACGGCTTGAGTCAGAGCCGCCGCAGCGAGACAGCCGCCGGGCCGGCGCGACCGGTGGTGTGGTTCGTCGTGTCCGACCGGACCATGCGGGGTGTTGGTTCTGGGTCCCTCGCCGCGTCGGCGGGCGAAGCCAACCTGGCCGGTTTGGTGGTGTCCAGCCGGACGGAGCCGGACCACAGCAGGTGTGATCCGGCTTGACGCCGCCGAACCGGGCTGGTTCCGTAAGGCGACGACGTGGCGAGGGACCCAGGACCCGGCGACCACAAGCAACACCGCCAGCAAGCAGCGCAACGCAGGCAACAGCGGATAAGAAGCCGAGCAGTCGCGGGCCGCCGCCGAAGCGCCGGACGCGCGGGTCGCCCCCTCGCTGTAGAGCGCCCGCCGGAGGCCTCAAGGTGCCCACCACGCCCAACGATTGCCGCCTACGACATGCGCAGTGACTCGGACCGGCGCGCGATCGTGGACACGAAAACCGCCAGCCGCCAACGGACCACCGCAGAGACCTGAACCGCCGCGTGGTCGTGTCCACGAAAACCGGCGGCCGCCAGCGCGACATGCGGGGCACAGCCGAACTGCCCCCCCAGCGAGGTCATCAACCCCTGCGCGAAGCCGTAAAACTCGCCTGTAAAACCACAAACCACCCGCACCCCGGCACCTCAACCGAGCCCCCTCCCCACCCACACCCAGCCCGACACCACCACACAACCCACCAACGGCAAAAGTGCCGCCGCCCCGAACCCGGCGCGACGGCACTCCCCCAGCCCACTCCCCAGCCACCCCTCAGGTGTTCAGATGTAATGCGTATTCGGCTCCAACCCGCACAACACCCGCCCGTACAACTCCAAATTCGTCGCCGGATGCATGATCGCGTGCAGCGTCAGCGTCTGCACATCACGCTGAATCCGCTGAATCGGCACCGTCGAGTACACCGAAGACCCCCCGCTCGCCGAATTGAGCAGATCCACCGCCTCCTTCGAACGCTGCGTCGCCGCGCCCAAATCCAACCGCGCCTTCGCGCGCTCCTCCAGCGTCCACTGCTCCCCGGCCGCCGCCTTGTCGTCCAGCATCCCGGCGGCGCGCATGACGTGGAACTCCGCCTCGTCGATGCGGGTGATGGCGTCGGCGGTGGTCAGGTGCGTGATCGGAGCCTCGGCCTGGTTCTCGTACGCCGTGTAGCTGATCTTGCGCCCAGGCAGCCGCTCAAAAAACGCCTCGCGCCCCGCCCGCGCCAAGCCCAACGCCACCGAGGCCACTGTGGTGCACGCCGTCGGCATAAACGGGGCCTGATACACCGCACTCCCCGCGTTGCGACCCAGCTGATGCACGCCGGCCAGGACCGGCGGCATCGACAGGATCCGCGCGTCCGGCACGAACAGATCCTGCGCCACCGTACTCACGCTGCCGGAGCCGCGCATGCCCGCCGTGTGCCAGTCGTCCACAACCGTCAGCTCCGACAGCGGGATCAGCACCATGATCGGCTCGAACGAGCCGTCCGGGTGCGCGCGCACAGCCGCGTTGGTGTTCCACGCGCTCTGCCGGCTGCCCGTATTGAATGCCCACTTGCCGTTCAGCACGATGCCGCCCTCGGTCGGCACGCCGACCGCCGTCGGGCTCAGGATCCCGCTGATCCGCACGTCGGCCTCGCCGAACACCTCGTCCTGAACCGCGTCGGGGAACATCCCGGCCATCCAGGAGCTGATCGCCCACACCGCGGCGGTCCAGCCGGTCGAGCCGTCGCCGCGCGCCAGCTCGGACACCACGTCGGCGACGGTGCGCATCGGCGACTCGTAGCCGCCGTAGTGCTTGGGCACCCGCATCTTCAGCAGCCCGGCGTCGGTGAGCGCGCCCACCACGTCGTCGGGCAGGCGCCGGTTCTCCTCGATCCACGGCGCGTTCTTCTGCAACAGGGGGACCAGGTCGGTCGCGCGGCCGAGCAGTTCCTGGCGCGACGGCGCGTTCGTGTCGGGCATGAAAGCTCCTTGGAGGTTCGCGGTTCGCGAAACGTGGATACGTGTCAACTCTCGCCACCGGCCGCCCGCCGGGGCATCTTCGGCCTTGCTGGCTACAACCGGCCCATCAAGGCCGGTTCGTCAGCCCCCTGAGATCAGGAAACGACTCCAGATCCGGCACCGTCCACCCGTCCAGGTCGTACTCGTCCAAGCACTGCTCGACGAACTTCTCGTACCCCCGCAACTGCCCAGACGCCAGCTGCGCGGTATAAAGCTCGACCCGAGTGTTCTCGTGGTTCCCCGAGTAGTTGCGCTCATACAACTCATGCCGCCCGCCGAACTCACTCCCGACGGCGTCCCACAGCAGCTTCATGAGCTTGACCCGCTCCACCGCCGTGACCCCACCCGACCCGCGCACGTACTTGTCCAGATATGGCCGCGTCTGCGGATTCCGAAAGTCCTCCGCACTGGAGGGCACGTAAATCAGCCCACTGGCAACATCCTGCAGAATGATCTCCCGGATCCGCGGATACCCCACCTGCATGAACCACCGATAAGCCATCCCATAGTCCGGATTCGGCAACACCGCCCCGTCCTTCCACGGCACCGGATTCCGCGCAGCCGCATCCGCCAGCCCCCAGAACAGGTTCCGCCAGGCCAGCACCTCCCCCATCCGGCTCTGCACGCCCCGGAAATCCCGCGTCCCGGTGACCTCCAGCGCCTTGGACAGCAGCCCGGCCAGGAACTCCAGCTTCACCGCGAGCCGAATGCAGCCGTGAAAGGTAAACCGCTCCGGAAACCCAGACCGGGCCGTGAACATCTGCACCTTGCCCAGGTCCCCGTAGATGAAGACGTTCTCCCAGGGAATCAGCACCTTGTCCATGACCAGGATGGTGTCGTTCTCGTCCAGCCGCGACGACAACGGATAGTCGAACGGACTCCCGGCCACAGCCGCAGCCGCGCTGTACGAAGGCCGGCAGATCAGCTTCACGCCCCGCGCGTCCATCGGCACCGTCGCCACCAGCGCGTACTCCCGCTTGCGGATCGGCAGGCCGTAGTGCGCGATGAAGTTGTAGTGCGTCAGCGCCGAGCCGGTGGCCACCACCTTGGCCCCGCTGACCACCAGCCCGGCGTCGGTCTCGGCCTCGGCGTGCACGAACACGTCGGCGACCTCGTCCGGCGGCAGGTTCCGGTCCACCGGCGGGTGCACGATCGCGTGGTTCCAGTACAGGACCTTCTCCTGCGACTCCCGGTACCAGCGCCGCGCGTTGTCGGCGTAGGGCCCGTAGAACTCGGCGTTCGCGCCGAGCGTGCCCAGGAAGGAGGCCTTGTAGTCGGGGCTGCGGCCCATCCAGCCGTAGCTCAGACGCGCCCACTGCGCGATCGCGCCCTGCGCCGCGACCAGGTCCTCGGCGCTGTGCGGCGTGGTGAAGAAGCGGTGGGTGTAGCCCTCGCCGCCGCCGTCGACCGGGCAGGTCAGGACGTCGCGGTAGCGCTCGTCGTGCAGCGCGTCGTAGAGCCGGGCGGTCATGCGCACCGGGTTGTGGAACGCCGGGTGCGCCGTGACGTCCTTGACGCGCTCGCCGTAGACGTAGACCTCGCGACCGTCGCGAAGGCTGTCCACGTACTCCTCGCCGGTCATCGGCCGAGTGGCCATTGCTGTCCTGCCCTCCTGTCGGTCCGGGCGGACCGCGCGGCGGCCCGCCCGGACGCCGGTGTCAGCGCAGCTCGACGCCGCAGTTCTCGACGGCGGCGATGAACTCCCCGCGGGTCAGCGCCGCGGCGACGGTCTCGATGTCGTCGGCCATGTACCGGTCCTGGTTCAGCGGCGGCACCAGCGAGCGCACCGCGTCGTAGGCGGCGCGGCCGGCCGGGCCCAGGCCGTCGTAGCGCCCGGAGACGTCCACCGCCGAGGCCGCGGCCAGGAACTCCACGGCCAGGATGTACTGGTTGTTGGCCAGCACCCGCCGGGCGTTGCGGGCCGCGATCAGGCCCATGCTGACGATGTCCTGGTTGTCGCCGTTGGACGGCACGCTCTGGGTGCTGGCCGGGCCGATCGTCCGGTTCTCGGCGACCAGCGCCGTGGCCGGGTACTGCGCGCCGGCGTAGCCGCTGCTCAGCCCGGGGTCGCCGGCCACCAGGAACTCCGGCAGGCCGTAGCTCAGGTGCCGGTTCAGCACCCGGTTGAGCTGCCGCTCGGCCAGCACCCCGAGCTGGGTCAGGGCGATGGTGGTGAAGTCCATGACGAAGGCCACCGGCTGGCCGTGGAAGTTCGCGCCGTGGAAGACCTCGTGGTCCTCGAAGAACAGCGGGTTGTCGTTCGCGGAGTTCAGCTCGGTCTGCACCCGCGCCGTGACGTGCCCCAGGGTGTCCCGGACGCTGCCGAGCACCTGCGGCATGGCCCGCAACGAGTACGCCTTCTGCAAGTAGATCTCGGTCCGGGTGACGTCCCCGTCGCCCTTGGCCGCGGCCACCTGGCGCCGCAGGTCGGCGTGCTCCACCGTGAGCCCGCTGCCGCGCAGCAGGGCCCGCATGTTCGCCGCGGTGTCGATCTGACCGGGGTGCGGCCGGGCGACGTCGTGGCCCTCGGGCTGGAACGGCCCCATCGACCCGCGCACCGCCTCGACCAGCAGCGCCGAGACGATCTCGGCGTGCCGCACCTGCTCCAGCGCCCGGCCGGCGACCAGCGCGCCGAGCCCGGTCATCGCCGAGGTGCCGTTGATCAGCGCCAGGCCCTCCTTGAACTTCAGCTCCAGCGGGGTGATCCCGAGCGAGCGCAGCACCGGCGCGACCGGCCGCGGGCCGTCCGGGCCGAGGAAGTAGCCCTCGCCGATGACCGTGGCGGCCACGTGCGACAGCGGCGCCAGGTCGCCGCTGGCCCCCAGCGAGCCGATCTCCGGGATCGCCGGGATCAGGCCGGTGTTCAGATACAGCGCCAGCCGCTCCAGGATCTCGGGGCGCACCGCCGAGTAGCCCTTCGCCAGGGCGTTCAGCCGGGTGGCGACGATGGCGCGCGCCTGGTCCTCGGGGAAGTGCGCGCCGACGCCGGCACTGTGGCTGCGCACGAGGTTGGTCTGCAGCTCGGTCTCGCGCGAGGGGTCGACGAGCATGTAGATCATCTCGCCGTAACCGGTGGTGACGCCGTAGACCGGGATCCCGGCGCGGACCACGTCCTCGAACACGGCGCGGCTCTTGCCGGCCTTGGCCAGCGACTGCGGCGTCAGGGTGACCTCGGCCCGCTGTTCGGCCACGCTGCGCACGCCCGGGATGTCGAGCGTCTCGCCGTCGAGAACAACAGGCGCGACTGGCGCGCTGACGACCTCGCTATTGGGGGTGGACACGACGTTCTCCTTCATCTGGTTCGGTCGACCAAAGCCGCCAGCGCGGCCAGGCTCTGATGGGCGTAGAACTGGGGGACGGTCACATCGGCCGCGAGGCGCCGGCGCACCTGGTGCAGCAGCCGCGGGACCATCAGGGAGCTGCCGCCGAGCGCGAAGAAGCTCTGGTCGGCGTGCTCCGGCGGCGCCCCGAGCAGGGACGCCCAGATCGCGGCGAGCTCGGCCTCGGTCCCGGCGGCCGGGCGCCGCGCCGCGGCGTCACGCTCGGCGGCGGCGACGCTGCGCGCCAGCTGCGGACGGTCCACCTTGCCGGTGACGGTGCGCGGAAGGCGGTCCAGCGTGCGGTAGAGCGCCGGGAGCAGGGCCCGGCCGAAGCGGCGGCGCAGCTGGGTGCGCCACTGGTCCGGGGAGCCCTCCGGCCGGCCGTCGGGTCCGCGCTGCGGGACGACGCAGACCACCAGGCGGACGGCCAGGCCGTCGCGGTCGGCCACGGCGACGACCGCGCACTCGGCGACGGTGGGGTGGCCGGCCAGAGCCGCCTCGACGTCGGTGAGCTCCAGGCGGTTGCCGTAGAGCTTGACCTGGCTGTCCTTGCGGCCCCGGTATTCCAGGGCGCCGTCGGGGCGGCGGCGCGCCAGGTCGCCGGTGCGGTAGCAGTGGGCGTCGATACCGGGCAGACGCGTGAAGGCGGCGTGGTCATGAGCGGCGTGGTCGTGGGCGCCGAGGTAGCCGTCGGCGACGTAGGCGCCGGTGACGACCAGCTCGCCGGTGACGCCGGCCGGGCAGACGCGATCGGATTCGTCGAGGATGAGGATGCCGCGGCCGGGGATGGGACGGCCGATCGGGACGGTGCCCGAGGCCCTGCGCGCAGCCATGGTCGCTGCCGTGCTCGCCGCCTCGATGCCGGTCAGGGTGTTGATCTGGACTGCGCGGCGGCGCACCGGGTGCCAGGTCGCGGCGACGGTCTCGGTCGGGCCGTAGAGGTTGGCGACGTGGACCAGCGGCAGTGCGGCCAGGAGGCCGTCGGCGAGCTCTGCGGGCAGGGCTTCGCCCGTGAGAAGCAGGACCCTGAGGGTGCCGAGGCGTTCGGCGGAGTGCCGGCCGGTGAGGACGCGGAGCAGTTCGCGGGCGAAGCTCGGCACGGTCTGGAGGACGCCGATGCGTTCGGCGGCCAGCCAGTCCAGGAGGCGTTCGGGGTTGGCACGGATCTTCTCGGGGACCGGGCACAGGGTGGCGCCGGATCCGAGTGCTGCGAAAGTCTCGGCCAGGGCGGGGTCATGTTCGGCGGCGACCCACTGCGCGACGCGGACGCCGGGGCCGATCTCGAACTCGGCGGCCATCCAGGCGGCGAACTGCGCGAGGGCGGCGTGGGTTTGGGCGATGCCTTTCGGGACGCCGGTGGTGCCGGAGGTGAAGGCTACGTAGGCGCGGTCGGTGAGGTGGGGGGTTGGGGCCGGCAGCGTTGGCTTGGGCTCCGCGACGGCAGTGGCGACGGCGACGACCCGACCGCCGGTGGTCCTGCGGTACCAGGCGACGAACTCGTCGGGGTCGGCCGCGTCGGCCACCAGCATCGCAGCGGGCTTCAGCGCCCCGACGACGGCCCGGCCACGCTCCCCGCTGTCGGCGACCCCGAACCAGGTCAGATGCGCACCGGCTGCCAGCACTCCGAGCAACGCAGCATATTGACGCGCTCCCACCGGCAGCCGCACGACGACGGCATCGCCTTCTCGCACCCCGGCAGCGTGCAGATCCTCGGCGACCTGAATCGCTGCGGCATACAGCTCGCGGTAGGTCAGCGTCCCGTCGTGACTGTCGATGGCCACGGCATCAGGATCCTGCGATGCCAGCCGCCGGATCGCCTCCACGATCGTGTGGCCGGGCGCGCCGTCGTCGGCCCGCCGGTCCGCCTCGACGGCGGCGCGCGCCGCCTCGCCGGCGCCGTCGAGCGTCAGCTCGCCGACGGCGGTGTCGGGGGCCCGGCCGGCGTGCCGGAGCAGGGTGCGGAACTGGCGCAGGATCATCCGGGCGGTCGCCGGCTCGAACTGGTCGGCGTCGTAGAGGACGGTGACGGCCGGGCCGCTCCCGCCGTCGTCGACCCGCAGGACCAGGTCCGCGGGCGCCGGGCCGCCGTGGTCCGGGCCGGGCTCGACGACCGCGCCGGGGATGGCCAGGACCGAGCGCGGTCGGCCGCGATAGTCGAACACGACGTCGCCCAACGGCACCCGCCGCACCTCACGCACGATCGGGAGCGCCCCGAGCACCCGGGCCAGCGGCACGGCGCGGCGGGCCATCGCCTCGGCGGCCAGCGTGGTGCCGTGTTCCAGGACGTCCTTGAAGCTCTGCCCGGGCTCGATATCGGCGGGCAGGATCAGGACGTTCGCCGCCGCGCCCGCCCCGCGCTGCGAGACCGGGACCGCGACGGCCACCCGGTCGCCTCCGGTGTAGCGGTGCAGGAGCGCCTGGAATCCGGTGAGCATCACGACGGAGGGACTGCTGCGGCTGGCCTCGGCGCAGCGGGCGACGGCGCGGCCGAGGTCGGGGTCGGGCGGGGCGCTGACGGTTCCCCAGCGTCCGGAGCTGCGGTCCGGGCGCGGGCGGTCTGCGGGGAGCGGGAGTTCGCTGGGGAGGGGAGTCAGGGCGTTGACCCACCAGGCCAGGGCCTCGGGGTCGTCGGACGCCTGGGCATTCGCACTGGCCGCGACAGTGCCCGCGACAGTGTCGGTGCGGAGTGCGCGCCCGGCGCAGAGCTCGGAGAGTTCTTCGACCAGCGTGTCCACGAAGTCCTCATCGGCGAACGCGCCGGGAACCGCCAGGTGGATCTGGTGCTCCTCGGGCCCGCGCCGGGTGACGGTCAGCTGCGCGCGAGCCGGGACCTCGGCCGGGTCCGACTCGTTGGCATCGGCCGGCCCGCACACCTGCGCGTCTGTCTCGCGGGTGCGGAACGCCTCGGACCCGGAGCGTGCCCAGACCCTACGCACCGGCGCCCCGTCCTGCAGCACCAGCGCCGAACGCAGCCCCTCGTGCCGGTCGACGAGCGAGCGCCACGCCTCGGCCAGCGCCGCCACGTCCAGGTCGCCGACCACCCGGTACACCCGGCACCGCGCCGCCGGCTCCTGCCCGAGCGCACGCAGCAGCCACAGCCCTTGCTGGACCTCGGTCGCCGGGGCGTCCCGGTATGCGGGATCGGTCATGGGCAGCCTCCATCAGGCGGCAGGATTCACGGGGATCGGACAGACCGCGCCGACGCTGTGCATCAGGACTCTGATTCGTAGCGAGCGGTCCCCTACCTGCACAATGGCGGTGACGGGGAACACCCGGCATCTTTTGGAGTGCGGCCGTCCTGGAGCCGCCGACGCGCAAACCACGACACGGCCCACGACACAGCCCGCGGCCACCGGCGCCGAATCCGGCGCAGGCGACCGCGGGCTGTTCCCCACCGAGCCCTTTGTTCAGCCCGCCTGGTTCGCCGGGCTGTTCTGGTAGGCCGTCAGCAGCCACTCGCCGTCGCGCCGCGCCAGCAGCCACGAGGCGCGGATGGCGCGTTCGGCGGCCACCTCCTTCTCGCCCGCGTGCAGGACGCCGCCGGCGGTGATCAGGAGGACGGTGTCGGCGCCCAGCGGCTTGATCGCGATCGGGGCGCCGGTCACGCGGGTGCCTTTCAGGAAGCTGGTGAACGCCTCCGCCATGAACGCGCTGATCTCCTCGCGTCCCTGCCGGAAGACGCCGGGCAGGATCATCGTCCCGTCCTCGGTGAAGATCTCGCCGAAGGCCGCGGCGTCGTTGCGGCCCCAGGCCTCGATGATGCGGGCCGGGACCGCGGCCGCGGCGGCCCGGTCCTGCTCGGTAAGAGTCTGGCTGGTCATGGTGTCCTCCTGTGAAAACGCTGGTGCGGCGCGCCCAGCGTCACGCCGGGGACACGAGGGAGGCATCTTCGAATGTGCCGGCGGCGCCGACCTGTGCGCGGGTCGACGCCGCACTCTCGGACATGCGCACACCGCAGCCGGCGGGAACGATGGGAACCGAGGTCCGAATCAGACGACTGCCGCCCACCGAAGGCCGGTCCGGGCCCTGACCTGCGGCGCGACTCTCACGCCCCCGGGTGGGGCCGCGAGAACACCGGCGCCGTCGGCGGACGCTCCCGGGCCGGAAGCGTCAGTGCGGCCACCGCGCCGACTGCCGCGAGCAGCGCTGCCGCCGCGACCGCCGGAGCCGCGCCCCGCGAGGCCGAGGCTGAGGCTGAGGCCGAGCCTGACGCCGAGCCTGACGCCGAGCCCGACGCCGAGCCCGACGCCGAGCCCGACGCCGAGCCCGACGCTGAGCCCGACGCTGAGCCAGACGCTGAGCCTGACGCCGAGGCTGACGCCGAGCCCCAGCCGCCCGACCCGAGCCCGCCGCGTGCCACCACCACCGCCCCGAGCAGCGCGATCCCGAGCCCGACGCCGGCCCAGCGCACCGCCCCGAGGCCGCCGACGACCCCCTCGGGCTGCCGCAGCCCGGCCACGGTGACCGCCGCCCGCCGCGCCGCCGGCATTGCCAGCCCCACCCCGGCACCGCTCACCACCAGCGATAACGCCAGCCACCAGCCGGTCTGCCGACCGCGAACCAGGGTAGCCAGCCCGAGCAGCCCGATCGCGTCCAGCGCCATCCCGGCCGCTATCAGCCTGCGCATGCCGCGCGCGCCGACGTCCACGGAGGCCGACACCGGCAGCACCACCGCGACCGCCGCCGACCACGGCACGATGCGCAGCCCCACACCCAGCGGCCCGGAGCCCGCGACCACGTGGAAGTACTGCACGAGCAGGAACAGCGTGCCCGCCGTGGCCGCGAACAGGCACAGATCGGCGACCTGCGCCGCGACGAACGCCCGGCCGTACAGCGCGCCCAGCGGCGTCTGCCACACCAGGATCGGCACCAGCGCCACGAGTCCGGCCGCCAACAGAGCCAGGGTCCTGATGTTCCCCCAGCCCACGGACGCGGCCTCGTCCAGCGCCGCGACCGGCCCGGCCACGGCGACCGTGATCAGCACCAGACCGAGCAGGTCGAAGAGGTCCCGGGGCTGGCGCGCGCGATCGGTGGAGGCGCAATCGTCGCCGTCAGTCGCAGACGCGGGAACAGACACGGGCCCTGGCCGGGATTCAGGCGAGACAGCACGACCGCCGCGCACCAGAACGACGAAGCACACCGCCGCCCCCGCGATCGCATCTCCCCAGAACACCCAGCGCCAGCCGTGCACCGTCGCGGCGGCTCCCGCCAATAAGGGCCCGCACACCAACACCGCGCCGACCCCGCCGGTCTGGAACCCGCCACTGCCACTGCCACTGCCACCGCCGCCGACACCAGGCCCCGGCCCGGACCCGGTCCCAGACCCTAACTCGGCCGGCCCCGGCAGCCCGGCTAGCGCCTCGAACGCCGCGGCGACCATCAGCGCCGCCGCGATCCCCTGCACCGCCCGGGCCACGACCAGCAGCGACGGCGCGGACACCAGCGCGCAGCCGGCGGAGGCCAGGGCGAAGACGGCGGATCCGGACGTGAGGGCCGCCCGGCTTCCGACTCGCCTGCTCCACACCGTGCCGGCGCCGACGGCCGCCGCGGCGGCGACGTCGAACGCGGCGGCGATCCCGACCAGCACCGCGGCCGAGACGCGCTGCCGGGGCCCGAGGAAAACCAGCACGGCTAAGCTGTTCCACCCCGCCAGGAACGTGGTCACCGTGCCCAGACCGGGGCCGCGCCAAGGGCTTGAGGTCATGTTTCCCACCTTCCGTCGTCGAGACGCGGAGGAGAGTCAACCAGCGTTTCCGGCCGAAAATCGGGTTCCCGGCCAGGATGAGCATTCTGAAAGAACATCAGAAACCGGTGGCGCCGCACGGCACATACGAAGATGCCCGCACCGGTCCTCAGGGCCGATGCTCAACCTGCGTTTCACCCCAGCCGTGAGAGAGCCGAGGACAGGCATGTCTCAGAACACGCAACAGACCGGCCTCCAGATCAACCCCCCGGAGGACCCCGACGCCGACCAGCAGCCCGCGGTGCGCGGGGAACGGCCGTGGTGGAAGAGGTACTACCCCTGGTACGCCGTCCTGGGCGGGACCGTGCTGTTCAACGTGCTCTACGCGTTCCCGCACTACTTCACCACGAACCCCGACGACGCCCGCGTCCAGCTCGACCCCGGCTTCCACCCGCACCTGGCGTTCCTGATCGCGCACGTCGTGACCGGCAACCTGGCCCTGGTGACGATGATGCTCCAGGTCTGGCCGTACCTGCGGCGCACGCACCCGAGGGTGCACCGCTGGGTCGGCCGGGTGTACGTGTTCGGCGCCGTGGTCCCGACGACACTGATCGTGCTCTTCGTGCTGATCCCACACCGCGCCAACCAGGGCAGCACCGGCCTGGCCTGCGGCGCGGTCCTGTGGCTGGGCACGACGCTCTACGCGTGGCGCAAAGCCCGCCTGCGCCGCTACGCCGAGCACCGCCGCTGGATGATCTACAGCTTCTCGCTCGCGCTGTTCACGACCTACGGCCGCATCGTCTTCATGATGATCCTGCACTGGGGCCTGCAAGTGAACACCGAGATCCTGGTGGAGGGCACCAGCTGGGGCGCGTGGATCGTCAACCTGCTGGCCGCGCAGTGGTACCTGGAGTTCTCGGCGCGCCGGCGCGGCAAGAACCTGCCGGCCGGGCGGTTCAATCCTGCGACCGGGGCCATCCGGCAGTAGGCAGCAAGCAGTAAGAAGCCTGCGACACCAGCCGCTGCCACGCCGTCCGTCACGACGGCGCGGCAGCGGCCTCGTGACAACACGATCCGGCCGCCGACCCTTCATCAGGGCCGGCGGCCGGAGCTGGGAACACTCACCGCGTCACTTCAGCGCCAACGGATTGATCGGCGTCCCCACCCCGCCGGTCACCTTCAGCGGCGGCGCGGTGAAGAAGAACTCCCACACCCCGTCGGCCTCGCAGTCCGCGGCCAGCTCCTCCAGGTCCAGCAGCTCGCCGAGCGTCATGCCCATGTCGCGGATCAGCACCAGGTGCACGGTCAGGAACTCCCCCGGCACCTCCCCCGGCAGCACCTCCAGCGCCCAGTTGTCCGAGGCGACCGCGGCCACGTCGCGGTCCTTGAGCCACTCGCAGCACCCCATCCCCAAGCCCGGCTCCCCGGCCAGGAACTTCGCCGAGTCGTGCTCGGTCAGGAACTTGCGGCGCCAGCCGGTCCGCACCAGCAGGACGTCGCCGGCGCCGACCTGCACTCCGCCCTGGCGCTCGGCGGCGGCGTCCAGGTCCGCGGGCGTGATCACCGTCCCGGCGGGCAGCCACTCCACGCCGTGCAGCGCCGCCACGTCCAGCAGCACGCCCCGGCCGGCGATCCCCTTGGCCTGCTTGTCGATCGAGCAACGCCCCGCGCCCTTCACAGTGATCGAGGACGCGGCGAAGCCGTTGTAGAGCCGGTCGTCGTAGTACACGTGCGCCAGGGCGTCCCACTGCGTCGAGCTCTGCAACGGCATGAGGATGTAGTCGTCCGAATACCGGGTCCCGCACGGGACCTGCTGCCCCTGGCCGGTTTCGAGCATGACGTGGAGCGGGTTCTGCCGGAAGGTGCCGTTCGGGCCGTCCGCGGCGACCGGGATGCCGAGGTCGAACACCTTTCCCCGCCGGATCAGCTTCCCCGCGGCGATCAGGCGCTCCGGGGTGATCAGGTTGGCGGTCCCGCGCTCGTCCTCCACGCCCCAACGGCCCCAGTTGCTCAACCGGGCGCCGATCTCGCGGAACGTCTCGTTCTGGGGAGTCGCGGGGGTCTCAGAAGCCTCAGTGGTCGTCGTCATCGCCGCACGCCCCTCACGGCTTCTTCAGCTGTCGGCCGAACGCCTGCAGGTCCTCGACGAACAGGTCGGGCTCCTCCAGCGCGGCGAAGTGGCCGCCCCGGTCGTACTCCCGCCAGTGCACGAGCGTGGGGAAGTCGCGGTCGACGAAGCGGCGGATCGGCTTGAACAGCGCGCCGGGGTAGACCGCGATGCCGAGCGGCTGGGAGATCGGATTGAGGCGCCCGGTCACTCCGGCCTTCGGCAGGAAGGGGAGGTTGTCGTAGTAGAACTGCGCCGAGGATCCGGCGGTGTTGGTGAACCAGTAGATCGACGCGATCGTCAGTAGGACGTCCCGGTCCACCGCGTCCTCGGGGACGTTCGGCGCCTGGGCCCAGTCCTTGAACTTCTCCACGATCCACGCCAGCTGCCCCACCGGCGAGTCGGCCAGCGGGTAGGCGATGGTGTGCGGGCGCGTCGACTGGAGCTTCATCGAGCCGGAGAACTCAGCGACGAACCGGTCCAGCAGCGTCAGCCGGTGCTGCTCCTCGTCCGTCAGGCCGCCCAGCTCCCCCGGCTCGCCGCTGGGCAGGATGACCAGCATGTTCAGATGCAGTGCACTGACCTGCTCGGGGCGGGCGTGCGCGAGCACCATGGAGACCGCCGCGCCGAAGTCGGCGCCCTGCACCACGTACCGGTCATAGCCGAGCCGCTCCATCAGCTCGGCCCAGGCCGCGGCGGTGCGCTGCACGGTCCACCCCGGCAGCCCGTGCGGGCCGGAGAACCCGAAGCCCGGGATCGCGGGGATGACCAGGTGGAAGGCATCGGCCGGGTCGCCGCCGTGCCCGCGCGGGTCGGTCAGCGGGCCGATGATCTCCTCGAACTCCAGGAACGAGCCGGGCCAGCCGTGCGTGATCAGCATCGGGGTGGCGTCCGGCTCGGGCGAGCGGACGTGCAGATAGTGCACGCCGGCGCCGTCGATCTCGTCCCGGTACTGCGGGAAGCGGTTCAGACGGGTCTCGACGGCTCGCCAGTCGTAGTCGGTCTGCCAATAGCGGACCAGATCCCGGAGGTAGTCCGGCGGGACGCCTCGGTCCCAGCCGGCTTCGGGCAGCCCGACCGGCCAGCGCACGGCGGCCAGTCGCCGCTGCAGGTCGTCCAGGTCTGCTTGGGGTATCTCGACACGGAAAGGCTGCATGTCCGGCTCCCGTCCAGATCGCGACCGCCACACGGCGTCACCGCATATCGTCCGTTGGGGTGCCGAAATCGGGCATCTCCGGCCGTGCGATTCAGTCCTCGGCGTCGGGCCCCGCACCGAACGCGTCGTGCAGGACCGGCCAGACCTCGACCCCGCTGTCGGCCGCCCAGGGCATCTCCCCCGCGATCTCGCGGGCCCGCTCGGCCGACGCTACGTCCAGGAGGTACAGGCTGCAGACGAACTCCTTGGCCTCCAGGTACGGTCCGTCGGTGGTGAACGGAGTGCCGTCCTTGGTCCGCACCAGCGAGGCCTCGCTCTCGCCGCCGAGGCCGTAGGCCCCGAGCAGCTCGCCGGTGCCGTGGTAGCGCTTGTTCCAGGCGTCCTGCTTGGCGCGTTCCTTCTCCAGGATCTCCTCCGGGATCGAAGCCCACTTCTCCTCGTTGCCGTAGATCAGGAGCAGGTACTTCATGACAGCCCTCGGCCTCCTCGCTTTACGCACCTTACGAGAGGCCACTCTACGAGATCCACGGCCGGACGCACGGAATCCACGCCGACGCCTAAGCCGTGATGTCCATCCGCGCCATCATCCCGGTGAACGAAGCGTGCTCCAGCAGATGGCAGTGGAAGACGTACTTCCCCGGGTAGTCCGAGAACGTCGCCTGCAACCGTACTGTCCCGTTCGCCGGGATCGGCACCGTGTCCTTGAGCCCCTGCATCGACGGCCCCGGAGGCACGCCGTTGATGTCCAGGACCCGGAACTGCACCAGGTGGATGTGGAAGTTGTGCTCCCAGCCGGAGATGTCCGTGACCTGCCAGATCTCCGTCGTGCCGACCGGGATCGAGGCCATGACCACGTTCGGGTCGAAGACCTTGCCGTTGATGTAGAAGTAGTTGGTGTCCGCCGACAGTGAGAGCGTGATGTCGCGCGTGTTGGTGGGGTGCTTCAGCACCGGGAGCGTGGCCAGGCTGGCCGGCAGGGCCGCCTTGCGGGACTCCGGCGGGCAGGTCTCGGTGACGTCGAAGCGCAGGATCTGCCCCAGCGCCGAATCTTGCAGGTACAGCTGGGTCCCCATCGGGTAGTCGGAGAAGTCGACGAGCACTTCCCCGCGCTCGGCCGAGCTCAGCGCCAGCTGCGGCGCCACCGAGGGGGCCGGCAGCAGGCCGCCGTCGCCGGCGATCTGCGCCAGCGGCGTGCCGTCGCTCAGCGAGAGTGTCAGGGTCCGGTGGTTGGAGCCGTTGATGAGGCGGAAGCGGTACTGCCGCTGCCCGACCGGGAAGTACGGCCGCGCTTTGCCGTTGGCCAGCAGCGCCGTCCAGGTTAGCGTCGGGTCGTAGTAGAGCGTGTGGTCCACGTCCAGGTAGGCGTCGCGCAGGAAGATCGGGACGTCGTAACGTCCGCTGGGCAGGTCCAGCACGTCCTCGGCCGGGTCGTGCAGGATGTAGACGCCGTGCAGGCCGTTGTAGACGTTGACCGCCTCCATCATGTGGAGGTGGTCGTGGTACCACAGCGTCGCGCCGCGCTGCAGGTTCGGGTACGTGTACGTGCGCGAGGCCCCGGCGGCGAGCTCGTCGGTCGGGAAGCCGTCGCTGGGCGAGGGCACGTGCCCGCCGTGCAGGTGCACCACGACACCGGCGGTCAGGTTGTTGGTGTAGGTGACGGCGACCTTCCGCCCGCGCTGGGCCCGGATCAGCGGGCCGATGAAGGCCCCGCCGTAGCTGGTGATGGCGGTCGGCTTGCCGGGCGCGAGCTGCACGTAGCTGTTCTCGATGCTAGTGGCGTAGTGGTCGGTGTCAGCCGTCGAGGACACCGGGACGGCGTCCACCAGGCGCGGCATCGCGTCGACGAACGGCGTCAGCACCGCCGGGGGCGGCGCCACGGCGCCGGCGGCCGGCAGACCGGGCATGCCCGCCATGCCCTTCATGCCCGGCATCAGCTCGCCGGAGCCCTCCCCCACCCCGGCGGCCGCGGGGACGACCAACCCCGTCGCGACCCCAGGCGCCCCGGAGCCCTCGCCCACCACCAACAGGCCCGCGCCGGCCGACGTGCTCGCGGCGGCGGCGATCTTCAGTACGTTGCGTCTTCTCAAAGCCCGAACTTCCTCACCGCACCAGGCGAACAACCCGTCTCGCCGACTAACGCATGACACTGCGATGCAACTGGGATTCGGGGTTCGCCGGCATCTCCCAGATTGCGCTCCCGAGTCGGCGATCGACCGACGAACACGCCGAACGGCCCCTGCTACGCCGCGACCGGATCAGCGTGGAAGGATTGCCGGTCGTACTGCGAGGCGAAGCCGATGATCTCCCGCTCTTGACCTGGATCCCCGCGCCATCTACGCTTCCCTGATATCTCATATCTGAGATCTGAGAATCCTCGGCCCGCCAGGAGCCCCCCATGCCGGAAGCGCTGTTCGGAACCGCCGGATCCAGCCCCGGCGCGCTCCCGTCCCGCACCGAGGCCGTGCTGGAGGCGATCAAGCACGCGATCCTGACCGGGGAGCTCAAGCCCGGCCGGGCGCTGGTCGAGACCGACCTGGCCGCCGAGCTCGGGGTGTCCAAGACGCCGGTGCGCGAGGCGCTCAAGACGCTGGCCGGGACCGGGCTGGTGACGATGAGCCCTTACAAGGGCGCCACGGTCCGCGAGATCGACCGGGCCCACGCGCGCTCCATCTACGACATGCGCCTGTTGCTGGAGCCGACCGCCGCCGGACGCAGTGTCGCCGGACGCACCGACTGGTCGGCGGCGCGCGCCGCCCTGGAGGCGGCCGACCGGGCCGGCGACGCCGCGGAGCGCTCGCTGGCCAACCGCGCGTTCCACCGCGAGATGTACCTCGGCTGCGGTAACCCGCTGCTGGTCCGGGCGCTGGACGACCTGCGCGACCAGACCGCGCTGGTGTCGGCCGCGGCGTGGGCGCGGCGGGCGTCGTGGGAGCACGAGGCGGCCGAGCACCGGGCGATCCTGACCGCCGCCATGCGGGGTGACACCGAGGAGGTCAGGAACCTGATGCGGAGTCATATCAGTTCCTTCGTGGCGCGGACGTTCCCGGAGGACGACGAGGGCTGAGGGAGGTGGTCAGTCGGCGTCCTCGGGCACCAGCACCAGGTCGTAGGCCATGCTCGTCCAGGCCCCCGCGCGCCGGGATCCGTCCGGCGCCTCGCCGCCCTCGTGGTGACCGGCCTCGACCACCAGGCTGTCCTTCACTCCGAACACCGCGTCAGAGCCCAGATACGGGTCGCCGGCGACGAAGATGTGGGTGATCAGCGTCCGGTAACCCGGCGCGGTGACCATGAAGTGCAGGTGCGCCGGACGCATCGGGCTGCGGCCGGCGGCCGTGAGCAGGTCGCCGACGGGGCCGTCGTGCGGGATCGGGTAGGGCGTCGGCAGGACGGTCCAGAAGCGGAAGCCGCCGTCGGGCGCCGTGTGCAGCCGTCCGCGTCCGGCCGAGCGCTCGCCGGGGTACTGGACGTCGTAGAAGCCGTCCTCGTCGGCGCCCCAGACGTCCACGCGCACGTCGCCCAGCGGCGTGCCGTCGGTGGCGAGTACGTGCCCTGACACGTAGCACGGCGTCCCGGCGGCGCCGCGTGCCAGGTCCCCGCCGAGCGGGACCTCGGGCGCGCCGTCGACGAAGAAGGGGCCGAAGACCGTCGCCTCGGTCGCGCCGGGCGTCTTCGGCTCGTTGATCGCGACAGTCAGCATGGACAGCCCGAGGACGTCGGACAGCAGGATGAACTCCTGGCGCCGGTCGTCGGTGATGTGCCCGGCGCGGGTGAGGAAGTCGATCGCCGCCTCCCACTCCCCCTGGCCGAGCCGGACCTCGCGGGCGAAGCCGTGCAGATGGCGCACCAGAGCCTGCAGGATCTCCAGGAGCCGCGGGTCGGCGGTGCCGGCGAAGCTGGCGAGCACCTCGTCGGTCACGGCCTGTTCCCGGTCGGCGCCGACCGGTCCTTCAGCACTCATCTGAGCGGTACCTCCAGGAGATTCGCCAGGTCGTCGATGGTGAGGCCGAAGGTCTCGCGGACGAGGACGCCCTCCGGCGTGAGGTCGAAGATCGCGTGGTCGGTGTAGACCCGGTCGACGCATCCCAGGCCGGTCAACGGATACGTGCACCGCGGCACCAGCTTGGGCTCCCCGGCCTTGGTGAACAGCGTCATCATGACGAACACCCGGCGCGCGCCGATCGCCAGATCCATCGCCCCGCCGACGGCCGGGATCGCGTCCGGCTCGCCGGTGTGCCAGTTGGCGAGGTCGCCCGCCGCCGAGACCTGGAACCCGCCGAGGACGCAGAAGTCGAGATGGCCGCCGCGCATCATCGCGAACGAGTCGGCGTGGTGGAAGTACGACGCCCCGGGCAGCTCGGTCACCGGCGCCTTCCCGGCGTTGGTGAGGTCGGGGTCCACATCGGCGCCATGAGCCGCCGGGCCCATGTTGAGCATGCCATTCTCGGTGTGCAGCACGACGCCGGAGTCGGCGGCAAGGTGGTCGGCGACGAGGGTCGGCAGGCCGATGCCGAGGTTGACGAACGCGCCGGCCGGGATGTCGCGCGCGACCAGGGCCGCCATCTCGTGTTTGGAGAGCGGGCCGGGATGCGCGCTCGGGCCGGGGCGTTCGGTGGCGGAGCGCGAGCCGGCACCGGCACCGGCACCGGCACGCTCGACATCCGCGGCACGACGCGCGGCACCCACGTTCCGCCGGTCAGCATCCGCGGCCCAGCGCTCGGAACCCGCGGCGGGACGGCTCACGTCTGCGCCACCGCGATCAAGCCCGCTCGCGCTGCCGCGACCAGAATCAGCGCCGCGACGCGCAGCACCGGCGGCACCAGCACCGGCTTCAGCACCAGCTCCGACTCCGGCACCGGCACCGGCTCCAGCACCGGCTCCGACTCCGACTCCGACTCCGACTCCGGCACCAGCTCCGGCATCAGCACCGGCTCCAGCTCCAGCTCCAGCACCAGTACCAGTACCGACTCCGGCACCAGCTCCCGCTCCAGCTCCAGCTCCGGCACCGGCACCGGCACCGGCATCAGCACCGGCATCAGCTCCAGTACCGGCTCCGGCTCCGGCTCCGGCATCAGCACCAGCTCCGGCACTAGCTCCGGCTCCGGCATCAGAACCGGCGCCCGCACCAGACCGTCCGGCATCCGCACCGGTCCCGCGAGCCTCCCCGGCGGCGTCCTCCGCGCTCACCGCTCGGCCTCCATCAGCACCCGGTCCACATAAATGCTCGGCGTCACCACGGCCTCGGGGTCCAGCGCCCCGACCTCGACCAGCTCGCGCACCTGCGCCACCACCAGCGTCGCCGCGGTCGCCATCACCGGCCCGAAGTTGCGCGCGGTTTTGCGGTACACCAGGTTGCCCATCCGGTCGGCGCGGTGCGCGCTGATCAGCGCGACGTCGCCGTGGATCGGGTATTCGAGCACGTAGGCGCGCCCGTCGATGACGCGCGTCTCCTTGCCCTCGGCCAGCGGCGTGCCCACGCCGGTCGGGCAGAAGAACGCGCCGATCCCGGCCCCGGCGGCCCGCATCCGCTCGGCCAGTGTTCCCTGCGGCACCAGCTCCAGCTCGACCAGCCCCGCGCGGTACAGCTCGTCGAACACGTACGAGTCCGACTGGCGCGGGAACGAGCAGACCACCTTCCGCACCCGCCGCTTCGCCAGCAGCGCGGCGAGGCCGGTGTCGCCGTTGCCGGCGTTGTTCGAGACGATCGTCAGGTCCTTCGCGCCCTGCCGAATCAGGGCGTCGACCAGCGCGACCGGCATCCCGGCCAGGCCGAAACCGCCGACGAGGACGGTGGACCCGTCGGCGATCCCGGCAACCGCTCGGTCGGGGTCGGCGTGGATTTCGGTCACGCACTCACCCTAGCTCGCGTACACCCCCACCTCCGAGAGCTGCCCCGCAGGCCAGCCGGTGTTCGCCGTGAACGTCAGCTTCACGTATCGCACGTTCGCCGCCCCGAACGTCACACTCGCCGTGTTCCCGCTGTTCGGATCGAACGTGTAGCCCTGCGAGGGCACCAGCGTCGTGTAGTTCGTCCCGTCCGTACTGCCCTGGATCAGGATCGTCTGCGTCCGCGCACCCCACGCCGAGGACGGCGGCAGGTTCAGCACCACCCGTCCCACGCTGTGCGCCGAGCCCAGATCGACCTGCAACCACTGCGGGAAGGCGTTGTTCGTGCTCTCCCAGTACGTCGAGGTGTTCCCGTCCACCGCGTTCGACGGCACGTAGTTCTGGTTGGAACCGCTCGCCGTGGCCGGCTGGTTCAGCGCCAGGTTCGGGTTCGGCGGAGGGTTCCCGCCGCCGGACGCCGCCAGCGCGAGGTAGTTGGCGTTCCACCCGCCGGTGTCCTCGTTCAGCGTCAGCACCTGCTTCCCGGCCGGCAGCGTCACGTTCGCCGTCACCGTCGTCCAGTTCTGCCAGCCGCCGGTCGCCGGGATGTTCACCGCGCCGGAGAGGTTGGTGCCGGAGGCGTCCGACAGGTGCAGGGCCCCGGTGACCGCGGACGGCGCCGCCACCCGGAGACTCACCGTGTACGTCCCGGCGCTCGCCACGTTCACCGTGTACCGGAACCACTGCCCGCCGGAGGTCCACCCGAGGTCGTAACCCCCGCCGGTGTCCGACGTCGTCTCCAGGTCCACGCCGTCGGAGCGGTACGCGTTGCCGCTGCCGTTGGTCGAGGTCACGTGGTACGCGACGCCCTCCCCGCCGGTGTCGTAGTTCTCAGCCTGCACCGTGCCCGGGACCGCGGCCGGCGTGCCGCCGTACGGCCCTTCCGGCGTCCCGCCGCCGCCCTGCCAGCTGTTGCCGCTGACCGTCGCGGTGAAGCCGCTGGAGTTGTTGATGTACGGCTGCGAACCGCTGCCGAGCCCGGTGACCGTGTTGCCGGTGATCGACGCCGAGCCGCTGGGCGCCGGGTAGAAGGGCGGCTGGATCACGATGCCGTTGCGCGACGGCGAGGTGATCGTGTTGTTGGCGAAGGTGCTGTTCGTGGACTGCGAGAACCCGACTCCGTCGTACAGCGAGTTGGTGATCGTGTTCCCGGTGGCGTTGACGCTGTCCACGACGCCGGTGTTCTGGCCGTCACCGCCGTTGCCGATGTGGAACGCCGGCTGGCCCTGGTTGTAGGCGTCGCCGCCGGAGCGCACGACCACGTTGCCGGACACGGTCGCGCCGTGCAGGTCGCTGCCGTTGACCCCGAACCGCCCGGCGCCCAGGCCGATGTAGCGGGCCGTGTCGCTGATGTAGTTGTTCTGCACGTGGTGCCCGGATCCGCCGTAGATCCCGATCCCCTTGCCGCCCCACGGCGCGATCAGCGTGTTGTTCGTCAGCGTCACGTTCGACATCGCGGTGTACGTCGTCGACCCGTTGTACGCGACCGAGTTGATCGCCATCGCGTCGTCGCCGGTGCCGCGCACGAAGTTGTTCGTCGCGGTCAGGTTGTTCCCGACGGTGCCGGTCAGCGAGACGTTGTTCAGGTTGATGCCGTCGGCCCACTCGCTGGTGACCCGGCTGTTCCTGACGGTGCCGCCGGTCCCGGACGCCCAGAACCCTGATTCGGTGTGCTGGTTCCACATCCCGTCGGCGACCCAGTTCGTGCCGGTGGTGTCCATCGCGCCGCCGTCGCCGCCGGCCGTGCCGCGGCTGGTGGCGTCGGAGTCGATGTGGAAGTTCTGCACGGTGCACGACGTCACCGAGAACACCGCCGCCAGCGGCTGGCTGTTGGGCAGCGGGACGTCACGGTAGATCGTGCTGTACCACATGCCGGCGCCGGCGATCGTGATCCCGGTGGCCTGCAGGCCGGTCGTGCCCTTGAGGTAGAACGTGCCCTGCGGGATCCACAGGGTCTTGTTCTGCGACTGCGCCTGGTTGATGCAGTTCTGGATGGCCGCGGTGCTGTCCTGGGCCGCGGAATCGGCGCTGCCGTTGGTCGGGGCGTTGTCCGCCACCGCGCCGCAGTCGGTGATGGAGATCGAGTTCGCCGGCTGCGCGATCGGCGCCGGCGGGTTCTCGGTGTCCACGACGTCCACGTTGTAGGACGAGGCGCTGTTCGCGGAATCCTTCACCACCGAGAAGGTGCTGCCGGGAGCGATCGCGGCGCCGGTGACGAAGCTGTGCGACTCGTCCCAGAAGACGCGCGGGTCGCCGTCGGCCGGGTTCTTGTCGTCGCTGTTGTTGTAGTTCGTGCCCTCGTAGATGTAGGTCTGCTTGGAGTTGACGTTCAACGCCTGCCGGAAGACGCCGTTGACGTAGAGGTCGAGCGTGGACGTGATGCCGCCGCCGGACGGCGCGTCGGGGATGTTGACGCGCACGTTCAGGAAGCTGATCGGCGCTCCCGTCGTGTTCGTCCACTGCACCCCCTGCCCTGTGGAGGCCAGGTGCACGTACCCGTGCCCGGACGCCTCCAGCGCCGCACTGGAGTACTCCGTCGTCGGCGGCGCGGTCAGCGACACCGCCGAGGCCCCGCCGAGCAGCGTGCCGGTCTCGGCTTCCATGCTGGTGAAGCCCTGGCTCGCACCGACCGAGGCCGCGGTCCTGACGACGGCCGGGCCGGTGTCGTGGGGCGCCGCGAGTGCGGTCACCGGGGCCACCACGAGGGCGAGCGGGAGCAGGCGCGGCAGGAAGCCGCGCACGGTGGGGCGATGTGGTCTCATCGCAACTCCTCTCCATGCGTGGGTCACCGTATAGATTTCGCGCAGGTGTCGCAATACTCAGATGGAGTTGCGCAAAAAACTGATACAGAGTTTGCAAAGAAGGAATGTTGAGCCCGCGGCGCCGCAGAATCCGGTCGACCGGGCTCGCGGTGGCTGGCAGGATGCGAACCCGTGCCCCGACCAGCCCCCTGCGGCCCGTCCACCGGCCGGAGCCGGGATCGAGGTCCGCTTTTCGCGCTCCTGGCCGCGAACGTCGTCTCCGTCACCGGAAACGCGCTGACCGAGCTGGGCGTCCCGTGGTTCGTCCTGGTGACGACCGGCAGCGCGACCCGCGCCGGCATCGTCGCCTTCTGCACGATGGCACCGGTGGTCGCCTCGTCCGCACTGCTCGGACCGCTGGTCGACCGGTACGGCAGGCGCCGCGCCGCCGTGCTCTCCGATCTTTCCAGCGCAGCGTTCACCGTCACGATCCCACTCCTCCAGGCGGCCGGAGAGCTGCGGTTCTGGGCCCTGTGCCTACTCATGGGACTCGCAGGCTTCTGTCACGCACCCGGCGACACGGCTCGCTCCGCCCTCGTACCGGACCTGGCCGCACTCTCGACGACGCCACTCGGCCGGGCGGCAGGCCTCTACGACGGCGCCTCACGCTGCGCGAGCATGCTCGGCGCGGCGCTCGGCGGCGTGCTGATCACGTCGCTGGGCCCGAGCCGCGTCCTGTTCGTCGACGCCGGCACGTTCATCGTCTCGGCCGGAACCATAGCCCTGGGGCTGCGCGGCCTCACAGAAACCTGCGATACCGCGAGAACACGGATGTCTCCGAGCGCCTACCACGCCGACCTCGTCGAGGGGATCCGTATCGTCCTGCGCACGCCGCTCCTGGTCGGCATATGTGCCACCGCCCTGCTGGCACAAGGCCTCGACCAGGGATGGAGCACGGTTCTGCTGCCCGACGACGTGCGCACCAAGCTTGGCTCCGCCCTCGCGCTCGGACTGCTCGAAACCCTCTTCGGACTGTTCGCCTTCGTCGGCGCACTCCTCTACAGCGCCTACGGCGAACGCGTCAGGCGGCGGTGGCTCTACGCCGTGTCGTTCCTCATCGTCGGCGCGCCACGCTTCCTCGTCGCCGCCTCGACACACAGCCTGGCCCCGCTCGCAGTCATGATGGCCGTCGAGGGCTTGGCCTGCGGCTGCCTCAACCCGATCATCGGCGCCACGGTCTACGACACCGTTCCGCCACACCTGCGCAGCCGGGTTCTGGGCGCCATGACCTCGGCCGCACTGCTGGTCACCCCGCTCGGCGGGCTCGTCGCCGGCTACGCGGTCAGCGCTGCCGGGCTCGATAAGACGCTGCTGGCCGTCGCCGTGATCTATCTGCTCGTGACCCTCGTCCCCGCTGTCCACCCGGTGTGGCGCGCCATGGACCCGGCCCGCGAGCACCGACGCTGAAGGCGCCCGGCCGAACGAACCGGCCGAGCGCCCCTCAAGCGTCAAGCAACGTACTTGCCGAACGCCGGATCAGTTGTCCGCCGACCCGGGCAGGAACGCACCCGGAACGTCGTTCGGCGCCAGGATCTTGCTGTCCCCCGGGTACGCCTTCGTCCAGCCAGTGGTCTGGTAGAACGTGTACCGGTTCATCAGCACCGGGTTCGCGAAGTCCGGCATCGCGCCCGGACCGGTCAGGTGCTGCCGCGAGGCCCAGGACTTCCACTGCGCCGCGACCGCCGCCTGCGCGGCCGGGACGGCCGTCGCGGTGGTGTCGGCCTTGGCGACCGAGGACGTGGTCTGGCCGGCCGGCACGTTCGGGCCGCACGCCGGCTGCTGGGGCAGGCCCAGGGTCAGCGACGTCTGGTTCGGCACGGCGGTGTACGGCGCGAAGTTCGGCTTCGAGGTGAAGGCCGTGGTCATCGGGGTGGCCGCGGAGTCGAGCTGGTTCATCGGGTGGATGCCGAGGATCTGCTCGATGGTGCGGACCATCGTGATCTGCGAGTAGTAGTGGCTGTCCACCGCGGCGTGGTTGGCGTAGGGGCTGATGACCTCCACCGGCGCCCGGTGGCCGTCCACGTGGTCCAGGCCGGCCTGGGAGTCGTCCTCGACCACGAAGATGGCCGAGTCCTTCCAGTACGGGCTGTGCGAGATGGTGTCCACGATCTGGCCGACCGCCAGGTCGTTGTCGGCGACGCCGGCGGCCGGGGTCACCGGGCCGCCGGTGTGGTCGTTGGACAGCCACAGCATGTTCAGCGCGGCCGGGCCGTTCTTCTCGAAGTCCTGCTTCCAGACCTGGGTCTTGTACACGTCCGGCACGGTCAGGTCGAAGCGCGGGAAGCCCGGCACCGACACCGCGCTCAGCGACGGGATCGGCGAGACGGCGGTGATCGGGTACTGGCTCGGCGCGCCGGTGGCGGCCATCGTCTGCGCGTCGCAGTAGTAGTTCTGCCAGGACGCGCCGGCCGGCTGGATGTCCTGCGACTGGAACTCGCCGTAGTCCTTGACGCTCTTGCCCACGGCCTGGGCTCCGCTCCAGATGAAGCCCGACTCCTGGTGGCCCAGGACGTCGTCCTCGGTGTCGTAGCTGCGGGTGTACTCGCCGGCGGAGGACTCGGTGTACTCCGGGTCGTCCGCCTGCATCAGCCAGTTGTGGCCCTCGGCGGAGTTCGTGCCGGTGTCGTAGAAGTTGTCGTACAGGCCGAACTGCTGCGCCAGGGCGTGCTCGTTCGGGGTGACGGCCTCGCCGTACTGGGTCAGCGTCGAGTCGCCGTTGCCCTGGGGCAGGTCGCCGAAGACCTGGTCGTAGGTCCGGTTCTCCTTGACGATCAGGAACACGTGCTTGATCGTCGAGGGGTCGCCGATCTTCGCCGGGACCGGCACGGCGTGCTTGGCGGCGTCCTGCGCGGTCTGCGCGTCCTGGCCGTTGGCCGCGTACTTCACCGAGCCGGGGGTCCAGCCGTTGTACGAGAAGACCTTGCCGGTGTAGGCGCGGATCTGCTGGTCCGTCGGCAGCGTGAAGCGGGTCAGGCTGCCGGTGGTGTCGTGCGTGTTGTGGCCGGCCGCGACGTTCGGACGCAGCGCGTCGACACCGCGGGTGTTGGCGACCACGATCTGGTTGCCGACCGAGGCCACCTCGGCCGGGAAGTAGTCGGTCGGCAGCAGGCCCAGGTAGCTGGCCGGCTGCGCGGCGGAGGTGAAGTGGTACACCGCGACCGCGTTGGCCCGGCCCAGGCTGACCAGCAGGTGGCCGTCCGGGGTCAGGGCGATCGCGTCGGGCTCGTAGCCGACCGAGGCCTCGGGCCAGGGCTGGGTCGCGATCGTCTGGACGACCTTGTCCTTCTTGGCGTCGATCACCGAGACCGTGTTCGCGGTGGTGTTCGCCACGAAGACCGTGTCGCCGGAGGCGTACACGGCGGTCGGGTGGGTGCCCACGGCGATGCTGCCGACGGTCGCCGACGGGTTCGCGGTGTCGATCACGCTGACCGTGCCGGTGCTGGAGGCGCCGGTGGCCGGGTTCGCCGGGACCTGGGTGCCGTAGGAGTTGATCGTCGTGTCACCGGGCACGGCGGCGCGGCCGCCCTCGTTGCTGACGTAGAGCTTGCCGCCGACCAGCACCATGCCGCGCGGGGCGGTGCCGGTGGTCCAGCTCTGGGTGACGGCCCCGGTGGCGGCGTTGATCGCCACGACCCGGTTCTGGCCGTTGATCGCCGCGTACACGGTCGAGCTGTCGGCGGAGAAGACCGCCTTGGCCGACAGCGCCTGCTGCGAGCCGGAGGCCGGAATGGCCACGTCCACCGGGTTCGACAGGATGCCGCCGAAGCCGACCGTGAACTTGGTGTAGCCGTTGGCCCGGCCGATCCACAGCGACTTGCCGTCGGGCGAGTACGTCGGCGAGGCCTGGCCGACGTCGTTGCCGCTGATCGCCAGGTTGACGTTCGCCCCCTTGCCGATCACCTGCTCCACCTGGTAGCTGCGCAGGTCGATGATGACCAGGCTGCCGGTGCCGTCGGCGACGGTGGCGGCCACGTGCGTGCCGTCCGGGCTGACCGTGGCGCCCATGATCTTGCCCTGGTTCACCACCAGGCGGGTGCCGATCGGGTTGATGGTCTGGTCGCTGGCGATGACCTCGCCCTTGTTGGTGAGCTGGCCGACCTGCTCGTGGCCCAGCTGCCGGGTCGAGGCCGAGCCGACCCCGGCCCCGGTCACGACGAGTCCGACCGCCACGACCGCCACCTTGGACAGCCGGTGGCGCGTCACACCGGCGGAGCGCTCGAAGGCGCTCGCCTTCTGCACCTTGCGGCGCGTTACTTGCATCGAGGTATTCCTTCACTGGGTAGGACGCAGGTCGACGGAGCCGCCGATCTGCCACAGCGGGTTCGGAACATCGGCGAGGCCGAGGGAGCGGATTCATATGCCGCGATACCGGCGGGGACACCGCCGAGTGCCGTCACGGACCGACCCACTGAGGCCCCGAGAACTACGCTCACAGCGACGTGATCGAGGACCACGGCATCGCGGAAGGCCTCGGTGATCTCCAGGCCTCGTACCGCGACGGTGGTGTCCATGCGCTCCTCTTTCAGCCAGCGTTCAGGTGGCGCCGCAAGGGAACCTAGGCCCGGCGCGTGACGCTCAGCCTGGAAACGGCTGAATGGCTGAAGAACGGGAGAGGACCGGCACACTAAGAGTGCAGGTCTACGAGTACTGACTCAGCTACTGTGCGCTCCGAGCGCGGTTGACAAACAGACCAACACACAAGCGCGGGCCGAGGCCGTCTCGCGGACGGTCACCGCACATGTGGCCCGCGCCTGTCGCAGGGTCAGACTCCCAGCGCCTCCGCGGCCATCGCAGTACCCTCCACGCGCGCCCGGATCTTCGCGAATGCCAAATCCCGCGAGGTGGAGGTGTCGTCGGCGAACGGGGAGAACCCGCAGTCGTCGCAGGTCCCCAACCGGTCGACCGGGATGTGCCGGGCCGCGGCCAGCACCCGGTCGCGCACCTGCTCCGGCGTCTCGACGCTGGGGTCGATGGGATCGGTCACGCCCACGAACACCCGCACCCCGGGCCGCATCTGCTCGGCGGCGATGCTCAGCACCCGCTCGGGATCCGCCTCGCTGGCCAGCTGGAGATAGAAGGTGCCCGCGCGCAGCTGGAACAGGTCCGGCAGCAGGCCGGCGTAGTCGACGTCCAGGCTGTGCGTGGAGTCCTGGTCGCCGCCGGGGCAGGTGTGCACGCCGATCCGCGCGCGCTCGGCATCGGTGAAGCGGTCCAGCACTTGGTTGTTGAGGTCGATGAACTGCTTGAGCACACCCCCGCTGGGGTCGAGCTTGAGCGAGAGCCGGCCCTCGGTGAAGTCCAGCTGCACCACGTGCGCCCCGGCGTCCAGGCAGCCGCGGATATCGGCCTCGGCCTGGTCGACGAGGTCGGAGATGAACTGCGCCTGCGGATACCCCTGGATCCCGGCCGGCGGGTAGAGCAGGCTCAGCGCGGACGCGGCGATCACGGCCTGCTTGACGGGCTTGGTCGCGTGCCGCTGGGCGGCGCGCAGGTAGGTCTCCGCATTGGTCTGGTAGCGGAACGGCCCTGCGGTCAGCGTCGGCAGCTGCCGCTGGTGGCCGTCGGCGAACGGGATCACCACCCCGTCCGGGTCCAGCGTCTTCAGACCGGCGAGCGGGTAGGTGGCGAAACTCGGCTTGGCCTGCTCGCCGTCGGTGACCACCGGGGAGCCCAGCTCTTCGAGCCGGCGGACGGTCTCGGCGACGGCCCGGTCCTGCAGCTCGGCCAGGGCCGAGTCCGGCAGCGCGCCTTGGGCGTGGGAGGTCAGGGCACTCAGGAGCTCCGGGGAGCGCGGGATGCTGCCGATCGGTTCGGTAGGAATCGTCACATCCGCACCGTATGTAACGGAACGTGTGCGGTCAATCACTTCCCGTCATGAACTTCCGACCAGAACGGCCGCACCATCAAAGTACCCTGATTCAAGGTCCTGGAGCGCTTTCTGAGCCTGGCGCAGGGGATACTCGTGCGTCCGTACCTCAAGTCGGTGCTCGGTGGCGAATCTGAGGAACGCTTCGCCATCGGAACGCGTGTTCGCCGTGACGCTGCGGATCTCGCGCTCGTAGAAGAGATCGCGTCCGTACACCAGCGGCGGGACGTCGGACAGGTGGATCCCGGCGATCGCCAGGACACCGCCCCGGTCCAGCGCGCGCAGCGCCACCGGAACCAGGTCTCCGACCGGCGCGAACAGGATCGCCGAGTCCAGCTTCTCCGGCGGGTCCTCATACGCGCCGGACACGGAGCTCGCGCCCAGGTCCAAGGCCAGCCGCTTGGCCTTCTCTCCGCGCGTCATGACGTGGACCGTCGCTCCGCGCGCCAGCGCGACCTGCGCGGCGAGGTGCGCGCTGCCGCCGAAGCCGTAGATGCCGAGCCGGCCGCCGGCCGGCACCGCCGCGCGTTCCAGAGCGCGATAGCCGATGATCCCCGCGCACAACAGCGGCGCGAGCTCGGCGTCGGTGTAGCCGGACGGAAGGCGGTAGGCGAAGGCGGCCGGGACCGTGGTGAACTCGGCGTAGCCGCCGTCGGCGTCCCATCCGGTGTAGGCCGAATACGGGCACAGATTCTCCGCGCCGCGCAGGCAGAACCGGCAGCGCCCGCAGGTACCGCGCAGCCACGCCACGCCGACCCGGTCGCCGACCGCGAAGCCGGAGCCGTCGGTGTCGGTGTCGGTGTCGGCGTCGGTGTCGGGCCCCAGCGCCGCGACCGTGCCGACCACCTCGTGCCCGGGCGTGACGTGTTCCCGGTGCACCGGCAGGTCGCCCTCGCTGACGTGCAGGTCGGTGCGACAGACCCCGCACGCCACGACCCGGACCAGCAGCTCCCCCGGCCCGGGCGTCGGCACCGGCTTGCGGACCAGGTCGAGCGGGCCGTCCGCGATCGGGCCGGGGCGGCGGACGATCCAGGCGTCCATCGTCGTCTCATCGGGTGCCATGGCTGCCTCCGGGATGTCACCTCAGGCTTCAAGTCTGCCGCCGGACGCCCGGATCGTCCTGTCAGGCGCGCGCCGCGACCAGCTTGCGCAGGTCCGTCCCCTCGTCTGCCAGCCGCTCGGCCCGCACCGGGACGTCCCGGTCGATCAGGCGCTGAGCGGCGCGGATGTCCAGCGGACGGTCCAGGGACACCGCGCCGACGCAGCGGCCGTCGCGGAGGTAGAACACCGTTCCGGCCCCGGCCTCGATATCGCCGCGCGGCACCGCCTCGGCGGCGGGATCGTAGAGCCCTGTCATCTCCAGGTGCGTGCCGTAGCGGTCGGTCCAGAACCACGGCGCGCGCCGGGCCTCCGGGGGCAGCCCGAGGATCGAGCGGGCCGCAGCGTCGGCGGTGCGGCAAGCGTTGTCCCAGTGTTCTGATCTGTGCGCACTACCGCCGATTCGCGCGATGTCGCCGATCGCGTAGACGTCCGGGGCGCTGGTGCGCATCCCGGCGTCGACCAGGACGCCGTTGTCGACGTCGAGGCCGGCGTCCTGGGCCAGCTCGACGTTGGGCACGATCCCGATGCCCGCCATGACCAGATCCGCGGGCACGCTCGCGCCGGTGGAGAGCGTCACCTCTCCCGGCTCGACGGCGAAGACCCCGCCGCGGACGACGGGGACGCCGTGCGCGGCGTGCTGAGCGTGCAGCGCGCGGGCTGCGTGCGGTCCGAGCGCCTGTTCCATCGGCAGCGGGTTCGGATCGACGAGCGTGACGCGGCAGCCCCGGTGCGTGGCCGTCGCCGCGACCTCCGCGCCGATCAGCCCGGCCCCGGCGATCAGCACCCGCACCCCCGGAACCAGGCGCTCGCGCAGCGCCTCGGCGTCCGCGCGGGTCCGCAGAACCATGGCCGCCTGGCCGCCGGGGGCCGTCAGGCGCCGGGCCCGGCCGCCGGTCGCGAGGACCAGCACGTCGGCGGCGAGCGCCGAGCCGTCGGCGAGTTCGACGCGTCCGGTGTCGGCGTCCAGCGCGGCGACGGCGATGCCCAGCCGCAGGTCGATGCCCTGATCCACATACCACTGCGCGGGCTGCACCGCGATCTCGGCGACGCCGCGCTCGCCGGCGAGGAACTGCTTGCTCAGCGGCGGCCGGTCGTAGGGCTGGCAGGGTTCGTCGCCGAGGACGGTGAGCCGGCCGGTGTAGCCGCCGGCGCGCAGGGCCGCGCACAGGCTGACCGCCGCCAGTCCTGCGCCGATGACCGCGACGTGCCGGGGCTCAGAGCTCATCTCACTCATGCGGCGTCGGTCGGCGCCTGGCCCGGCGTCAGCCACACCCGGCCGTCGACGACCTCGACGCGGTGCGGGCGCGCGTTCCGGGTCGCCGGGAGGCAGGTCACGGCGCCGGTCTTGAGGCTGAACCGGCTCTGGTGCAGCGGGCACTCGATCTCGCCGTTCTCCAGCCAGCCCTCGCCGAGCGAGGCTTTCTCGTGCGGGCAGGTGTCGTCGAGGGCGTAGAAGTCGTCGCCGTCGCGGAAGACGGTGATCGCGTCGGACCAGCCAGTGACCTTGGCCGGGATGGTCTTCACATCGCCGTCGTCGAGGTCGGCGGCGGCGAAGACGTCGATGGGCTGCTGGTCGCTCATGGGAATGGCTCCTGTCAGGGATGGGTTCGGCGTCGCACGATGCGTACGACGATCAGCACGATGGCGGCCGCCCAGACGACGGCGAGGACGGTCCACAGACCGGTGGCGTAGTTGCGCGGCAGCGCGGAGGGCATGGCGGGGTCACGGCCGTGTCCCAGGACCGCGGGCAGCGCGATCGCAACGATCAGCGCGGTGGCGATGCAGGCCCCTTGCACGATCGGACGTACGACGACCGGCACGACCTTGCCGATCAGCCACCCGGCCGCGAGGGTCAGCGGCAGCGCGAGGACGAGGACTGCCAGCGTCACCTTCACGACGAACTTCAGGTATGGCGAAGTGCTCAGGCTCGCCGCGCCTCCGCCGAACAGCGCGAAGGCGATCATCGCGACGCCCGCGGCGACCAACAGCCGCCGGGCCCAGGCCGTGCCGCTCATGTCCGGCTTCGGGATCTTCATGACGGGCTCCCTACGAGCAGCCGCGAGAGCCACTTGGTCTGCAGGACGCCGGGGCGGTCCGGCGCGATGAGGCGGCAGGGGTAGCCGTGGTCGACGTGCAGCGGCTCGCCGCGCAGCCGCAGGGCGATCAGGGTGTGCGGGTCGCGGGCGTGCGGCGGGTCGACGATGGAGGTCGCGTAGGCGCTGTACTGCTGCAACGAGACGGCCGTGACCTGGCTGCCGTGGTCGCCGCCGACCAGCGCGACCAGGTCGCGCAGCGGGACGCCGGTCCAGTCGGCGCTGGAGCTCCAGCCCTCGACGCAGGCGATCGGGAGCGTGGCGGTGGTCTGTTTCATGGCGGCGAGGTCGTCGAGGCTGAGCCGGACGCTCCCGGTGGGCCCGGTCACCTCCAGCCGCCAGCCGGGATCGGCGGCCGCGGCCCGCACGCCGGCCGCCTGCGCGGAGGCGTTCACCGGCAGCCCCTGCGGCCCGACGCGCGGATCGCGGTCGGCGAGCACCGACACCCCGGCCAGCGGCCGGACCGTCTCCCCCACCGTGGCCACCGTCACCACCGCCGAGGTCGCGGCGATGGTGCCGAGCAGGCCGCGCCGGGTCAGGCCGGTGGGCGGCTGGCGCAGCGGCCGGATCGGCGCCGACAGCGCGCGCCGGATCACCGGCAGCTTCACGCCGACGTGGACCAGCAGCGCGCCGAGGGCGATCCAGGCGGTCCAGTAGTGCAGGACTGTGAAGAAGAAGCCCATCGCGGCGTACCAGCGCGCGATGTTCAGGACGCCGGAGACGACCTGCACGATCGCGGCGGCCACCAGCACCAGGACGCTGACGCGCTCGATCAGCTGGGCCCAGTCCTTGACCTGGGTCCACTTCTTGACCGTCGGGAGGTTGAGCAGCCGCGGGAAGACCGCCCAGAGCTTGGCCGCCAGCAGCGGGATCGAGGCCAGGCCGGTCGCGACGTGCACGCCTTGGGTGACGCGGTAGAGCCAGACCGGCCGGGCCGGCCACCAGAACCAGGACGCCGGGTGCTGGATCTCGTGGCTGATGAAGCCGGTGAGGAAGCAGACCCCGAACATGGCGCCCAGCCACAGTCCGAGCTGGCTGGTCAGTCTCGGGCTCCGGAGTTTGGAGGGGAACGCCTTCATGACTGTCAGGCTAGGGAGCGGGCCCGTTCGCGGCGCGCCGAAATCGGGCATTCCGGCCTTACGGAAGAGTGACGGCTGACCGACGTCCCGCCGCCCGACACGCCGACCGGCGCGGGGTGGCGGGCTCCGGGGGCGCGTGGACGCTAGCGTCTAGGCTGCGCGCCAGCCCTTTTCGGCGTGTCCGGCACGTTTGGCGACGGGAGTTTCAAGATGTCCGGGGCCCAGATCGTCGGCCTGATCTTCGCCGTCTTCGCGGTGGTCGGCGCATGCTTCCTGGCGCTGGTCCTGATGCGCGTCACCGAACTGCTGCTCACTGTCAAGGGCACGCTGACCACCCTGACCACCACGGCACTGCCCCTGCTCGAACAGGCTGAGCAGGCCGCCAAGACCGGCAACGCGGGCATGGTGAAGGTCGCCGCCATCACCGAGAACGTCCAGACCGTGACGGACAACGTCGCGGCGGTGAGCGCCGCCGCGGGCGCGGTCGCCGGCGGCCCGCTGGTGAAGACCGCCTCGTTCAGCTACGGCGTCCGTCGGATCATCACCTCGCGCCGCAGCCCGGACCGCGCGAAGCAGGTGAAGAAGGAGCTCGCGGCCGAGCGGCGGCGGGGCAAGCACGCGGAACGCGCCTAACCCCGCGATCCGCCTGGCGCCGAGAGCCGGCCGGGCCGGTTCACCGTTCATCAGTGTCCTGCGGCCGCCGGCCAACCCGGCAGCCGCAGGACCCCACCCCCGGCGGCGACCCCGACCCCGCCGCTCAGTCAGCCCGCCGATCCCTGACTGAACGCCGCGTCGAACGACGCCCGGGGCGGCTCGATCGCCGCCAGCCCCCGGACGAACCCCAGCGCCTCCGGGGCGCCGACCAGGCGGTCCATGCCGGCGTCCTCCCACTCGACGCTGATCGGGCCCTCGTAGCCGATCGAGTTCAGCATCCGGAAGACCGCCTCCCACGGGACGTCGCCGTGCCCCGTGGAGACGAAGTCCCAGCCGCGCCGGGGGTCGCCCCAGGGCAGGTGCGAGCCGAGGCGGCCGTTGCGGCCGTTGAGCCGGCGGACCGCGTCCTTGCAGTCCACGTGGTAGATCCGGTCGCGGAAGTCGTACAGGAACCCGGCTGCGTCCAGGTCCTGCCACACGAAGTGACTCGGGTCGAAGTTGAGCCCGAAGGCCGGCCGGTGGCCGACCGCCTCCAGCGCGCGCACCGTCGACCAGTAGTCGTAGGCGATCTCGCTCGGGTGCACCTCGTGCGCGAAGCGCACCCCGACCGAGTCGAACACGTCCAGGATCGGGGTGAAGCGCTCGGCGAACTCGGCGTAGCCGGCCTCGACGACATCGGCGGACACCGGCGGGAACATCGCCAGCAGGTGCCAGATCGGCGAGCCGGTGAAGCCGACGACGGTCCGCACCCCGAGCTCCGCCGCTGCCCGCGCGGTGTCGGCCAGCTCGGCCGCGGCGCGCGTCCGGACGCCCTCGGCCTCGCCGTCGCCCCAGATCCGGGGCGGGAGGATGTCCCGGTGCCGGCCGTCGATGATCGCGTCGCACACGGCCTGGCCGACCAGGTGCGTGGAGATGGCGTACACCTGGAGCCCGTGCTTGGCCAGCAGGGCCTTGCGACCGGCGACGTAGCCGGGCTCGTTCAGCGCCCGGTCCACCTCGAAGTGGTCGCCCCAGCAGGCGATCTCCAGGCCGTCGTAGCCCCACTCCGAGGCCAGCCGGCAGACCTCCTCGAACGGCAGGTCGGCCCACTGGCCGGTGAACAAGGTGATGGGCCGGGTCATGGTTTTTCCTCCGTGGTCACAGCGGTCCACGCGGACCGGTTCGCGGCACTGTCCTCCACCGCCGCCAGCACGCCCTGCACATACAGCCCGTCGGCGAACGACGGCACCGGCGGCTTCCCGGCCGCGATCGCCTCGACCAGGTCGCGCTTCTGGTTGACGAACGTGTGGTCGTACCCCAGACCGTGCCCCGGCGGCCACCACGCGTCCAGATAAGGATGCTGCGGCTCGGTCGCCAGGATGCGGCTGAACCCGGCGCCGGCGGCATCGGCGGTCGCGTCGTAGAACTGCAGCTCGTTCATCGCCTCGAAGTCGAACGCGACGCTGCCGTCAGAGCCGTTCACCTCGATCCGCATCGCGTTCTTCCGCCCCGGCGCGAACCGCGTGGCCTCGAACGTCGCCAGCGCCCCGCCCTCGCAGTCGGCGAAGAACACCGCCGCGTCGTCGACCGTCACCCGGCCCCGCTCGCTCCCGGCCGCCCCGCTCAGGCCCGACGCCGACGTCGCCAGCGGCCGCTCCTCCACGAACGTCCGTGTCAGGGCACTCAGGCCGGTGATGCGCCGACCGGTCAGGAAGTACGCGAGATCGACCAGGTGCGCGCCGAGATCGCCGAGCGCCCCGGACCCCGCCTCCTCCTTGCGGAGCCGCCAGACCAGCGGGAACTCCGGATCGTTGATCCAGTCCTGAAGGTAGACGGCCCGGATGTGCCGGACGTCGCCGACCCGCCCCTGCGCCACTAGATCCCGCGCGAGCGCGAGCGCCGGAGTCCGCCGGTAGTTGAACCCAACCATCGACAGGACCCCGCGCGCCGCCGCGTCCTGCGCGGCCGCCGTCATCTCCCGCGCCTCGTCCAGCGTGTTCGCCAACGGCTTCTCACACAGCACGTGCTTGCCCGCCGCCAGCGCCGCCAGCGCGATCTCGGCGTGCCGCGCGCCGGGGGTGGTGATGTCGATGACGTCGATGTCGTCCCGCTGGACCAGGGTGCGCCAGTCGTCGGTCCAGGACTGCCAGCCCCAGGCGCGCGCCGCCTGCTCGACGGCCGCAGGGTTGCGGCCGGCGATCGCGGTCAGCTCGGGCACCAGCGGCAGCTCGACGGCGCGGCCCACGGCCTGCCAGGCCAGCGAGTGCATCCGGCCCATGAAGCCGTGGCCGACCAGGCCGACGCGCAGTGGCGAGGCTGAAGTGGCAGGCACGGTGTTCTCCGCGCTCACGATCCGGCCGCCGGCATCAGCTGCGCCATGTTGAACTCGGCGACGTTCTTGTTGTCCCCGATGCCGCCGCCCCACTGCAGGTAGCCGTTGCGCACGCCGGTGTCGACGTTGTTGAACATCGCCGAGATGGAGAACACCGAGTTCGCGGTCGGCTGCAACGAGGTGAGGTCGGTCCACGGGATCGCGAGCTCGTACAGCGTGGTGTGGTTCGTGTCGTCCCGGGTCACATTGACCGAGGCGTCGGTGACCAAGCCAGAGCCCTGCGACGGGCTGAACCAGCGGTACAGCTGCGAGCCCGCCGGAGTGAGCGCGGCCCCGTACTCGTAGCGCCCCTCCAGCGAATCGTTGCTTGTGGCGACCGACGATCCCGGGACCCCCGAGGTCGCCGACACCTGAAGGCTGTCACCCTTCCAGATGTCACCGCCGGTGTTCGTCTGGGAGAACGCGGCCTCTGTCATGTCGGCGGTGATGTAGAGGTTCTTGGCGTCCCAGTTGAACCACATCTTGCCGGACAGGTATGACGCGCCGCCGTAGGGCAGAGAGCCGACCAGCGACCCCCAGGTCCCGTCAGCAGTGGTCGCCATGTCCACATACGGGCCGTCCTGCACCTGCGCCACCGTCCAGGAACTGCCCAGGCTCTTGTTGACCACCGGCAGGAAGGTGATGTGTCCGCCCAGGTTCTCCGAGGACAGGCCGCCGGAGATGACGCTGGACACCGTGAGCGGATAGATGGTCGCGAAGCTGATGCCGGTCACCGGGACCGTGACAGTGGTCGACGATCCGGCCGGGATCGTGGCGCTCACCGGCGCCGTGCCCGACAGAGTGCCGAGCTGCCATTTGACCGCGGTGACCGTCGTAGCGGTGTCGGAGGGGTTGTTCAGCACGACCTGGAGCGATCCGGCGGCCGGGCTGGTGCCGGTAATCAGCGGCGTGGCCTGCTCGGGGGTGGCACCGGAGGTCACCGTCACCGGGCCGACCGTGGTCTGGGTGTCGGGGCCGGCGCCGCCGGTGAAGGAGCTGACCGCGTCCAGCTCGGTCTGCGTGCCGGGGCTGGCGCTCGCCGGGATCGCGACGCTCCAGCTGGCCGTCACCTTCTGGCCGGGGGCCAGGCTCGGCACGGAGACCGGCGTGGTGGCGGTCGCGGTCCAGCCGGTCGGCGTGGTCAAGCCGAGCTTGAGACCGCGCACGGCCTTGGTGCCGGTGTTGGTGAACGTCTCGGTCGCGGTGACGCTGGTCGCCGGCTTCACGATGCCCGGGGCGGCCAGGGTGAACGGGTCCTGCACGACGATCGGGGCGGTGCCGGTCACGCCGTTCACCGTCACCTTGATCGACGCAGCACCCGGCGCGCGCATGGTCACGACGCCGGAGTCGCTGACCGTGGCGACCCGCGGGTCGCTGGTGCTGTAGCGGACGTGGGAGTGCGAGAGGTCGGCGAAGGACTGGTCATCGTTCACGGCCTCGACGACGTTGGCCGCCGGGGCGTGGTTCTGCTCCAGCGTGGCGTTGGTGTCCGGGGCGATCCAGGGGTTGGCGGCGGTGAGGTCCAGCGTCTGGCCGGCGTTGAAGACCACCTGGTCGGGCTGGACGGCGACGGACTGCACGTGCGGGGTCGTCGTACCGTGCACGGTCACGGTGCCGGAGCCGGCGGCCGTGGCGG
This sequence comes from Catenulispora sp. GAS73, assembly GCF_041262085.1. Classification (NCBI taxonomy): domain Bacteria; kingdom Bacillati; phylum Actinomycetota; class Actinomycetes; order Catenulisporales; family Catenulisporaceae; genus Catenulispora; species Catenulispora sp. GAS73. The sequence goes on from NZ_JBGCCM010000005.1 coordinate 348,225, forward strand.
AGTCCGGGCCGACGCGGAACTGGTAGGCGCCGTCGGCGACGACCTGCTTCAGGGTGCTCTCGTCCCACCGGCTGAGGCTGGAGACCTTGACCGACAAGGAGATGTGCTGGGACTGGCCGGGCTGGAGCGTCTTGGTCTTCTGGAATCCGGCGAGCTGTTCGCGGGCGGTGTCAGCGGTGCCGGCGCCGGGAGGCGCGGCGTAGAGCTGCGCGACGGTGGTGCCGGCGACGGTTCCGGTGTTGGTGACGTCGAAGCCGACGCGCACGGTCCCGTCCGCCGACGTGTTCTGCGGGCCGACCTGGACGTGGGAGTACGCGAAGTCGGTGTAGGACTGGCCGTAGCCGAACGGGTAGGTCGGGGTCCCGGTGAAGTACTGGTAGGTCCGTCCCAGGCCGGCGGTCTGCGAGGGGGTCAGTCCGTAGTTGTCCATCGGCGCGAGCTGTGCGTCGCCGGCGTACCAGGTGAAGTTCAGGTGCCCGGCCGGGTTCTGCTGGCCGAAGAGCACCTGCGCCAGCGCGGTGCCCTGGCTCTGGCCGTTGTAGCCGCTGAAGACGATCGCCGGGAAGTCCTTCTGGGCGTCCTGGATGTCGTAGGGGCCGTCGGCCTGCATCACCAGCGCGGTGCGCGGGTTGCCGAGCGCCGCGACCTGGGTGATCAGCGAGTCGTAGTCGCCCGGCAGGGCCAGGGTGCTGCGGTCGTTGGCCTCGTCGGCCACGCTGGTGTCGGAGCCGGCGACCACCAGGACCAGGTCCGCGGTCTTGATCGAGGCCTGGGTCGCCGCGGAGCACGCGGCCGGCGTGGTGGCCTTGGTGGAGGTGCCGCAGGCGTCGAAAGTGACGGTGGCCGAGGGGTTCGCCGCCTTGACCGCCGCGGTGATGCCCTGCACGGCGTTCACCTGGTACGTCGGCTCGCCGGAGTAGCCGCCGAGGGTCACCTTGTTCGCCAGGTCGCCGACGATCACGATGCTGGTGGTCTTCGCCGGATCCACCGGCAGCAGCTTCGAGGACGTACCGGCGACGGTGCTGTTCTGCAGCAGAACGATGTCGTTGGCGGCGACCTTCTCGGCCAGCGCCTGGTGCGCCGGGGACTCGATCTGAGTCTTGGTGATCTTCGCGTACGCGACCTTGCCGGCCGGATCGAACTCGCCGGTCTCCATCCGCACCGTGAACAGCCGGGTCAGGGTGGCGTCGACGACGCCGGTCGACAGCAGGCCGAGGTCGATGGCCGCGCTGATGTTCGCCGAGGTCATCTCCCCGCCGGCACAGTTGAGCTGGGTGCCGGCGCGGATCGCGAAGGCCTGGCCGCCGGCCGCCGCCGGGATCTGCTTGCCGGTGGCGGTGTTCGTCCAGCTGGTGCCGTTGCTGGTCCAGCCGGGCGGGGCCCAGCCGTGCGAGGCGGCGCCGTAGACGTCGCCGATCGCGCCGCAGTCGGAGGTGGTGTAGCCGGCGAAGCCGTAGGTGGCCTGCAGGAGTTCGTCGACGGTGTAGGTGTCGGCCGGGGAGGGCGTGCCGTTGACCGCGTTGTAGGAGGTCATGATGCCCGAGACGTGGGCGTTCTCCACCAGGCTGGCGAACTGCTTGGTGTAGTAGTCGCGGATGTTGGCGTCAGTGGTGTTGGAGCTGCCGGTGTGGCGGCTGTCCTCGACGTTGTTGAGCGCGTAGTGCTTGGCCGTGGCGGCGACCTTGAGATAAGGGGTCTGCTGCTGGCCGCTGATGGTCTCGCCCTGGTAGCCGTCGACGAACGCGCCGGCCATCGCGGAGGTGAGGTAGGGGTCCTCGCCGAAGGACTCGTTCGTGCGGCCCCACAGCGGATCGCGGTCCATGTTGACGTTCGGCGCCCAGAACGTCAGCGCGCCGTAGTCGCTCGCGGACGGGCCCAGGTTGTTCTGCCCGGTCCCCCACAGCGACTTGTCCAGTTCCCCGCGCACCTCGTCGGAGATGGCGGTGGTCTCCTGGTAGGTGAGCTCCGGATCCCAGCTCATCGTCGAGGCGAAGTTCACCGGGAAGCTGGTCGCGTGCACCCCGCCGGTGACGCTGCCCCGGTTGGAGTCGGCGCCCAGCGTGTTGATGCCGTGCTGCCCCTCACTCCAGTACGTGTACTCCTGCACCCCCAACCGCGGGATCGCCGGCGCGCTGTTGGTCTGCAACTGCGCGACCTTCTCCGGCAGCGTCATGCGCGACACCAGATCCGCCGCCCGCTCGGCGAACGTGTAGTGCGTGTTCAGATAGATCGGCTGCGCGGCCGCGGCGGCCTGCGCATCGGAGGCGGAGGCCGCCTGCGGACTCGCGTACGCGGCGGCCGGCACGAGGGCCAGGGCGAGGGCGGTACAGAGGAGTGTGCGAACTGGGCGCATCATGGGATGCATATAAAACCCACGCTGTTATCGGGGGCAAGGTTGCCGGGGAGTCTTTCGCGCGCAGGGCTCTGATCTGGGATAACGCCACTTCAATCAGCACTGGATAACGCGTGGGGCGGCGCAGATTGTCAATTAAGTGGCTTACCCTCGGCGGCGCGGGGGGGTTGGTGTGCGCACACCGTAACCTGTCAGTGCCGCCAGCTATCGTCGAATCAAACGCCACCGACCACCAGCGGCGAAAGGTGTGTGGACGATGACCACGTTCGTACTTGTCCCCGGTTTCTGGCTCGGCTCCTGGGCCTGGGACTCGGTCGCCGAGCGGCTGCGCGCCGACGGCCACGAGGTCCACGCGCTCAGCATGCCGGGGATCGCCGAGCGCGCCGGTGAGGCGACGCCGGAGACCGGGGTGCCGGCCGAGGTCGCCGACATCGTCGAGTACCTGCGGCGGCATGCGCTGCGGGACGTCGTGCTGGTCGGGCACAGTGGGGGCAACATGCCGGTCACCGGGGTGGCCGACGCCGTGCCGGAGCTCATCGCCCGGCTGGTCTATGTGGACACCGGCCCCATGCCGTCCGGGCTCGGCGTCATCGATTTCGGGCCGCCGGAGGCCCAGGAGGCGCAGCGCAAGCTGGTCGCCGAGCAGGGCGAGGGCTGGCTGCTGCCGCCTTCGGCGTTCGACGCCGCCGAGGATCCGGTGAACCTGGCCGGCATCAGCGAGGCGGACCTGGAGCGGATGCGGACGCTGGCCAGTCCGCAGCCGTTCCGCACCGTCACCGACACGCTCGACCGCCCCGGGGACGCACTGCCGGTGCCGGCCTCGGCCATCACCTGCACGTTCAGCCCTGAGCAGGTCACGCAGCTCGCCGGTGTGAGCCCGATCTTCGCGCTGATGACGAAGCTCGACCTGCACCACCTGCCGACCGGGCACTGGCCGATGTTCTCGCGGCCCGATGATTTGGCGGTGCTGCTGGCGGAAATCGGGAGTTGATGAAGGTCTTCATCTCCTCCGACATGGAGGGCACGGCCGGGGTCGTCAACTGGGACCAGTGCCGCCCCGGCCAGCACGACTACGAGCACTACCGCGCCCTGCTCCAGGCCGAGGTCAACGCGGCGATCGACGGCGCGAACCTGGCCGGCGGCCCGCACGAGTTCCTGGTCAACGACTCGCACGGCCGGATGGCGAACCTGCGCCCGGAGCAGCTGAGCGGCGAGGCCGCGTACCTGTCCGGGCACCACAAGCCGCTGTACATGATGCAGGGCCTCGACGAGTCCTTCGACGCGGTCTTCTTCGTCTCCTACCACGGCTCCGCCTCGGCCGGACCGGCCACGCTGTCGCACACGTACAACCCGGCGGCGATCGCCGAGGTCCGGCTCAACGGCGTGCTCGCCGGCGAGTCCGGCATCAACTCGCTGGTGGCGATCGCCTACGGAGTGCCGGTGGTCCTGGTGACCGGCGACCAGACCACGGCGAGCGAACTCCAGCCGTTCTGGCCGGAGGCGCGCGCCGCCGTTGTCAAGCAGTCGATCTCCCGCTTCGCCGCGGAGAGCCTGCATCCGGCGCGCGCCAACCGGCTCATCGCGAACCAAGCAAAAGAAGCGGTCGAGGCCCTGCGCGAGTCCGGCAGAAAACCGCAGGGCCGTATCGAACGCCCCGCCACCCTCACCGTGCGCCTGCGCAACCCGGACATCGCCGAGATGGCGACCTGGCTGGAGCGCGTCGAGCCGGACCAGGACGACCCCACCGTCGTGCAGCTGCGCGACGACGACCTCATCCGGCTCTACCGCACCTTCATCACGCTCGTCCTGCTCACCCGCGGCATCGCCGAATAGTCAGCGCACAGCCCCCGCCGTGCTCTCCCGCACCTTCAGCGCGAACGGGGCTCGCACGTCCTCCGGCTCGGAGCCTTTCTCGCCACGCCCGCCGCGTATCGGGTCGACCCGCCGGTCGGCCAGGTCCACCGCGGCCTCGGCGATCGCCGCCTTGTCCGGCGCGATCGTGGTCAGCGACGGCAGGCTGTAGCTCCCCTCGGCGATGTCGTCGAAGCCGGCGATGGCGACCTGCGTGGGGATGGAGACACCGCGTTCAGCGCCGGCCCGCATCGCGCCGATGGCCAGCAGATCGTTGCAGCAGAAGACCGCGTCCGGCGGCTCCGGGAGCTGGAGCAGGTGCGCCATGGCCTCGGCGCCGTCGGCGCGCTGGTAGTTCTCGACCGGGACGACCAGCGCCGGGTCGTACGGGATGCCCGCCGCGTCCAGGGCCTGGCGGTGCCCGGCGGTGCGCAGCGCGGCCGTGCCGCCGTTCTTGCCCGGCTGGTCGCCGATCACCGCGATGCGGCGCCGGCCGATGCCGATCAGGTGCTCCACGACGGTGCGGGCGGCGGCGACGTTGTCGATCGCGACGTGATCAGCCGGGCCGGGGATGTCGCGTTCGCCCAGAAGGACCAGCGGAGTCGCCGGATCCGCGCTCAGCAGGTCGTCGGGCTCCATCGCCAGCGGGCTCAGGATCGCCGCATCGATGCGCTGCGGCCCCATCGAGGTGATGACAGCCTGCTCGCGCTCGCGCGAGCCCTGCGTCTGCTCGACCAGCACGGTCCACTGCCGGCGGTGCGCGGCGGTGATGACCAGGCCGGTGAGCTCGGCGAAGTACGGGTTGTCCAGCTCCGGCACGGCCAGCACGATGAAGCCGGTCCGGCCCTTGCGCAGGTTCCGCGCGCCGAGGTTGGGGCGGTAGCCGGTCTCGGCGATCGCGCGCTGCACCCGCTCGCGGGTGGCATCCGTGATGAAGGCGTAGCCGTTGACGACGTTCGAGACCGTCTTGATCGAGACGCCGGCCCGTTCGGCCACGTCCTTCAGTGTTGCGGGCACCTGTCGGGACCGCCCTTCCCGTGAGTTCCGATCGGCTCAGCCTACGCCTTTACAACGTTGTAGACAACGATGTAGAACTGACCCCACCCCGATTTCCAGCACGTGACGGGGGTCACACGGCCGGAACGTATCGGCCGGTGTCAGACACGTCGTAGACAAGATCACAAGAGCTTCCAAGACCCTCACAGATTTCGAGGAGCCATGAAGACGCACGTGAAAGTCGCCGCAGCGGCCGTCGCCGCCGGCTTGCTCGCCGCCGCGGGTTGCAGCTCCAGCTCGTCCAGCGGCTCCGGGTCCGGGTCCGGCGGCGGCGTGGTGAAGCTGTCCGTGCTGACCGGGTTCACCGGCCCGGACGGACCCTCCTACCAGGCGCTGGTCTCGCAGTTCAACGCCTCGCACCCGAACATCAAAGTCACCATGGACATCCAGCCGTGGGACGCGATCGGCCAGAAGCTCCCCGCCGAGTGGGCCACCGGCCAGGGCCCGGACCTGGCCACGCCGAACTTCGACCCCGGCGTGATCTTCAACTACATCAAGACCAACTCGGTGCTGCCGCTGGACGCCTCGGTCGGCACCGGTGACGCCCAGATCAACTCCAGCGCGTTCCCGTCCTCGGTGACCAAGGCGTTCACCGTCAACGGGCACTTGTACGCGGTCCCGGCGAACCTGGCGACCGTCGCGCTCTACTACAACAAGGCGATGTTCACCGCCGCCGGCATCGCCGACCCGCCGAAGACCTCCGACGAGTTCGTGGCGGACGTCAAGAAGCTGACGCTCGGCGGGGCCAGCCCCACGCAGTACGGCATCTCCCTGGCCGACCACCAGACCATCGAGATGTGGCCGATCCTGCAGTGGATGAACGGCGGCGACATCGTCGGCCCCGACGGCTGCGCCACGATCAACTCCGCGGCCAGCGTGCAGGCGCTGTCGACGTGGGCCGGCCTGGTCCAGAACGACCACGTCAGCCCGGTCGGCCAGACCGGCGCGGACGCCGACACGCTGTTCTCGGCGAAGAAGGCCGCGATGGAGCTCAACGGCCCCTGGGCCGCCGACGGCTTCCGCAAGGCCGGCATCGACGTGGGCATCGCGCCGGTGCCGGTGGGTTCGGCGGGTCCGGTCACCATCGCCTCGACCGTGCCGATGATGATCGCCAAGAACACCAAGCACAAGACCGAGGCGCTGGAGTTCCTGAGCTGGTGGACCGGTAAGACCGCGCAGGCGGCGTTCTCCAAGAGCTCCGGCTTCCCGCCCTCGCGCACCGACGTCACGGTCGACGACCCCAACGTCGCGGTGTTCGCCCAGGCCCTGCCGACCGCCCGGCTGTACCTGGCGGGCCTGCCGTCCTCCTCGCAGATCGACAGCGACGTCTACACGCCGCTGCTGGGCCAGCTGACCCGGGGCGCGGACGCGCAGAAGTCGGCCGACGCCGCGGCCAAGTCGATCAACCAGCTGACCGGCTGCAAGAGCTGACGACGCAGGCGGGCCGCGAAGAAGGATGAAGAAGAAGGCAATCGATGGCACATCTCGCTGAACCAGCGGCCGAGGCGGCCAACCGGTCCGCACCGCGCGGACCGGAGCGCCGGGAACGGGGCCGGAGCCCGCGGTCCCGGTTCAACCCCGCGTACCTGTTCGTCGCGCCCGCGCTCCTGTTGGCCGCCGTCTTCATCGTGTGGCCGATCATCCAGTCCGGCTGGATGAGCCTGCACGACTGGACGATCGGCGACGACTCGCACAAGTGGCTCGGCTTCGGCAACTACACCGAGCTCTTCCACGACTCACGCTTCTGGAACTCCCTGAAGGTGACGCTCGTGTACGCGGTGTTCGTCGTCGTCGGCCAGGTGACGATCGGCCTGGCCCTCGCGCAGTGGCTGCGCCGCACCACCTGGTACACGATGCTGCTGCGCTCGGCGTTCTTCTTCCCGACGATCGCCTCGCTGGCCGTCACCGGCATCGTCTGGAAGTTCCTGCTGGACCCCCAGGTCGGGCTGGTCGACGGCTGGCTCGGCAAGCTCGGCTTCCACGCCCAGGCGTGGCTCCAGGACACGCATCTGGCGCTGCCGGCGCTGATCGCGGTCGGGATCTGGAAGAACTTCGGGTTCTCGATGATCGTCCTGCTGGCCGGCGTGCAGGGGGTCAGCAAGGAACTGCTGGAGGCCGCGACGCTGGACGGCGCCGGCGCGGTCGCGCGGTTCCGGCACGTGACGCTGCCCGCGCTGCGCCCGGCGATCCTGTTCTGCGTCGTGATCGGCACGGTCAACGCCCTGCAACTGTTCGACCTGACGTACGTGATGACCGACGGCGGCCCGCTGTTCCACACCGAGTCCATCGTCATGTACCTGTACCAGCGCGGATTCGTCGACTTCCGGCTCGGCTACGCCAGTGCGATCGCCTGGGTGCTGTTCCTGATCATCATCGCCGTGTCCGTCGTGCAACTCCGAATGCTGAGGTACCGCGATGACGACTGAGATGCCGACCGGCGCGTCCGCGCTCGCGGCCGCACCGTCCTGGGCCGCCCCGCTGCTGCGCGCGGCCAGGACCACCGCCAGGGTGCTGGCCTGGACGGTGCTCTCGATCGCGGCGCTGGCCACGGTCGTGCCGTTCCTGTGGATGCTCGGGGTGGCCTTCCGCACCCCGGCCGACCTGTACGCGGACCCGGCCCGGCTGTGGCCGGACCACTGGTCGGTCTCCGGCTTCCACGCGGTGTTCACCCAGCTACCGTTCCTCCGGCTGGCACTGAACAGCATCGTGTTCGCCGGCGGCACCACGGTCCTGCTGCTGCTCATCGACTCGCTGTGCGCCTACGCGCTGGCCCGGCTGCGGTTCCGCGGGCAGAACCTCGTGTTCTGGACCATCCTGCTCACGCTGATGGTGCCGTTCCAGGTGATGCTGATCCCGCTGTTCCTGACCGTGTTCCACCTCGGCTGGCTGAACACCTTCCAGGGCCTGATCATCCCGCGCTCGGTGAGCGCGCTGGGGATCTTCATGCTCCGGCAGTTCTTCGTGAAGATCCCGCGGCAGCTGGACGAGGCCGCGCGGGTCGACGGAGCCGGGCCGCTGCGCATCTACTGGCGCATCATCCTGCCGTTGGCGCGGCCGGCGCTGGCCTCGCTGTTCGTCATCCAGTTCATGGCGCTGTGGAACGACTTCCTGTGGCCGCTGGTCATCTCCAGCAGCACCGACATGCGGACCCTGCCTTCGGCGCTGACGTTGTTCTCCAGTACGTCCGGCGTGGACCACGCCGCACTCATGGCCGGCGCCGCCATCTCCCTGGCCCCCCTGGCCATCGCCTTCCTGCTCGCCCAGCGGTTCTTCACCGAGGGCATCGCCGCAACAGGTATCAAGTAAAAGGAACATCCCCTTGCTGACAGCACATGCCACCCTCGACCCGGCCTTCCGGATCGCCCCGGTCGACCGCCGCCTGTTCGGCTCCTTCGTGGAGCACATGGGCCGCTGCGTCTACGGCGGAATCTACGAGCCCGGACACCCCGAGTCCGACCCCGACGGCATCCGCCTGGACGTCCTGGAACTCACCCGCGACCTGGGGATAAGCGTCATCCGCTATCCCGGCGGGAACTTCGTGTCCGGGTACCGCTGGGAGGACGGCGTCGGCCCGGTCTCCGAGCGGCCGCGCCGGCTGGATCAGGCCTGGCGCTCCATCGAGACCAACGAGTTCGGCCTGAACGAGTTCATGGCCTGGACCAAGCTGGCGCACGTCGAGCCGATGATGGCGGTGAACCTGGGTACGAGGGGGATCCAGGAGGCCTGCGACCTACTGGAGTACGCCAACCACCCGGGCGGCACGTACTTCTCCGACCTGCGCCGCAAGCACGGCTTCGAGCAGCCGCACGACATCAGGCTGTGGTGCCTGGGCAACGAGATGGACGGCCCCTGGCAGACCGGCCACAAGAGCGCCGAGGAGTACGGCCGGCTGGCCGCCGAGACCGGCAAGGCCATGCGCCAGGTCGATCCCGGCATCGAGCTGGTCGCCTGCGGCAGCTCCAACGCGATGATGCCGACGTTCGGCTCGTGGGAGTCCACGGTCCTGGACCACACCTTCGACTACGTGGACTACATCTCCCTGCACGCCTACTATGAGCAGCACGGCGAGGACCGCGCCAGCTTCCTGGGCGCGGCGGTCGGGATGGACCGGTTCATCGACGGCGTGGTGGCCACCGCGGACCACGTGGCGGCGAAGAAGAAGTCCCGCAAGAAGCTCAACCTCTCCTTCGACGAGTGGAACCTGTGGCAGGAGAGCCGCTTCGCCGGGCACACGAACCTGGACTGGGAGCAGGCGCCGCGGCTGATCGAGGACACCTACACCGTGCAGGACGCGGTGGTGTTCGGCAGCCTGCTGATGTCGCTGCTGCGGCACGCCGACCGGGTCGCCATCGCGTGCCTGGCGCAGCTGGTGAACGTGATCGGCCCGATCCGCGCCGAGCCGGACCGCCCGGCCTGGGCGCAGACCATCTACTTCCCCTTCGCGCTCACCGCCCGGCACGCGGTCGGCGAGGTGCTGCGAGTCGAAACAGCGACGGCCGCGTACGACACCGCCGAGCACGGCGACGTGCCGCTGGTGGACGTGGTGGCCACGCACGACCCGGACAGCGGGCAGATCACGGTGTTCGCGATGAACCGCGCCACCGACGGCCCGGCCCGCCTGGAGATCGACCTGCGGGCGTTCGGCGAGCTGGTGGTGGCCGAGCACGTGCACCTCGGCGGCGATCAGGACCTGGACGCCGTGAACTCGGCCGAGGCGCCGCAGGCGATCGCGCCGGTCGGCGTCGAGGGCACGACCACCGAGGGCCGGCGCCTGACCGCGGCGCTGCCGGCGGTGTCGTGGAACATGATCCGGCTCGTTCCCGCCAGTCGGTAACGCAGCCGCCCCAGTCTCCCCGGCCAGTGACCTGCCGATCGCTGGCCGGGTGAGCCACATCTGGCGTAACCGGCGGACCCTCTTCCCTCCCGCCGGTGAACATTGCTCGGGCGCATCCGTCCCACTCCATCGAGCAAGTGATTGGAACCCTATGTTCAATCGCTCCGCCTCGGCGTCGCCACGCCGATTGCTCTCTGTTCTGGGCGCGCTGCTCGCAGTCGCGTCCATGCTGATCCTCAGTCCACCTTCACAGGCCTCTGCGGCTCCGAAGCCGACAGCGGCGGCCGCCTCGACGTCCCTCCCCTGTGACGCCTTCAGCAACGGCGGCACTCCGTGCGTCGCCGCGTACAGCTCCGTGCGCGCGATGTACGCGTCCTACAACGGCCCGCTCTACCAGGTGACGCGCGCCTCCGACGGCGCGGCGTCCGACATCGGGCTGCTGGCGGCCGGCGACTACGCCAACGCCGCCGCGCAGGACGCGTTCTGCGCCGGCACGGTCTGCACCATCACAAAGGTCTACGACCAGTCGGCCAACCACAACGACCTCACCATCGCCCCGGTCGGCGACGCCGGGTCCAGCGACGTGGGCGCGCGCGCCGACGCGCTGCCGATCACGGTCGGCGGGCACAAGGCGTACGGCATAGCCACGTTCCCGCGCACCGGCTACCGGCGCTCCGTGGGGACCGGGGTGGCGACCGGGAGCCAGCCGGAGTCGATCTACGAGGTCGCCAGCGGCACCAACGCGACCAACGGGTGCTGCTCGGACTTCGGCAACGTGGAGAACGCCTCGAAGGACACCGGCGCGGCCCACATGGACGCGCTGATTATCTCGACGTACTGTTCGGCGTCGCCGTGTTCGGGCCCGGGTCCGTGGATCCAGGCCGACCTGGAGAACGGCGTGTTCATGAGCGGCGGTTCCAGCAACCCGGCCAACACGAGCCTGCACAGTCCGTTCGTCACGGCAGTGTTGCGCAACGACGGGACGGCGAACTTCTCCCTGGACGGAGGTGATGCGACGCAGCCAACTGTGCCATCGCTGTACAGCGGCTCCCTGCCATCGGGCTACGCACCGATGAAGAAGGAGGGCGGCATAGCCCTGGGCACCGGCGGCGACAACAGCAACGCCGCCCCGGGTGCCTTCTTCGAAGGCGCGATGACGACCGGCTACGCCTCGAACGCCACCGTCGCTTCGCTCCAGACCAACATCTCCTCCGCGGCCTACACCGGGACCTCCGGCGGCGGCCCCGGCGTCGGGATCACCGGGCCAGGCGGCAAGTGCCTGGACGTCTACGGGGACGACAACGGGGCCAACGGCACGAACGTCGACCTGTGGGACTGCAAGCACGACGCGGTCGACCAACACTGGGAGTACATGCGGAACGTGCCGCTGGTCTACATCACCGGCGGGACTCCCGAGTACCAGAACGACCTGAAGACCCTGGGCCGCTGCCTGGACATCAAGGGCAACGGCACCGCGTCCGGGACCCAGGTCGAGCTGTGGGACTGCAACGGCGTCGGCGGCCAGCAGTGGGTGCCGCAGGCCAACGGGACGCTGCTGAACCCGCAGTCAGGGCTCTGCCTCACCAGCCCCGGCGGCAGCACCGCCAACGGCACGGTGCTGGACATCGAGGCCTGCACCGGCAGCGCCGGCCAGCGGTTCATCGTCTCCCCCGGACCGGTGTTCCAGAGCACGCCGATCAACGCTCCAGCCGGCAAGTGCGTCGACAACGCCAACGGCACCTCCGGCGCCGACGGCGCGAACGTCGTTCTGAACGGCTGCGCCCGCGAGGCCAACGGCCAGGCCTGGTGGAAGAACCCTGACGGTTCGATCACGACGCTCGGCCTGTGCCTGGACATCAAGGGCAACGTCACCACCTCCGGCACGCAAGTCGAACTGTGGGACTGCAACCAGGTCGGCGGCCAGAAGTGGGTGCAACAGGCTGACGGCTCCCTCCTGAACCCGCAATCAGGCCTCTGCCTGACCACGCCCGGCGGCAACACCGGCAACGGCACCGTCCTGGACATCGAGGCCTGCTCCGGCTCCGCCGCGCAGAAGTTCTTCGTGTCCGGCGGCGCGCCAATCAACGCCCCCGGCGGCAAGTGCATGGACGTCCAGGGCGACGACCGCTACGGAGGCTTCGGCTTCCCGGTGCAGCTGTGGGACTGCCAGCAGACCGCGGTGGACCAGCACTGGGTGCACACCGCGGCCAACACACTGGAGACCCTGACGCGCTGCCTGGACATCGACGGCAACTCGACCGCCGTCGGCGCCAAGGTGGAGCTCTGGAACTGCAACGGCATCGGCGGCCAGCAGTGGGTGCAGCAGGCCGACGGGACCCTGCTGAACCCGCAGTCGGGCCTGTGCCTCACCGACCCCGGCGCCAACACCGCGAACGGCACGGTGCTGGACATCGAAGCCTGCACCGGCGCGGCAAGCCAGGTGTTCACCTACCAGAGCACATCGGCACTGACCCCCGGCACGGAGGTCTCCTTCCGCGCCACCACACCGTGCTGCACATCGGACTACATCCGCCACCAGAACGGAGTGGCGAAGATCTCGGCGATCAACGGCGGCAACCCGACGCTGGACAAGCAGGACGCCACCTGGATCGTGCACCAGGGGCTGAGCAACAGCTCATGCCTGTCCTTCGAGTCGAAGGACTTCCCGAACGGCTACCTGCGCCAAAACGCCGGTGCGGTCTACCAGCAACAGAACGACGGCACCACACAGTTCGCCTCCGACGCCACCTTCTGCCCCGCACCCGGGCACAACGGGCAGGGCACATCGCTGTCGTCGGCGGCCAACCCCGCGCTCTTCCTGCGGCACTACAACGGGTTGGTGTACATCGCCAGCAACGGCGGACCCGACGCCTGGGACAACGCGACGTCGTGGACGGACGACACCAGTTTCATTCCGACGCCGGCCTGGGCTCCGTGATGCGCGACTGATGGGAGATGAGGCGCCGGTTCTGGGGACGGTCTACGTTCCTGGAACCGGCGTCGAGCTGCCACGCCACACCGGTCATCCGCTCCGACGCGTCCCACAGCCGGCGCGCGAGGTCCGCATCCTTCGCAGCAGCAGACCGGCCGATGAGTTCAGGAGCCCCGCGCATGTGCACGAGACGGCTCGGGCCGGCGAAGCTGTTGCCCGGGAGGTCGGCCACGGCCGCGTAAAGCACCGGAAGCGCACCCTGATCAGGGCTCTGAGCCAGCAGCCGCTGCAAGACCTTCGAGACGCGCCCGCTCTCGCTGTAAATCTCCGTCGCGACGAACCCCGGGTGCGCCGCCTGCGCGAGCACTTCGGATCCGGCGGCCTCCAGGCGCCGCTGAAGCTCCGCGGTGAACAGCAGGTTCGCGAGCTTCGCCGTCCCGTAGGCACGTGACGTCCGGTACTCGCGGCGTTCCCAGTTCAGGTCGTCGACGTCGATCCGCCCCATCCGCTCGGCCTGCGAGGCGACCGTGACCACGCGTCCGACGACGTGCGGCAGCAGCAGGTTGGTCAGCGCGAAGTGGCCGAGGTGGTCCACGCCGAGTTGCAGCTCGAAGCCGTCGGCGGTGCGGGTGAGCGACTTCGGGCCGGTCGCCGCCGCGTTGTTGATCAGCAGGTCGATCGGGTCCTGCCAGGCCGCGGCGAAGGCCCGCACCGACTCCAGGTCGGCCAGGTCGAGCACGCGGACCTCGGTCCGGCCGGGCAGACCGGACCGGCCGGACACGGACGCGGCAGCAGCCCGGCCCTTGTCAACAGCTCGCACGGCGAACACGACCCGCGCGCCGGCTCCGGCTAGAGCGCGCGCCGTGGCCAGCCCGATACCGCTGTTCGCACCGGTCACTATGGCGGTCTTCCCGGTCAGATCCGGCAGGTCGGCAGCACTGAATCTCGTCATGCCCCCAATGTAGGCAGCGTCTACAATGTTGTCAACGTCTACATCGCGATAGGCTGCCCCCGTGCCGGAACCAGAGCCGTATCGCAGCGGGGATAAGCCCTACCACCACGGCAGCCTGCGCGCCGCGCTGCTAGCCGCCGCCGAGCGCACACTGCGCGAGCAGGGCGTCGAGCAGGTCACGCTGCGCGAACTCGCGCGCCAGGCGGGCGTCAGCCACGGCGCGCCGAGCCGCCACTTCCGCGACCGCCAGGCACTGCTCGAAGAGCTCGCCGCCGTCGGATTCGCACGCCTAGGGGACGGGATCACCGCCGCGACCGAGAAGACCGGCGGGGATTTCGCGGCGCGGCTGCGGGCCGCCGCGACCGCCTACGTCCGCTTCGCCCTCGACAATCCGGCGCTCTTGGAACTCATGATGACCGGCGGCGGCACCGACGGACGGGAACCGGCGGCCAAGGTGTATCAGCGCCCGTACTTGATCCTCAAGGAACTGATCCGGCAGGGACACGAGTCCGGGGAACTGCGCCCCGGCGACCCCGAGCGACTGCTGCTGATCATCATGGCCACGTTCCAGGGCATCGCCGGGCTCGTCAGTTCCCTGAAGATGCCCCTGGAACAGGCCGAGGCGCTCGTCGCCGACGCGACCACGCTGTTCGTCGGGGGGCCTGCGGGCGGGTCCTGACCTCGAAGACGTCGTACGGCGGGCACACATCCTCGCAGTCCGGGCACCGTCGGCCTCAGCCCCGCACGTGCAGCCCGAACCCCGAGCGGCCCGCAGGCTCCAGTCCCGCGTTCAGCTGCAACGAGGGAATCTCGTAGTCACCGAAGTTCTGCGGCCGGAAAGCGATCGGCTCGGTCGACTCCAACGTGAGCAGGCGCCGCTCCCAGGCCTTGGCAACGTCCGGATAGTCCGCGTCGGTCATGCGGTCGGTCCCGTACAGCACGAACGGCGGCAGCACCTCGATGCCCGGGTAATACAGGATTCCGTGCTGGATCGGGAACAGCAGATCCTCAATGGGCCCGTTGATCCCCCGCGCCGCATAGTGCGACTCCGGTCCCCCGGCAGTCACCGACAGCAGCGCTCTCCGGCCGGCGAGGGTGCCTTCGCCGAAGCGTTCGCCGTACTTGGTCTCGCTGTGTTCACCGACGCCATAGGCGAAGTGGTAGGTGAACACCCGGTCCACCCAGCCCTTGAGGATCGCAGGCATCGCATACCACCAGAGCGGGAACTGAAAGATGACCGTGTCAGCCCACAGCAGCTTCTCCTGCTCGGCGCGGACGTCCGGGGTCAGCGTGCCGGCGTCGAAGGCCCGGCCGGAATCCTGGGCGACCTTCAGCGGATTCGAGGCGTCGGGGCCGTAGTCCGCGGCGTCCACGACCGCCTTCCAGTTCATCGCGTACAGATCACTGATCCGCACCTCGTGCCCGGCGGTCTCCAATGTGGAGACGGCCAGGTCCTTCAGCGCGGCGTTGAGCGACTTCGGCTCCGGGTGGGCGTAGACGATCAGGGTCTTCACGGGCACTCCTTCAGATCGGGTGCCCTCGATTCTGGACATCGCGGCGCCCGACATTCAGGGGCCCGACTTCCCACGGACTGGACTTCCTGGTAACGGCAGGACCACCCTCACGGGCAGCGCGCAGGCCGTACCGACGGTCATACTGAAGGTCATGGACGATCTTGCGGGCTTCCTCCGGACCCGGCGCTCCCGAGTCGACCCCGCGCTCGTCGGCATCCCCGTCGACAGCCGCCGCCGGGTCGAGGGGCTGCGCCGTGAAGAGATCGCGCACCTGTCCGGTGTCAGCGTCGACTACTACGTACGTCTGGAGCAGGGCCGCGCGACCCAGCCCTCCGAGCACGTCCTGGACGCGCTGGCCCGGGTCCTCGGCCTGGACGAGACCGAACGCGGGCACCTGTTCCGCCTCGCCCGGCAACGCCGCCGCCGCGCGAAGGCGCCGAGCGGACGGGTCCGGCCGGAACTGCTGCGCGTCCTCGACCTCGTCCCCGACGCCCCCGCGCTGATCATGGACCACCGCATGGACGTCCTCGCCGGCAACCGCCTCGCCGGGCTCCTCTACGGCCGGCCGATACCGGGCCTGAACACCGCCCGGCACCTCTTCCTCGAAGAGGCCGAGCACGGCCTGTACGCGGGCTGGGAGAACTGCACCCTCGACGTGGTCGGGCACCTGCGCCTGGCGGTCGGCAAATACCCGGACGATCCCCGCCTGGCCTCCCTCATCGGCGAACTCGCGATAGGCAGCGAACGCTTCCGCCGCCTCTGGGCCCGCGCCGACGTGCGCGCCCGCACGCACGGGCCCAAGTTCTACCGGCATCCCCTGGTCGGGCTGCTGGAGCTGCACCAGGAGAACTTCGCGCTGCCGGACGAGTCGAGCATGGAACTGCTGGTGCTGTCCCCCGCTCCCGGCAGCCCCTCCGAGGACGCGCTGCGCCTGCTCGCGGGACTCGGTGCCGACAGCACCTCCGGATCCACCAAACGGAACACGCTCCGGTTGTGCTAGCCTCGCTAACCGGAGCACGATCCGTTTCGCGACGGCTCCGCGAACCCGAGGAGATGCGAACCATGCAGCAGCACCACGACCGGCAGCGCAACGGCACGAGCCGGGCGGTCCGGTTCGAATCGTTCGGCGGTCCGGAGTCGCTGACCGTCCAGGACGTCCCCGAGCCCCACGCGGGCGCGGGACAGATTCGCATCCGCGTCGCAGCGGCCGGACTGAACCCGATGGACTGGTTCATGACCTCGGACGCGAAGACCGCGGCGCGGTTCGGCCTGAGCTTGCCCTGCGGATTCGGAACCGACTACGCGGGAGTCGTCGACGAGGTCGGTGCGGACGCGAGCGGCTACGCGGTCGGCGACCGGGTGTTCGGGACGGCCGTGTCCCGGGCGGTCGCCGACTTCGTCGTGGTCGACGCGGACGGGACCATCGCCGACGGCGTCGCGCACCACACCCCGGACGGCGTCGACGACCGCACCGCGGCCACGCTCTCGATCGCCGGCAGCACCGCGGCCGCCGCCCTCGCCGTCCTCGGCCTCGGCCCGGACGACACGGTGCTGGTCGGCGGCGCGGGCGGCGGGGTCGGGGTGTTCGCCGTCCAGCTGGCACGCATCGCGGGTGCGCGAGTCATCGGGACCGGGTCGCCGTCGACGGCGGACCACCTGCGCGCCCTCGGCGCCGAAGCGGTGGCGTACGGCGACGGCCTGGCCGACCGGGTGCGCGACCTCGCGGCGGGCCCCGTCACCGCGGCACTCGACCTCCACGGCACGGACACCGTGCACGCCGCCCGCGAGCTGGGGGTTCCGGACAGTCGCATCTGCACCGTCGCGGGCATGGTCGACGGGGTCCCGGCCGTCAGCGGCGCCAGCGCCGGGCCCGCCGCCCTCGACGACATCGCTCGCCTGGTCGCAGCCGGCCGCCTGCGCGTTCCCATCGCAGCGACCTACCGCGTCGAGGACATCCGCGCGGCCGTCGAGCTCCAGGCGGACCGACACGTCCGCGGCAAGGTGGTCATCGATCTCTGATCTCGGCGCCGCACCGGACCTGCCAGACGCCGACCGCAGCCAGGGCGGATACCTCGGCCCGCGCTCGGCCCGCGCCACCAATCGATCTCTGATCTCGGCGCCGCGCCGGACCTGCCGGACGCCGACCTCGGCCGGGGCGGATGCCTCGGGTTGTGCTCCGGTTGTGCCACCAACCGATCTCTGATCTCGGCGCCGCGCCGGACCTGCCGGACGCCGACCGCAGCCAGGGCGGATACCTCGGGTTGCGCTCGGGTTGTGCTCGGGTTGTGCTCGGCCCGCACCACCAGCGGCTCGATCCGCCTCCGGGGTTCGCAGCACCCTGACCGGGGAGCCGCCGCGTCAGCAGCTCCCCGGTCCTCGCTCCTTCAGGTGGCTATCCGGCTATCCGTGGGTCCACTTCTGGTTGCTGCCGCCGTTGCAGGTCCACAGCTCCAGCAGCGTGCCGTTGCCCGTGGCCGCTCCCGTGGCGTCGAGGCACAGGCCGGACTGAGCGCCGGTGATCGTGCCGCCGGCGTTCAGCGTCCACTTCTGGCCGGCGCCGCCGGTGCAGGGCCAGATGTCGACCTTGGTGCCCGCGCTGGTGCCCTGGCCGGAGGCGTCCAGGCAGTCGCTGCCGTAGACCCGCAGTTCGCTGGCGGCGGTGGCGGTCCACTGCTGGTTCGTCCCGCCGTTGCAGTCCCACAACTCGACCTGCGTGCCCTGCGTCTGCGAGGCGTTGGGCACGTCGACGCACCGGCCGGAACCCGTGCCGATGATCTCGCCGCTGCCGCCTCCGCCACCGCCGGAGCCGGGCGTGATCGACAGGTTGTCGAACTGCGCGGTCTCGCCCTGGCTGGTGGCGTAACCGATCTGACCGGCGCCCCACGTGTTGCTGTTCGCGGTGCCGACCTGCGTGCCGTCGATGGTCGCGGTGATGGTGCTGCCGGAGAAGGCCAGGGACAGGCTGTGCCAGCGGCCGGTGCCCAGCGCCGCGACGGTACCGCTGGCCAGGGTGCTGACGGTGGCACCGGTGTTCGTGCTCAGGATCGACCACGCCCCGGCGTCACTGACACGCAGATGGTAGGCGTTCAGCCCGCCGGCTCCGCCGTAGGACTGGGTGTTGGCCCGGCCCATCAGCTCGGCGTAGCCCGACTTCTCCAGCAGCACGTCCGAGCCGACCGTGTAGTTGCTCCAGCCCACATCGCCGAGCAACGCATGGGGATCGGACAGCGTGTCCCAGGTGATCGGCGCCTGCGGGCTCATCTGCCGCACACACTGCCCACTGCGACCACCGCCACAAGCAGCGACCTCGAAGGAACCCTGCCAGTCCATCAGGTACTTCGCTTCGCTGCCGGTCGCTTCGCCGTCGAAGCCGTCGCTGTACGGCAGGCTCATCGGCGCGGAGGCGGGACCGGCCGCCGTGCCCTTGCCCTGCCCCGTCGTGGTTGTCAGGGAGTAGACATAGCCGGGCTGCACAGTCAGGCTGAAGCTTCCGCCGGACGGCGTGACGTCAGTGGTGTGGACGAAGTAGTCGGCGGAGTTGTTGGAGTTGACGTTGGTCGCCCACACGTGCACCTGGCCGGTGGACAGTCCCCCGGCGACGGTGAAGTTCAGCGTCTGTGCGCCGCCGGCGTCGATCGTCTCGATGATGGTGGAGTAGTCGCTGTTGTTCGGCGCCTTGAGCGTCACATAGCTGCCGCTGCCGCGATTGCCGCCGATGTAGCCGCTGGAGGAATCCAGGTACTTCCAGCCCGGCGCGGTGAACTGCGTGGTCTGCGCCATCACCCACGCGTTCTTGCCCACCGAGTACGAGCCGGACCACGGCTGCGGCGCGGACGCCACACCCATCGTGGGATACGGCAGGTTCGGCGTGATCGCTGCGACGACCGGCCAGTTAAGGTACGCGGTCATCCGCCCGTCGATGTAGCCGCGGTTGATGCCGCGCGCCATCGCCTGCGCACCGGCGTTGTAGTCGTCCGAGCCGTTCTCGCTGGCCCACAACTGCTTGCCGGACGAGCTCGCGGCCGACGGCACGCTACAGCTGGACTGCGCCGAGCGATAGCCGCACGGATAGTGCGCCCCGAGGATGCCGACAGCGGAAGCGAAGGTCGAGTTGGAGTCGACGTCGTTGGCTATTGTCCAGTCGGAGTCCGCCCCCACGATCTGGACGCCGGCGTATCCGTTGGCGTTGAGCGCGCTGCGCAGCTGCTCGTACCAGGCGACGTTGTACCCGCGCTCATTCCAGCCGCCGAGGTAGTCGATGGTCAGACCCTGCGACTTCGCACATCCCAGCCAGGAGACCAGGTAGTTCACCATGTCGGTGGACCAGAAGTTCCCGCCGCCGATCCACCCGGGCGCACCCCACGCCAGGCCGTACAGCTTGATATTCGGGTTGCGGGCCTTGGCCTGCTCGGCGAGCCAGAACTCGTAGCCGACGGTGCAGTTCACCGCGCCGCGGCTGTGCTCGATGCTGGGCTCGGCGCCCGAGGTGGAGTTGGTGTCGCCGCCGATCTCGATCTTGAGGATCTGCGCCGCCGCGCCGTAGTCCGGCTTGAACATGTAGTCCAGGATCTGGCCGCGCTCGGGGTCCGGATAGTCAATCAGCAGCCTGCTGTTGCCGCCTCCGCCGCTGATCGCGCCGACGCCGTCGAAGGTGCGTCCGCCGGACGCGCCGTTGAGGGTGATGGAGGTGGCGGCATGGGCCGGTGCGGCCACGACCGCGACCACACCGCTCGCGGCCAGCACGAGGCCGGCGAGCGCCGCCGTGGAGGATCGCAGGCGTCTGAGGATTCGGCTGAGTCCTGACACGATCGCTTTCCCTTTCAGCTCGTGCTGCACGTCAGTGTGGGCGAGCTGTTAGTACCCGAGTAGCCGCCCTGGAAGCCGAACGACGTGTTGCCACCCGGGGCTATCGAGCCGTTGTAGCCCGCGTTCGTCACGCTCACGGCCGATCCGCTGGTGCTCACGACGCCGTTCCAGAGGCTCTGGATCTGCTGGTTGCCGCCCCAGGTCCAGGCCACCTTCCAGCCGTTGGTGGGTGCCGTCCCGGTGTTCGCCACGGTCACGTTGGCTGTGAACCCGCTGTTCCACTGGCTGGTCAACGAGTAGGTCGCGGTGCATCCGCTGCCTCCTCCTCCCCCGTTCGAGGTCGTCGTCGCGGTCACGCCGGCGGACTGCGCCGAGACGTTGCCGGCCGCGTCGTAGGCGGCGACGGTGTACGTGTAGCGCGTCGAGGCGGACAGGCCGGTGTCGGTGAACGTGGTGCCGGCGGTGGTGCCGGCCTGCACGCCGTTGCGGTAGACCCGGTAACCGGCCACGCCGACGTTGTCGGTGGACGGCGACCAGGACAGCGCGGCCGAGGAGGCCGTGGTCCCGGTGACCGCGAGGTTCGCCGGCACCGACGGCGGCGTGGTGTCGCCGCCGGAGCCGGTGGTGGCCGCGACCGAGAAGCTGTTGGTGCCCAGGCCCTGGCCGCCCTGCCAGATCTCGAAGCCGGCCTCGACGTCGAGCAGATAGTTCGAGGGGTTGATGGAGCCTCGGGCGACCGCGTCCTGGAACAGGGCCTTGAGGTCGAGGTTGGAGACCGAGGTGGCGCCGGGGTTCAGGACGTAGGAGATGATCTTCCACGAGGTCTGCTGGCCGGTCCACACGTTCCAGTTCATGCCGTCGACGTTGGTGTTGCCGGTCTGCGACCCGAAGGGCTGCACCCCGCCGCGGCTGTTGATCCAGATCATCACCTCGGTGCCGTCCGGCTGGCCGGTGGTGGTGGGCGTGGAGTTAAACCAGATGTCGTAGGCGACGTCGTACGTCCCGGACGAGGGCTGCGTGGTGTTCCATGAGCTGACCGCGCTGCCGAGCTTGCTCATCTGGATCGGGAACTCACTGTTCCCGGTGCACAGACCCCAGTGGCAGCCCTTGTAGATCGACGGATACGTGGCCGGCGCGCCACCGCTGAGATTGAAGTTCGCGGTGCTCACCGTCCACGCGGTCCCGCCGTTGTAGGTGACGCACTGCGGCGCGGTGGAGTTCCACTCGTTGGCCTGGATCACGTAGTCCCCGGCCGGGATCGTGCCGGTGCCCGAGCACGTGGTCGTGGCGGCCTGCGCGGCCGGCAGCGCGACCGCGGACAGCGCCGCCGTGAAGGCGATCGCGAGGGCAGCCGCGAGAGCACGCGCCCTGAGAAGACGAGCCATCTGGTCCTCATCCTTTCGAACATCCGCCGACGTACACCGCGTCGCCGGTGAAGGTGCCAAGAAGGCACCCCCACCGCAAGCTGCGTCGAACCGATTCGCTGCGGATGATGTCAGGCACATGTCGGACGCCGCAGGTCACGCGTCGTCGAGGCGCTTGCTGCCGGCGCACGGCTGCCGTGCGGCGCGGCGAAACTTTCAGCTGACCCCGCGGCAGGCACGCGCAACGGGCTCGCTTCAGGAACGAAGGCTCCTGAGACCGGTGCGGATCTCGCTGATCAGGATCTCGGGCTGCTCGAAGGCTGCGAAGTGCCCGCCCCGGCCGGCCTCGCCGTAGTGGATCAGGTCGGCATAGGTGTCTTCGATCCAGCTTCGAGGCAGGCGCGGGATGTCGCGCGGGAACACGGTCACCGCGACCGGCAGCGTGAGCTTCGGCCCGGCGAAGCTGCCCGACTTGTTCTCCCAGTAGATGCGGCCGGATGACGCGGCGCTGTTGGTGAACCAGTAGAGCGAAATCGCGTCCAGCATGTCATCGGTGCTGAGAGCGTCCTCGGCGAGCCCGCGATTGTCGGTCTTGGATTGGAACTTTTCGTAGATCCAGGCCGCCTGGCCGGCCGGGGAGTCGGCCAGAGCGAATCCGACGGTCTCCGGCTTCGTGCCCTGAAGATGGCTCGATCCACCCAGATCACCGTTGTAGAGGGCGAGACTTTCGACGGCATAGCGTTCTTCAGACGACAGCGTGTCGGGTATCTCCGCGGGAAAGGCGAATTGGGTGTTCAAGTGAATGCCGAGAAGCCCCTCAGGCCGCATGACGCCGAGGGCGGTAGTGACGACGGCACCCCAATCACCGCCTTGAGCGGCCCAGTTCTCATAACCGAGACGCGCCATGAGCTCCACCCAAGCGGCTGCGATGCGGGAGACAGTCCACCCCGCCTCGGTCGGCTTCTGCGAAAACCCAAATCCGGGCAGCGACGGGATGACCACATCGAAGGAATCTTCGACGTTCCCTCCGAACGCCACAGGGTCGGTCAGCGGGCCGATCAGTTTCAGGAATTCGACGATCGAACCCGGCCATCCGTGCGTCAGGATGAGCGGCATCGCGTTCGGATTCCTGGACTTGACATGGATGAAGTGAATATCGAGCCCGTCGATCGTCGTCAGGAACTGCGGGAACCGATTGATCTCCGACTCGAATCGACGCCAGTCGTACTCCCGCCCCCAGTAGTCGATGAGCGATTTGGCATTCTCCAGCCGGACACCCTGCGACCAGTCGGGAACGGTCTCCGGATCCGGCCATCGCGTCCTGGCCAGCCGCTGCTTCAAGTCTTGGATCTCGGAGTCCGGGATCGCGACGGTGAACGGGCGGACGAGGGCTGAAGGTGCCGGTGCGGGCGCGGGCGTCGATGCGGTCATTGGCCTGTTCTCCTGAACTCTTGCTCCACGGTGCGACGGCGGCGGCCGTTGCACACTCGTGTGCATTGCACACCGGTGTGCAATCTACCTCGTTGCACACCGGTGTGCAATGATGGAGCCGTGCAGACCGAACCCGCCCGGCCGCGCTCCGTGAACGACACCCGGGACCTCATCCTCGACGTCGCACTCGACGTCCTGGGCCAGAACCCGAACGCCGGCATGGGCGACATCGCCACCGCCGCCGGCGTGGTCCGCCGCACCGTCTACGGCCACTTCCCCACCCGCACCGACCTCGTGCGGAGCCTCACGCAACGGGCGGTCGACGAGATGGTCGCCGTGCTCACCGAGGTCAACGCGTCCGACGCAGCCGCCGAGACGGCATGGGTCGATTTCATCGCCCGCGTGTGGCCGTTGGCGCGCCGGTACCGAGTGCTGCTGACGCTTCGGCGCGGCGAGTACGGCGAGGAGATCCACGCCCTGCTGGGACCGGTCGACGAGATCCTCGCCGACCTCGTGCGACGCGGCCAGGACACCGAGGTCTTCGGACGACACCTGCCCGCGGACACTCTCAGCCAGGTCGCCTACGCCACCGTGTTCACCATCGCGGACAACCACCGTTCCGACGAGGCCCTCGATGTCCGCGCGGCGACGATCACCAGTCTGCTCATCCTGGGAGTCCCCGAGCCGCGCGCACAAGCGCTCGTGGACGGACAGCCCTGACGCGCGGCTACCGACCGGATCGTCGGCTTCATGAACCCTCCCCCACCAGCGCTGTAAGCCTCCGGTAAGGCAGCGCGACCTAGGGTCCGGACCGCTCCCGTGGGACGGGACACCTAGGAGGGACTCATGGACAAGATCAGCGGATTCCTGCTCCGGCATCGCGGGCTGGTGGGGCTCGCCTGGCTGGTGATCACCGTCGTCGGCGTCGTGCTGGCGCCGTCGGTGTCGGGCCGCCTGCAATCCGGCGTGCACGTGAACACCGCCGCCTACAACGCCAACGTACAGATCGCCAAGCAGTACGGCGGGGTGACGGAAGACCCCGGCGTGCTCGTCCTCAACCTGCCGGCCGGGCAGACGGTGACCTCGCCGCAGACCGCGGCCGAGCTGCGGGCCGTGGACGCCGCGCTGGCGAAGGCCGCGCCGGACGTGCGCACCGTCTCCTACGCCGCGACCGGCAGCCCGGCCCTGGTCGGGACCGGCGGCAGCAGCACCATCGTGCTGGCCTACCCGCCGCACCAGGGCGACGACGTCAGCACCGCCGTCGTCGACCAGCTGACCGCCGCCGCGAAAGCCGCCGCGCCGGGGCTGACCGTCCACGGGACGAGCGAGAAGGCGCTGGAGGCCGGCAACCAGTCCTCCGGCGGCAACTCCAGCGTCCTGGGCGAGCTGCTCATCGGGGCGATCGGCGCGCTGGTGGTGCTGGCCTGGGTGTTCGGCTCGTTCCTGGCGTTCCTGCCGCTCATCATGGCCCTGATCTCGGTGCTGACGATGCAGCTGCTCATCTACGCCCTGACCTACGTGATGCCGGCCTCCTCCCCCATCGCGCCGGCCGTGCAGTACATCGTCGCGCTGCTGGGCCTGGGGCTGTCGATCGACTACTCGCTGCTGGTGGTCAACCGCTGGCGCGAGGAGCGCGCCGCCGGGCGGTCCAACGATGAGGCCGTGCGGGTGGCGATGCGGCGGGCCGGGCACTCGGTGTGGTTCAGCGGCATCGTCGCCTCGCTCGGCCTGTTCGCGCTCACCGTCGTCCCCAACTCGCTGGTGCGCGGGATCGGCGTCTCAGGGCTGTTCATCCCATCGACCGCCACGCTGGTCGCGCTGACGCTGTTGCCGGTGGTGCTGTCGAAGATCGGGCCGCGCGTGGACTGGCCGCGGCGCAAGAAGTCGGGCAGCGCCAGCCGGTTCTGGAGCGCGTGGTCGCACGGCGTCATCAAGCACCGCGTGGCCGCGGCCGTGCTCGGCCTGGGCATCCTCGGCGCGCTGGCCGGGACCGCGGCGACGATCAACATCGCGCAGCCCACGACCGGCGCGCTGGCCTCGTCCGGCGCGTACACCGACGGCCTGCACGCCCTGACCGCCGACGGATTCCCCAGCGGCACGCTCACCGCCGTCCCGAGCTGGGTCCCGGATGCCACGCGGGCGCCGTCGATCGTGACCTCGCTGGACCACGTGACCAGCCTGTACGGCGCGGTCGCGCCGACCGGGTCGGGCTGGAACCCCGGCGGCAGCGCGATCGTCGTGGCGATCCCGTGGCACGAGGTCGGCACCGCGCAAGCAGGGACCTCGCTGGCCGACATCCGGAACGCGGTCCCGCCCGGCACGCTGACCGGCGGCGACGCGGCGTTCGAGACCGACCTGGTGAACTCCACCTACAACTCCTTCCCGCTGCTGTTCGGGATCGTCGCGGTGGTGACCTTCCTGCTGCTGGCCCGCGGCCTGAAGTCGATCCTGCTGCCGGCCAAGGCGGTACTGCTCAACATGCTGTCGGTGGCCGCCTCCTACGGTCTGCTGGTGCTGGTGTTCCAGCACGGCATCGGCATGCAGGCGCTGTGGGGCACGAGCTCCTACGGCTCGATCGACCGGCTGGCCCCGGTGCTGATCTTCGGGTTCCTGTTCGGGGTCTCGATGGACTACGAGGTCTTCATCCTGGCCCGGGTCCGGGAGGGCTACGACCGCACCGGTTCGACGCGGGACGGGATCGTGGAGGGCGTCTCGCGGACCGGGCGGCTGGTCACCAGCGCGGCGCTGATCCTGTTCTTCGCGCTGGCCGCGTTGTCCACGGCGAACGACATCACCGTGCGGCAGATCGCCGCCGGGCTGGCCGCGGGCGTCATCCTGGACGCGGTGGTGGTGCGGATGCTGCTGCTTCCGGCGCTGGTGTCGTTGTTCGGGAAGGCCAACTGGTGGATGCCGGAGCGGGTCGCGCGGCTGCTGCGGCTGCCCGCGTCCGACTCCACGGCCGAATCCGAGTCTGAGTCCGTGTCCGAGCGGCCGATCACCGAGCTGTCCGGAACCCCCACCGGAAAGGACTGATCCCGTGCGGATCCTGGTAGTCGAGGACGAGCCGGCCATGGCCGAGTCCCTCACCTGGGGACTGGAGCAGGAAGGCTATGTCGTCGTGGTGGCGGCGACCGGGGAGACCGGGCTGTGGCTGGCCGAAGAGGCCGCCCCGGACGTGATCATCCTCGATGTGATGCTCCCCGGCCTGAACGGCTACCAGGTCTGCGAACGCCTCAGGAAGAACGGCGTCTGGACCCCGATCCTGATGCTGACCGCGATGGACGACGACCTGGACCAGGCCGAAGGGCTGGACATCGGCGCGGACGACTACCTCACCAAGCCGTTCTCCTACCCGGTCCTGCTCGCGCACATCCGGGCCCTGACCCGGCGCGGCCTGCGCGAGCGGCCGGCGGTCCTCACCGCCGCCGGCCTCACCCTGGACCCGGGCAGCCGCTCGGTGACGCGCGACGGCGTCGCGGTGGACCTCCCGGCCCGCGAGGTGGCGGTCCTGGAGTACCTGATGCGCAGCCAGGGGCGCGTCGTGTCGAAGGCCGAACTGCTGGACCACTGCTGGGACGCCGCCTACGACGGCGGCCCGGCGGTGGTCGAGGTCGCCGTCCACCGGCTGCGCCGGAAGATCGACCCGCCGGGCGGGCCGCCGGTGATCACGACGCTGCGCGGCGAGGGATACCTGATTCGAGCACAGGACGAACGGTCATGACTTCTCCTGCCCACCGCGACGCCCGACGCGCGCAGGCGGCGGACGCCGAACCCGCAGACGGCGCCGGACCGGGCTCGGGCCGACCGGGTTCAGGCCAACCGGGCTCGGGCCGACCGGGTTCAGGCCAACCGGGCTCGGGCCAACCGGTTTCAGGCCGCGGCGCCGGTCCCGCCGCCCGGCAGCGCACACCGTGGCGGTCCCGGCTGCGCGCGATGCGCTCCATGCGCACCATGCGCGCTCGCGTGACCGTCGTGGCCGGATCGGCCATCACCGCCGGACTCGTGGCCGGCCTGCTGCTGATGTACCTGCTGCAGATGAACTCGGTCCGCAGCACCATCGACGGCCAACTGCGCACCTACGCCGTGCAGATCGAGCAAGCCGGCGAGTCGGGCACCTGGCCGCGCCCGCTGCCGCCCTCCACCATCGACCCCAACGCCGCGGCCCAGGTGACCGACGCCGAGGGACACGTCCTGGCCGCCACCGCCACGCTGTCCGGCGACCCGGCCCTCTACCGCCTCGCCCCCGGCTCCGACACGCCCACACGGCTGCCCGCAGCCGACGGCCGGCTCCCCGGCGAGGTCCGCGTCTACGGAACCCGAGCCACGGTCGCCGGCCAGCCGGTGAGCATCATCACCGGCACCGGCACGGGGCTGCTGAACCAGGTCAACGAACAGTCGGCACACGCCCTGCTGTTCGGGACCCCGGTCCTGCTCCTGCTGGCCGGCGTCACCGTCTGGCTGATCACCGGCAGGGCTCTGCGACCGGTGGAACAGATCCGCCACGCCGTCACCGAGATCACGTCGGCCAGCCTGACCCGGCGCGTGCCGGAACCCGGGACGGACGACGAGATCGGCCACCTGGCCGTCACGATGAACGACATGCTCGCGCGGCTGGACGAGTCCGCTCAGCGCCAGCGGCGGTTCGTCGCCGACGCCTCGCACGAGCTGCGCAGCCCGCTGGCCGCGATCCGCACCACGCTGGAGGTCGGCCTCGCGCATCCCGACGCCGCGCCGTGGCCGACGATCGCTCAACGGGCCGTGGAACAGGCCCGGCGGCTGGAGGACCTCACGCAGCAGCTGCTCGCGCTGGCCAAGACCGACGATCGGCAGCTGGCGGCCAGGGCACGACCGGTCGAAATCACCCGGCTGCTCGACGACATCCGCGCCACGAGCACGACGACCGCGACGAGCACGACGGCCGGGGACGCACCCATCGCCATCGCCGTCACCGCGGCTCCGGGCAGCATCGTCGGCGACCCGAACCATCTGGAACGCATGTTCCGCAACATCATCGACAACGCCGTCCGGTACGCACACAGCGTCGTCGACGTCACCGGAGAAGCCGAGGAAGACCGGATACGCGTCCTGATCGACGACGACGGACCGGGGATCCCCGTCGAAGACCGCGAGCGGGTCTTCAACCGCTTCGTCCGGCTGGACGAAAGCCGAGACCGCCACACCGGGAACGCAGGCCTCGGCCTCGCCATCGCGCGCGAGATCGTCGCCGCCCACCACGGCCGCATCGCCATCAGCGAGAGCCCGCAAGGCGGCACACGCGTGACCGTCGAGCTCCCCCGCGAACAAGCCGGCACGGACGCCCCGCGCGGAGGCGACGATCAGCCGCGCCTCGTTCCGTACTAGAGGTTCAGGCCGACTCCACCGCGTACCCCCGATGCAGCCGCTCCAGCCCCAGCCCGTCGCCGCTCAGGGCACTGATGACGACCGCCGGCCCGTCGAGCGGGAACACCGCCACGGCGCGGTGCGCGTCGTCGCGGGGTTCGAGCGTGAGGCGGTCGGCGGGCGGTACCAGCTCCCAGGCCGGGTCGACGATCACCGTGGTGGAGCTGGCGCGGTCGGCTCCGGTGACGGCGGGGCCGAGCGAGCCGGGGTGTTGCGGGCCCAGGGCCACGGTGTGGTCCAGGAGCGGGCGGCCGGCGCGGCGGACGCACAGCCGGGTGGCCACCGAGCCGGGTTCCTCGGCGTGGCGGCCGAGCAGCGTCTGTTCGTGCCAGGTCAGGTGGGCGTCGGCGGCCAGCTCGACGCGCACGGTGGTGCGGTGCCTGGCGCCGCGCGCCGCGATGAACGGCTCGGGGTCCCACACGAGCTCGGCACCGCTGTCGACGGACACGCTGATGTTCAGCGTCGACTCGCCGGGCCGCAGTCCCGGCAGGGCCACCGTGGCGGCGACGCTGCGGACCCGCACCTTGGCACCGGGGCCGAGGTGCACGCCGAGGTGAAGTTCATCGCCGCCGACCGGCCCGGCCGCCCCGGCGACGAGGTAGACCTGGGCGACGCCGGGGGCCTCGCCGTCCGCGAGGGTCTGGCGCAACAGCAGCGGTGCCTGGCCGGCGAGGGTGGTCAGCCGGGTCGTGCCGTCGGGCCGCGCCTCGGCCGCCAGGCGCGCTGTCGCCTTCATACCGGAGTCGGGGCGGCGGTCGTCGCAGCGACAGACGCCGCGGCGGCAGTCGTCGCATCGGCGGCCTTCGCGGCGGCGCGGCGCTCGGCGATCAGCCCCCTGATCCACGCCGCGACGTCCCCGGCCAGCGCGTCGGCGGCCAACGACATGAACACGGTCGGCCGCTCGGTCCCGTGCGCGTCGGTGCGCTGCCGCGTGGCATCCCGGCGCATCACGTCCAAGTCCGCATGGACCAGCTCGGCCAGATCCGTCTTGTTGATCGCCAACAGATCCGAAGAGATGATGCCGGGACCACCCTTGCGCGGCACCTTGTCTCCGCCGGCCACGTCGATCACGAATATCTGCCGGTCGATCAGGCCCTTGCTGAAGGTCGCGGTGAGGTTGTCGCCGCCGCTCTCGACCAGCACCAGATCCAGCGGCGCGAACCGGCTCTCCAGCGCTTCGACGGCTTCGAGGTTGGCCGAGATGTCGTCGCGGATCGCGGTGTGCGGACAGCAGCCGGTCTCGACAGCGGAGATCCGCTCGGGGTCGAGAACACCTTGGCGCAACAGGATCTCGGCGTCTTCGCGCGTGTAGATGTCGTTGGTCACCACGGCCAAGGCGTACTCGTCCCGCAGTGCGCGGCACAGCGCCGCGACCAGCGCGGTCTTGCCCGAGCCGACGGGTCCCCCGATGCCCACGCGCAACGGTCCGTCCGAGCAGGTATCGCTACGGCCGAATGCCATGCCTGTTCCCGTGGCTTCCTCAGGATATTTACGATGCAAAGAGACGCACCTCCCATGTGCTGTGATGTTCTGCCGAGATGTCCAGGCGGGGTGCGCTGAACGACGGCAACTCGCTGATCGGACCGAGCGCCGCCTTCACAGCACTGTCCGCGGTGTCCTGGATGAAGGGTTCGAGCGCGGCGAGAACCGCGGTGACCGCGTCGGGGTCGATGCCGAGCAGCCGCGTGGCAGCGTTCGCCGGGCCGCTGACGGAACCGAGCGCCGAGCCGACGGCGACGTCATACGCACTGAGCCCGGCGGCCGCGCCCGCCGCACCGAAAGCGATCGGCTGATGCGGTCCCTCCGGATGCACGGCGGAAGCCGCAGCGAGCGCCGGCCCCGGCCAGCCCGCCCGAACCGCGCGCAGCAACTGCCGGCCCAGCTTTCGCGAGGCGCGGCGTTGTGCCGGCGAAGGGGTACGCGCCTCGTACTCGGCGTCGAGCTCTGCCAGTAGCGCGCCGTCCGGCCCGCTCGCCGCGTCGTTCGCCACTGTTTCGCCCGCCACCGTTTCGCCTGCCGCCGCTTCCAGCGCCGCGGCTGCGAACGCGGCTCCGGTCAGCCCGGTGGTGGTGAGCCGGCCGAGCAGAAACGCATACAAGTCGGCAGCATCTCCGACCCGCCCGGCGGCGACAGCGGCTTCCAGCCCGCCCGAGTGCGCGTGCGTGCCCGCGGGCAGACGGCTGTCGGTCAGCATGAGCAACGAGGTCAGGTTCACGGATCCCGGGCCTCAGAACAGGAAGTACCGCTGGGTCAGCGGCAGGGTCCGGGCCGGCGCGGGCTCCACGACCTCGCCGTCGATGCGCACGGTGAAGGTGTCCGGCTCGACCTCGATCCGCGGCAGCGCGGTGTTCTCCGGCAGGTCCGCCTTCGTCAGTCCTCGGACATCCTTCTGCGCCACCAGCTCGCGCCGCACGCCGAGCCGCTCGGCGAGCCCGTCCTCCAGCGCGGCCGGTGCGACGAACGCGACGCTGGTCGCGGGAGCCGCGGCGCCGTACGCCCCGAACATCGGCCGGGGCAGCACCGGCTGCGGCGTCGGGATGGAGGCGTTGGCGTCGCCCATCGCGGCCCAGGCGATCGCACCGCCCTTGATCACCAGGTGCGGGCGGACCGCGAAGAAGCGCGGGTCCCAGAGCACGAGGTCGGCGAGCTTGCCCGGTTCCACGGATCCGAGCTCGGCGTCCATGCCGTGCGCGACGGCCGGGCCGATCGTGTACTTGGCGACGTACCGGCGGGCCCGGTGGTTGTCGGCCGCGCCGTCGCCGGGCAGCGCGCCGCGCCGTTCCTTCATCGCGTGCGCGGTCTGCCAGGTGCGGATGACGGTCTCGCCGATCCGGCCCATGGCCTGGGAGTCCGAGCCGATCATCGAGATCGCGCCGAGGTCGTGCAGGATGTCCTCGGCCGCGATCGTGGTGGGCCGGATGCGCGACTCGGCGAAGGCCAGGTCCTCCGGGATCGCCGGGGACAGGTGGTGGCAGACCATCAGCATGTCCAAGTGCTCGTCGATGGTGTTGACGGTGTGCGGCCGGGTCGGGTTCGTCGAGGCCGGGAGGAAGTTCGGCAGTCCGGCCACGGTGATGATGTCCGGCGCGTGCCCGCCGCCGGCGCCCTCGACGTGGTAGGCCTCGATGGTGCGCCCGGCGATCGCGGCGACGGTGCCCTCGACGAACCCGGCCTCGTTGAGCGTGTCGGTGTGGATGGACACCTGGGCCCCGGAGGCGTCGGCGACCCGCAGGCAGACGTCGATCGCGGCGGGCGTCGCGCCCCAGTCCTCGTGGATCTTGAATCCGGCCGCCCCGGCGCGCAGCTGTTCCCACAGCGCGTCCTCGTTGGTCGTGTTCCCCTTGCCGAGCAGCGCGAAGTTGACCGGCCACGGATCCAGGGCCTCGAACATCCGGGCCAGATGCCAGGCGCCGGGCGTGACGGTGGTGGCCTTGCTGCCCTCGGCCGGTCCCGTGCCGCCGCCGATCAGGGTCGTGACGCCGGAGGCCAGCGCCTCGGTGACGGACTGCGGGCAGATGAAGTGCACGTGCCCGTCGATGCCGCCGGCGGTGAGGATCTTGCCGTTGCCGGCGATGACCTCCGTGGACGGGCCGATCACCAGCCCCGGATGCACGCCGTCCATGGTGTCGGGGTTGCCGGCCTTGCCGAGCGCGACGATCCGGCCGTCGCGGATGCCGACGTCGGCCTTCACGATGCCCCAGTGGTCGAGCACGATGGCGCCGGTGATCACGGTGTCCGGGCTGCCGGGCACGTCGCCGCGTGCGGTGCGGGTGACGTGGCCCATGCCCATGGACTCGCGGATCACCTTCCCGCCGCCGAACACGGCCTCCTCGCCGTATCCGGCCGCCGCGCACAGGTCCTGCTCGACCTCGATGAACAGATTCGTGTCGGCGAGCCGGACGCTGTCGCCGACGGTCGGGCCGTACAGCGCCGCGTAGCGTTCGCGGGATATCTCAGCCATCGAGCCTGCCCTCCTGCCGCGCGCCGCTGATCCCGCGCAGTCCGGTCACGACCCGCCGCCCGGCGATCGGGACCAGCGCGACCTCGCGGGCCAGTCCCGGCTCGAACCGCACGGCGGTACCCGCCGGGATGTCCAGGCGCAGGCCCCAGGCGGCGTCGCGGTCGAAGTCCAGGGCCGGGTTGGCCTCGGCCAGGTGGTAGTGCGAGCCGACCTGGACCGGCCGGTCGCCGGTGTTAAGCACGGTGAGCGTCGTACGCGGCGCGCCGGCGTTGAGTTCGATCGGCTCGGTGGCGAGCCGGACCTCGCCGGGGATCGGTCCGGGGATCGGTTGCTGTGTGTCGTCCACGCCGGGCCTCATCCGATCGGCCGGTGCACGGTGACGAGCTTCGTGCCGTCCGGGAAGGTCGCCTCGATCTGCACGTCGTCGATCATCTCCGGCACTCCCTCCAGAACGTCCTCGCGCGTCAGCACGTGACGTCCGGCGTCCATCAGCTCACTGACGCTGTGGCCGTCCCGGGCGCGTTCGAGCAGGAACGAGGTGATGACGGCGATCGCCTCCGGGTAGTTCAGCCGCAGCCCGCGGGCCCGCCGTTCCCGGGCCAGGCCGGCGGCGACGTGGATGAGCAGGCGTTCCTGCTCGTGGGGGGACAGAAGCATGATTGCGCGCGCCTTTCGTCGATTACGCCGTGGTCGCGGTGAGCGGCATGCCCAGGTCGACCGGCCCGGAAACCGCCTTCTTGCACGCGTCGTGGCACGCGGCCTCCAGGCTGCAGCACAGCGAGCAGATCGGACCGTCATGGAACGGACAGGAGGCTATGTCGGGCCGTTCGAAGGCGTCCGCGCAGACTGTGCAGGTGAGCTCCACGGCCGACAACTGGCCGTCCACGATCAGCGGCTCGTCGAGGTCGTCCACGCGGGCGATGTAGTACTTGCCCTTCGTCGCGTAGGCCAGGATCGGCGGGAGGACCAGGCCGATGCCCAGGGCTATCAGCGGGGAGAAGGCCTTGGCGTAGGCGCCGAAGGCGTTGAAGTACGCGACGATCGAGACCGCGGAGGCGACGAGCATCGAGCCGAAGCCGACCGGGTTGAAGTTGTACAGGTGCGCACGCTTGAACTCGATGTAGGACGGGCTGAGTTTGAGCGGCTTGTTGATGACCAGGTCAGCGGTGACCGCGCCGATCCAGGCGATGGCGACGTTGGAGTAGAAGCCGAGGACGTTGTTCAGGAACCCGAAGACGCCGAACTCCATCAGGGCCAGCGAGATGCCGACGTTCAGGAAGATCCATACGACGCGGCCGGGGTGCTTGTGCAGGACGCGGGAGAAGAAGTTGGACCAGGACAGCGAGCCGGAGTAGGCGTTGGTCGAGTTGATCTTGATCTGCGACAGGACCACGAAGAACGTGGCCAGGCCCAGCGCGACCGGCGCCGCGAAGGTCTTCAGGCCCAGCAGGTACTGCTGGATCGGCTCGTCGGCGACGGACTTGCCGATCTTCTCGGTGACGTAGAACGCCAGGAACGCACCGCCCAGCTGCTTGAGCGCGCCGAGGACGACCCAGCCCGGACCGGCCGAGAGCACCGCGCCCCACCACTGCTTCTTGTTCTTCTCCGTCTTGTCCGGCATGAAGCGCAGGTAGTCGACCTGCTCGCCGATCTGCGCGATGAGCGAAAGCGCGACCCCGGCGCCCGCGCCGGCGCTGAGGAAGCTGAACCCGGCGCCGGTCGGCGAGTCGCCGCCGAAGTGCGTGAAGCGGCCGAACTGCCCCGGGTCCTTGATCGCGATCGCGATGAACGGCGCGACCATCAGGATCAGCCAGATCGGCTGGGTCCACACCTGCATCTTCGACAGCGCGGTCATGCCGTAGATCACCAGCGGGATGACCAGCAGGGAGGCGATCAGATAGCTGACGGCCAGCGGGATGTGCAGGCCGAGTTGGAAGGCCTGCGCCATGATCGAGCCTTCGAGGGCGAAGAAGATGAAGGTGAAGCTGGCGTAGATGATCGAGGTCAGCGTGGAGCCGAGGTAGCCGAAGCCGGCGCCGCGGGTGAGCAGGTCCATGTCGACGGAGTACTTCGCCGAGTAGTACGCGATCGGGATGCCGGTGACGAATATGACGAAGGCGGCGATGCCGATCGCGACGGCGGCGCTGGTGAACCCGTAGGAGATGGCGATCGAGCCGCCGATGGCGAAGTCCGCGAGGTAGGCGATGCCGCCGAGCGCGGTCGTGGCGACGACGTAGGGGCTCCAGCGGCGGAAGGACTTGGGCGCGTAGCGCAGCGAGTAGTCCTCCAACGTGTCGTTCTTGGCCCAGCGATGGTACGCGCGCTGGGCCTGCCCGGTGCTGGACGGGGCGGCCGGGCTGTCGGTGCCGGTGTGGGTGTCGGTCATGCCGGTTGAGCCTGGTGCGCGGGTGTTGAGACCGTGTTACGCAGTGTTACTTCACAGAGAAATTATTTCTGCGACGGGGTATTCCGGCCCTGCGCCGGTCTAGAGTTGCGCGACGATGTCGAAGTCGAAGGCGTCGGCCCTCGCCAGATAGATGGGTTGCTCCACATGGTTGCCGTGCAGCCGGACCGTGCCGCGCGGGCCCTCGTACGCCGCAGTCCGCCCCGCGCGAAGCAGGGTGCGGACGTCCAGGCTGTCGGCCCGTGCACCGAGGGCCGCCAGCAGCCGGACGCCCTCGTAGCAGGACTCCCCCAGGCTGCTGAGCACCGGAGCCTGCGTGCCGAAGCGCGCCGCGTAGCGACCGCTGAAGTCCAGGCTCTCCGCGGTGGCGAGGGTTTCGAAGTAGCCGGCCGCCGCCCACAGGTTCTCGGTGGCCTCGGCGCCGGTGGCCATCAGCATGTTCTCGTCCATGTGCGTGCTCAGTCGCAGGGCACGTTGATGCAGGCCGTAGGCCGCGTAGGCCCGGTTGAAGTGCACCGCGTCCGCGCCGATCAGCAGCATCAGGACGCCGTCCGCCGCGCTGCGCTCGATCGCGCGGACCACGCCGCTGTAGTCCTCGGTGCCGAGCGCGACGAACTCCTGGCCGCAGACGCTCCCTCCGCAGGCACGCGCGTAGCGCAGCGCGGCGCGCGCCGTCGCACGTGGCCACACGTAGTCGTTGCCGACCACGAACCAGCGGCGGACGCCGTGCGACCCGGCGAGCAGCCGCATCGCCGGAAGGAGCTGGCGCGCCGGGGTCTCGCCGGTCACGAAGACGCCGGGGGTCCGCTCGCCGCCCTCGTACTGCGCGGTGTAGACGTACGGCACGCGACCGGCGATGCGCGGCGCGAGCACCTTCCGCACGGCCGAGATGTGCCAGCCCACGACCGCGTCCACAGCACCGATGGCGACCAGGGCCTCAACCTCGGCCGCCACCTGCTGCGGCGGACCGCCGCCGTCCACCGGCAGCAGGCGGAGCCGCCGCCCGAGCACGCCGCCGGTGTCGTTGAGCTCGCTGACCGCCAGCCGCGCGGACAGTTCGCAGGACGGGCCGAAGACGCCCGCGGGTCCGGACAGCGGGATCACGAGCGCCACGGTCAGCTCCTCGCGCGATATGCGGGACAAGCGACCACCTCGGTGACGGATACGGGGATGCGAGGATGCGGACAATGGTGAGGGTGCGGCGGCGGACCGGGCTTCGGCTGGGGTTGGGGCTGGGGCTGGGGCTGGGGCTGGAGCTGCTGGGGCACCGCGGCGCGCGCCACGGTTCGACGCTGAACCTCGGGCGCTGCCATCCTGACCGGCACAGGGCCTGTCCGTCCAGCCCACAGCACACCGCGAACCGACCAGGAAGGGCGAACCGATGACCGGCACCGGACCCCGGCGCGACCTCGTGCACCTGCTGAGCGTGGCCGAGCACCACGCGGTCCGCCGCCAGGCGGCCGTCCTGCGGGCCGAAGCCGAGGACTGCTCGATCGAGCAGTGGCGGGTGCTCAACCTGCTCGCCGACGGAGACGGCCACACCATGACCGAGCTCGCCGAACACGCGCTGCTGCCCGCGCCGACCGCCACCAAGCTGGTCGACCGGCTCGTCACCGACAACCTGGTCTACCGGCATCCCGACCCCGCGGATCGGCGCCGCGTCCTGGTCCACGCCGCCGACCGCGGCCGCGAACTGCACGCTCGGCTCGCCGCGGCCCTGGCCCGGGCGGAGGCGGACGTGCCGCTGCCGACGGAGGCCGGCACCGAGTTGGCGGTGCTGCTGGATCGCCTGACCGACGGGCCGGACGCCGGCTCGGCGCGGAATCCTGGAATGTTTCATACTCTTCGCTCGGCCTCCCGTCCGTAGCAACGAGCTGACCTGGTTCATCAGCCGAGCCCACCGGGCACCGCCGGCGCCGCCCTTGCGGTCCGACTGGGCTCTTGGCAGCTTCACCTCTGCGATGACGACGACATCAAGGAGGCCTTGGATGTTTCCGACCAACCGCCCGACCATGGCGCGACGCCTGTGGCGCGGCGTCCTGGCCGTAGCCCTGAGCTTGGCAGCCGGCCCGCTGATGGTGTTCTCCGTCTCGGCCCCGCAGGCTCAGGCGCTGAACAACAATCTGGCGCTGACGCCGCAGATGGGGTTCAACGACTGGAACGCCTACGGCTGCAACGTGTCCGAGTCCCTGATCAAGTCCACGGCGCTGGCCATGCACAACGACGGGATGCAGGCGGCCGGGTACCAGTACGTCAACATCGACGACTGCTGGCTCACCCACAACCGCGACTCCTCCGGGCACCTCGTCCCGGATCCCGCCAAGTTCCCCGACGGGATCTCCGGCACCGCCGCCTACGTCCACTCCCTGGGCCTGAAGCTGGGCATCTACGAGGACGCCGGCACCATGACCTGCGCCGGTTTCCCGGGCAGCCTCGGCCACGAGCAGACCGACGCGAGCTCGTTCGCGTCCTGGGGCGTGGACTACCTGAAGTACGACAACTGCTACTCCGACGGCGTCAACCAGACCAGCAACGGCGGACCCAGCGCCCAGAGCCGGTACACCACGATGCGCGACGCGCTGGCCGCCACCGGCCGGCCGATCCTGTTCAGCCTGTGCGACTGGGGCTTCCAGAACCCGTGGAGCTGGGGCGCCGGCGTCGGGAACTCCTGGCGCACCACCGGCGACATCAACGCCAGCTTCGGCAGCATGCTGTCGATCTTCCACAGCAACGTGGGCTTGGCCGCCTACGCCGGCCCCGGCGCCTGGAACGACCCGGACATGCTGGAGATCGGCAACGGCATGTCCGCCACCGAGGACCAGAGCGAGTTCAGCCTCTGGTCGGAGATGGCCGCTCCCCTGATATCCGGGACCAACGTCGCCAACGCGAACTCCACGACGCTCGGCATCCTCACCAACTCCCGCGTGATCGCGGTCGATCAGGATTCGCTCGGGAAGCAGGGCACTGAGGTCGCCTCCTCCGGCGGTCTGGACGTGCTGGCCAAGCCGCTGGCCAACGGCGACGTCTCCGTCGCGCTGTTCAACGAGAACAGCGGCACCGCCACCATCTCCACCTCGGCCGCGGCGATCGGCAAGACCGGCGCGAGCAGCTACACCCTGACCGACCTGTGGAGCGGCGCGACGTCGACGACCACCGGCGCGATCAGCGCCTCGGTCCCCGGACACGGAACCGTCATGCTCCGGGTCGCCGGCGGCACGAGCGGCGGGGGCGGCGGGGGCGGCGCCGGTGAGGTGCACGCCGTCGGCGCCGGCAAGTGCCTGGACGTCCCGAACAGCTCCACCACCGGCGGCACGCAGCTGGACATCAACGCTTGCACCGGCGCCGCGAACCAGGTCTTCACCCACAACAGCTCCAACCAGCTGACCGTCTACACCGGAGCCGGCCAGATGTGCCTGGACGCCAACAACAAGGGCACCACCAACGGCACCAAGGCGATCATCTGGTCCTGCAACGGCCAAACCAACCAGCAATGGACCATCAACGCCAACGGCACCATCACCGGAGTGCAGTCAGGACTCTGCCTGGACGTCACCGGCGCCGCCACCACCGCCGGAACACCAGTGGAACTGTGGACCTGCAACGGACAGAGCAATCAGCAGTGGACGCTCAGCTGAGTGGGAGGTTTCAGGAGGCTGACACCCAGTAGTTGTTCACCTGGAAGTTCATCCCGCCGCTCGAAGAGGTGATCTCCCAGCCGAATTGCACGTTGCCGAGGGTGACGTTGCCGATCCAGTGCTGGGAGTTCTCCAGCCACTTCAGGACGGCGAGGATGTCGACCGTGCCGGAGGTGGAGTAGCCGGTGTTGAGGAAGGAGTAGACGTTGTTGGAGCCGTTCCAACCCTTGTAGACGTTGAAGTTGTAGCCGCCGACCGAGACGTTGGTGACGTAGGAGCCGATGGGGCCGATCGGGCCGGTCTTGTTCAGCCACACCATGATCTCGTCCGCGTTCGACGAGTCCCAGATGTCGTACGCGCTCTCGAAGGCACCGGAGGACGGCACGGAGACGGAGTACCCGGACGTGACCGAGTGCAGCGAGTTGATCGGCGTACCGACCCACTTGCTGACGTTGGGGTAGGACTTGATGCCGCCGGTGTTGGGCTGGTTCGACCACACGCCCCAGTTGCTCGCGGAGTTCGCCCAGATCGTCTGCGGCCCGGCGCCGCCGCCCCACACGTCGTTGTAGAGCGTGTAGCCGTTGTTGTTCCACGACGCGAACTTGTCCGAGGAGGACCACGTGGCCGCCTGCGCGGGGCCGGCCGCCAGCGCGACGGTCGCCACCGCGGCGGGCACCGCGGTGAGGACGAGCACGCTCCGGCGCTTGATGGTGGGGAGGAGTTTTGCCATGGCGAAGCCTCCGGTCCGGGAAGTGGTGCGGGTGAATGGCGCGAATGAAAGTCGAAGCGCTTCGAATAATCAGCCTGTTACATCGACGAGTCAAGACACTCACAGAGGATGCACCGGTAAAGAATCAGTCATCGAACAGCAACCACGTGTTCGACGAGAATAGTTCGAAGCGCTTCGACTACACCGCCAACGAGGATCCCGAAGTAGGAGCTTCCCCCGGAGCGACAAAGATCGCGTCGCGGTAGTACCGCAGCTCGGCGATGGAGTCGCGGATGTCGCCGAGCGCGCGGTGGTTACCGGTCCGCTTCGGCGAGTTGTTGCGGACCTGCGGATACCAGCGGCGCGCCAGCTCCCCCACCGAGGTGACGTCCACGATGCGGTAGTGCAGATACTGTTCGAGCTCTGGCATGTCCCGGGCGAGGAAGCGCCGGTCGAAGCCCACCGAGTTCCCCGCCAGCTGCGCCGTGCCGGGGTCGTGCACATGCTCGCGCACGTAGGCCAGCACCCGCTCCTGCGCCTCGGCCATCGGAATCCCCCCGGCCAGCTCCCCCAGCAGCCCCGACGCGGTATGCATCTCCCGCACCACCTCGACCATGCCGGCCACCAGGCCCGGCAGCTCGTCAGCCGGCGGCGCCACGACCACGTCGACGCCGTCCCCCAGGACGTTCAGCTCCGCATCGGTGACCAGGACGGCCACCTCGATCAGAGCGTCCTTGTCCAGGTCGAGCCCGGTCATCTCGCAGTCGATCCACACCAGCTTGTCACTCATGGATGAACCCTAGGACCTGTTTGAGAATGCGGGGAAACCCGTCAGGGTTCTCGAACAGGCCCCACCCGCGGTGCCAATGCGCTGCAATGGTCTGCATGTCCCGGAAGGCTTCTTCAAGAAGCGCTCAAGGCTCAACCCCCTCGAAGCGCCTCTCGCGTCTTATCGGGGCTGCTCAAGTTGGATCGCGCAAAGGCTGGCAATGGTGTTGGAGAAATCGGGGAGCTTTCGCGGTCGTAGGCGTTCTCGGATGCGCTGCCGTGCTCGTCGCCGTCTATGCGTGGTTCCCCTGGGAGATGGATGGCGCACGCCTGCGCGCCATGGCTCCCAAGGACGAGACCGCCGCACTGGCCGCTGATCGTGACGCGGTACTGAAGATTCTGGCCGGAATCGGAGGCGGCGTCGCGGTGGTCTACACGGTCCGGCGGCACACCATCGACCGGCGGACTCTGGAAGCCACGCGACAGCGTGACTCCGAATCGGCCCGGCTCACCACCGAGGCCCAGGCGACCGACCGCTACGTCAAGGCGATCGGGCTGCTGGCCAGCGACAAGCCGGAGGAACGGCTGGGTGGCATCTACGCGCTGGAGCGGCTCATGGCCGATTCACCTCGCGACCAGCACACCATCCTCGAAGTCCTGGCGGCATTCGCCCGCCGCACCAGCCCTGTTCCCAACCAGGCGCAGGCATTGCCGGCTGAGGATCTGTCCGCGGCGATAACCGTGCTGTCCCGCCGTCCGCGCAGTTCGGAATCGCACACCATCGATCTGCGTCGCACCCACCTGGCCGGACTGGAAATCCCGATCCGCAGCAAGGCAGACCGGGCCGGTGGAACTGGTCGGCCTGATCTGGCGCAGGCGGACCTGCGCGGCTCCGACCTGACCGGTGCGGACCTCGGAGAGATCGACCTGAGCGAGGCCAATCTCCATCAGGCGCGGCTGGCCGGTGCCCGCTTCCGCTTCGCCGACCTGAGCGGGGCCTACATGGACGAGGCGGTGCTGGTGAACGCTGTGCTGAGCCGTGTCGACCTGCATGGGGCGCGCCTGGCGGACGCGGATCTGACGGGTGTCGACTCGTTCCGTTCGAACTTCGCCCGTGCGGATCTGACCGGTGCGACTCTGACCGGCGCGAGACTGGTCAGAGTCAACCTGACCGGCGTCAGCTTCCGTCGTGCGGACCTCACCGGCGCGGACCTCACGGACTCGAACCTGACCTACGCCGCCATGGATGGGGCCGTCCTGAACGGTGTCACCCTGGCGCAATACTCGTTCACCCTCCGGTCGGCGACCGACGAGCCCCTGCCAGGAATCCATCTGGACGGCGCCGATCTGACGAGCGCGCATGTCACCGCCGCCCAGTTGGCGGGTGCGTACCTGACGGACTCGACCAAGCTGCCGGACGCCCTGGCCGCCGATCCGTGGGTGCGCGCCCGCATCGCGGAGTGCCAGGCCTGGGCAGCCGGGCTCAAGGCCAACGGAAGATCCGTGCCGGGGGACCTGGACGGCTTGCCACCGACCGCCGATCCAAGTCGGGTCGTAACGGCCCCCTGACAACGCCGCTTCGCCCTGTGCCGCATTCCCAACACGCAGATATGAACTCCGCTCGCAACTACCGACCCCCGGACACACTCCTCTGGACCAGCGGACGGAATCAGGCCGGAATGCCGGAGCCTTCTGATAAGCGCGGCGCGAGCCGCCTTGGTCCTCTAGCCGTTTTCGGCTTCGAACAATCCGATGGTAGGTCAGACTGCTGCTTCGGAGCGCCGCGCGAGGATATCGGCCACGGTCGCGTTCACGGTCCGCTCCGAGGTGTCGAGCCACAGGCCGATGTGTGGCGTACGTCGGCGGAGCTGGTCGTCCAGAGCCGCGATATCCAGTTCGCCCGGCCGGTACGCGACCTTCCCTTGTGCTATCTGCCTCGCCTGGTCGCGGCTTCGAACCACATCGGGTCGCGGTACGAGGACGACTACGTGGCATGGTCGGGTGCGGATCGCGGCGACCATGTCGGTCAGGTGGGTACCGAGGATGATGTCCTGGAGCACCACCGTGAACTCGGCGTCGGCGTACTCGTCGGCGACCGACGCGGCGAGTGCGTGGCGCAGCCGGAGCTGGCGGACCGCCTCGGCCGGCGGATCGGCCGGGCCCATCTCCGCGCGGCCGTTGACCACCATGCGGCGAAACACGTCACCGCGCACGTGCACCGAGTGCTCCAAGCGCTCGGCGAGGGCCTGCGCGAGGCGTCGACTTGCCCGATGCCTGGATGCCGGTGACGACGAAGACCTCAGCCATCGTTGAGCCGTCCCGAGCGGAACGCGCTGACCTCGAACCCTCCGGCCTCGAATCCGGCGGCCTCGACCGCCTCCCGCACTCCGGCCAGCGCCGCGACCGCCTCGACGTCGCCGGCGGGCACCTCCACGCGCGCCGATGTGCCGAGGTCGCGGACCCGGAGGTCGGTGACCGGGATCCGGGCCTGTGCCAGTACGGCGCGCAGCGCTGTCTCGGCGCGGTCGACGCGCGCCAGGCGGTGCGGGGTGACCTCGATGCCGTGGCGGATGCGGCTGGCCAGGCAGGGGGTGGCGGGTTTGTCCCAGGTGGGCAGGGACCAGGTTCGGCTGATCTCGCGGACGTCGGCCTTGGTGAGTCCGGCTTCCAGCAGCGGCGTGCGGATTCCGCGTTCGCGGCCGGCGGCGATGCCG
Source organism: Catenulispora sp. GAS73 (assembly GCF_041262085.1). Classification (NCBI taxonomy): domain Bacteria; kingdom Bacillati; phylum Actinomycetota; class Actinomycetes; order Catenulisporales; family Catenulisporaceae; genus Catenulispora; species Catenulispora sp. GAS73. The sequence continues at coordinate 390,909 of NZ_JBGCCM010000005.1, forward strand.
GGGCGGAACGGGTCCGCGGCGTCGTCGGCGTTGGTGCCGGTGGCGACTTGGTCGAAGCCGTGCTCGGCGGCGAGGGCGACGATGGTGTCCAAGACCTCGGACTTGCAGAAGTAGCAGCGGTCCCGGCCGTTGGCGCGGTAGCCGGCGCTGCGCAGCTCGTGGGTCCGGGGCGTCAGGTGCTCCACGCCCTGCGCTGCGGCGAACGCCCGCGCCGGGTCGAGCTCCCCGGACGCGAGGCTCTCCGAGACCGCGGTGACCGCCAGGACCTTGCCGGGCCCGAGCGCCCGCGCAGCGGCGGCGAGGACGAGGGCTGAGTCGGCGCCGCCGGAGTAGGCGACCGCGAGGCGGCCGTAGCTGCCGACGATGTCGAGCAGTGTGTCGGCGGCAGTCATGCGGCACTCCCGATGCGAACGGTCTCCAAACCACGCGGCAGCACCACGTGATCGACGGTGCTGCGCCGGAGGCCGAGAGCACCGGTCTCGACGAACAGCAGCTCTTGCAGCGCGTCGCAGTCCTGCGGCCGGACCAGCAGGTGCAGGACGTGGCCGGGCCAGCCCTTCCTCATGACCGCCGGAGTCGCCCACGCATCGAGCGCGCCGGCTTCCAGCGAGCGCGCGATGACGTGGCCGAGGACCTCGCCGGTCATGTCGTCCAGGTTGGCCTCCAGAACGGCCACAGCCTCACCGTCGCCGCCACCACCACCGCGCCGCTCGCCGAGCGTCACACCGACGACGTTCGGCCGGTCGGCAAGGCAGCGCGTGCCCGCGCCGTAACCGGTGGCCCGCACCGTCATCGCCGGAACCGGATCGAAGCGCGCGTCGAGCGCGCGCAGCAGCGCCGCAGCGGTCGGGGTCACGGTCTCGCCGGGGATGTCAGTGCCGATGACCGCGGCCCCGGTGAGCAGAGCCAGCGTCGCCGGAGCCGGAGCCGGGATCAGGCCGTGCGCACTCCGCACGCGGCCCGTGCCCAGCGGGAGCGGCGCACACACGACGTCGTCGACGCCGAGCGCGTGCATCGCGGCCGCGACGCCGACGACGTCCACGATCGTGTCGTGCCCGCCGAGCTCGTGCAGGTGCACGGAGCCCGGGTCGGTGCCGTGGATGCGCGCTTCGACCTCTGCGATGGCCTGCAACGCGGCGACGGCGCGCGCCGCGACCGGCTCCGGCACCGCCGCCGAGGCCAGCGCGATGAGTTCGGCGGCACGGCGTTCGGCGGCGTGGTCGGTGACACGGACGTGGACGCGCGTGGCGGCCAGGCCGTGATCGGTGACGCGCTCGGCGATCAGGTCCCACCCGGTCAGCCCGGTGGCCGCGACGGCGGCTCGGACCGGCTCGATCGGGGCGCCGGCGTCGAGCAGGGCGGCGAGCAGCATGTCGCCGGCCAGGCCGGTGAAGGGGTTGATCCAGCAGATCACCGGCGGTCCTCCAGTACGCGGGCGAGCCGGTGGGCGGCCGTCGCGGCGAATCCGGGGCCGAGGATCCCGCTCACGACGCCGTGTCCGCGAGGTAGGGGATGGTCTGGGGACCCTCCGGCAGCACACACAGCCGCGCTCCGGCCCCGGCGCGCGCCAGCGCTTCGGCGACCGTCGCGGATATATCAGCGGTCTGTTCCAGATGCGCCGTCGCGAGCTCGGCGTCGCTGAGATGGGATGTGTGCATGACGACGCGGCTCCCCGACTGGATGCGTGCCTGGATCTGCACCTGCCACTGGTCGGGCACCGTCTCGGGCCGGGCGCTGATGGCGTCGAGCAGCGCGCGCGGCGACGCCGCCGAGGCCAGCACCTCGCGGTAGGAGCCGTGGTCGGGGAAGCCGTCGCGGCACTCGGCCGCGCAGACGATCATCCCGCCGGGCTTCACGACCTGGTATGCCGCGGACATGCCCTTCACAGCCTGGTAGAGGTTCTGGTCCAGCGGGAAGCCGGAGTTGGTGGTGACCACCACGTCGAACGGCGCCTCGACCGCCCGCATCGCGGTCCGGCGCGCGAGCGCGGTGGCCGCGGCGTGCATCGCCGGCAGGTCGCCGCCGAAGGCCGCGACGATGTCCTGCTCGCGGTTGAGGACCACGTCGAAGGCGAAGGTGACGCCGGTGGCATCGGCGATGGCGCGCACGTCGTCGTGCACCGGGTTGCCGTGGACGACGCCCCAGGTGGCGCGCGGGTCGCCGATGCGGGCGGCGTCGTGCAGGACCAGCACGGTCTCCAACGCGGCCAGCCCCGGCGCGACCAGCTTCGGCCCGCCGGAGAACCCGGCGAAGAAGTGCGGCTCGACGAAGCCGGTGGTGATCCGGACGTCCGCCTCGGCCCATTCGCGGTTCAGCCAGACCGGGACGCCGGCGCCGAAGGTGCCCATCCAGGCCAGCTGCCCCGGATCGCGGGCGTCGTGGTTGACGATCCGCACGCTGTCCACGACCTCGTCGCCGAACATCCGCCGCAGCTCGGCGTCGCTGTTGCCGCGGTGGGTGCCGGTGGCCACCAGGATCACCACGTCTTCGAGCCGGACCACGCCGTCCAGTTCGGCGAGGATCGCGGGGATCATCAGGTGGCGGGGCTGCGGCCGGGTGCCGTCGCAGGCGGAGATGGCGACGGTCTGGCCCCGATGCACGCGCTCCCGTAACGGCGGTCCGGCGACCGGATCGCGCAGCGCGGCCAGCAGCACAGCCGTCTGGTCGGCCGCCGCCTCGTGGTGGACGGGCTCGACGACCGTGGTCACCGCCGGATCCACGTCGATGTCGAGGCCTGATTCGCCGTACGCGAGCCGGACTCTCATGCCGACACCTCAGGCACAGCCGCGGCCGATGGCGACTTGGACAGGTGGTTTCGCACGAATATCAGCTCCGGTAGTGCGCGCACGGTATCGATTGTGACAGGGAGCTGATGCGGCAGAGCGAGCAGGTCGTCCACCGGACGCGCTTCGGCGACCGCGTCGATGCGGCGCTCCAGGCCTGCCCGACGAGGTGTTCGTCGAGTCTCACGCCTCGTCCTCGACCTGATGGTCGAGGAGATGGGCCCGGAACCAGGTCTCCGTGGTGCTGATGTGCAGGAGAGCCGCGGCCTGCGCCAGCGCCGCGTCGCCGGCGGCGAGGGCGTCGTAGATGGCCTGGTGTTCGGCGATGGTGCGGTCTGCGACGGCCCCGTCGACCATGCCGCGCCAGACCCGGGCCTGCACGGTGCGGCTGGAGATGCCCTCCAGCAGCGAGCTCAGAGTCTGGTTGCCGGTCGCGGCGAACACGGCACGGTGGAACGCGGCGTCGTGCTGGTTGAGCAGTTCCACATCGTCCTTGGCCGCACGCATCGCCTCCAGCTGGTTCGCCACCTCGCCGAGCTCCGCGGCGGTGATCCGCGCGGCGGCCACGCCGGTGGCGACCGGCTCGAAGAGCCTGCGCACCTCGGCCAGTTCCAGCTGGGTGTCGCCCTGCAGCAGTTCGAAGGCCGCGCCGAGCCCTTCGAGCAGGACCGCAGGCTCCAGGCTGGTCACGTACGTCCCGTCGCCGCGGCGGATCTCCAGCACCCGCGCCACCACCAGCGCCTTGACCGCCTCGCGCGTCAGGTTCCGGGACAGGCCCAGCTCCGAGGCGAGCTGCTGCTCCGGAGGGAGCCGCGATCCGGGCGGCAGCTCGCCGGACACGATGAGCTCCCGGATGCGGGTGATCGCTTTGTCGGACAGGGACATGGGCGGCAGCGTAACAGAGACATCCCATGTCTTCCGCTAGCCGGGGAGGACGACAGACCAGTTCATGGGACCGCCGACGATCACCGTGATCGGCATGTCTGAGGTCAGGGCGGGGAATCCGGCGCGTGCTCGCGCCGTCAACGCCTCAGGGCTCAGAGCGAGGACCGCCTGTTTCTCATCGGCGGCGGGGGCGAGCCTGGCGATCAGGCCGGAGAAGTCCTTGTTCGGACCGATCGCCGTGATCGCATCGCCGTTGGCCGCCTTGACGCCGATCACCGCATCAGCCAAACGCTTCGACTCGGCCAGGTACTCCTTCACGGAATACCGCGCTTCCACGACAGTCACAGTGATTCCCAGGGCCCTGTCACGCTCTACCTCAGCCGCCACATCCGCAGGGACCGAACCCTTCCACCGGACGATGATCGCCCGATTCGGCGTGTCCAAGGAGACCGCGGCGAAACCCGACCCGGGATTCTTGTCGGCCAGCGCGCGAATCCGATCAGCAGCCTGCGACAACGGCACCTGATCCGCCATCCGCTTCGCGACCTCCGGAGTGAGCCCCGGGGTGGTCCAATCATCCATTTCGCCCCAGCCCCCTGTGAAACTTTCATCGCCGCCCGCGAAACAGCGTGCTCAAGACCTGCGAGCAACGCCAGAGACCGCGATGACGCGTTGACACCGCCCCGAGCGCACTGGAGATTGCGGACACCGACCCTTCCACCAGTGAGGAACCATGCTGTCCAGAACCGCGAAACTCCTGCTCGCCGCAGGTCTCACCGTAACAGCCGCAGCCCTGGGCCCGGCCGCGGCGGGGGCGTCAGCCGCGAGCACCGGCCACACGCTGCCGCCGGACACCCGCTTCGCGGTCACGCCCGACAACGAGGCCGAGCGCCAGGCCCTCACCGACCTGCGCCAGGGCGACTTCACCGACGCCGCGGCCATGGCGAAGCTGGCCAGCTGGCCGGAGGCGACCTGGTTCACCGGCGGCACCCCGGACCAGGTCCGCAGCCAGGTCCGGGCCGCCGTCCGGACCGCCGCCGCCGAGCGCGCGGTCCCGGTGCTGGTCGCCTACGACATCCCGCTGCGCGACTGCAGTCAGTACTCCTCCGGCGGCGCGGCGTCCGACGCCGCGTACCAGCAGTGGATATCAGCGTTCGCACAAGGCGTCGGCTCCAGCCGGGCCGTGGTGGTCGTCGAGCCCGACGCGCTGGCGAACCTGCCCTCGGACTGCAGCGCCACCACCGACCCGACCGGGGCCCTGACCGCCGGCCGCATCGCTGACATCAACTACGCCGTGACCGCGCTCGAAGCCAAGCCGCAGACGGTCGTCTACCTCGACGCCGGGAACAGCCAGTGGCACTCCGTCGGCGACATGGCGCACCGCCTGATCCAGGCCGGTGTCGGCCAGGCCCAGGGCTTCTTCCTGAACGTGTCCAACTACCAGCCCACCGACCAGACCGACCACTACGGCACCTGGGTCTCCCAGTGCCTGTGGTTCGCCACCGACGGCCCGGCGTGGGCGGCCGGACACACCGACTACTGCGCCAGCCAGTACTACTCCTCGACCGCGCCGAACGACGGCAAGCCCGGCGACGCGGTGTCCCCGACCGACCCGAGCACCTGGCACTGGACCGACGCCTGGTACACCCAGAACGTCGGCACGCCCCCGGCCGCGCAGCTGACCCACTTCGTCGTGGACACCAGCCGCAACGGCCAGGGCGCCTGGACCCCGACGCCGGGCAAGTACACCGGCGACCCGCAGGTCTGGTGCAACCCGCCGGGGCGCGGCATCGGCGCCGAACCCACAGCCGCCACCGGCGTCCCGCTCGTCGACGCCTACCTCTACATCAAGACCATCGGCGAGTCCGACGGCAGCTGCACCCGCGGCACCGCAGGGCCCGGCGACCCCGAATACGGCGGCACGGTCGACCCGGCGGCCGGCGCCTGGTGGCCCGCGCAGGCGCTCACCCTCGCCGACAACGCGGTCCCGGCGCTGACGTTCAATCCCCGCCTGTTCCCCTGACCCGGCTCGGCGCGGTCGGCCGTAAGAACGCCGGCCGCGCCGACGGCCGCGGGGCGGGCCCGGTGCTGGCTCGCAGTGAGATCGGCGGCACGAACAGGCGGTGCCGGGCGGGGGCGTCGGGGTCGGCGATGCGCTCGGTGAGCAGATCCACCGCGACGGCACCCATCTCCATCGACGGCACGTCGGCGGCGGTCAGCGCCGGGTGGAACTCCTCAGCCCACTGATCCGCCGCGACCCCGGCGATGGAGAACGTCCTCGGGATCTCGTGGCCCGCCCGCTCCAGCCCGCGCTGGACCCCCGGCAGCGCCGCCTCGTTGACGGTGACGATCGCGGTCGTCGCGGGCCGCGTGGCCAGGATCTCCGCCACGCAGCGCTCGCCCCCGGCGACGTCGTCCTCGCAGGAGAACTCTGATCCGCTCACCTCGCGCCGTTCCACCGCCGCGGCGAACCCCTCCTGCGCCCGCCGCCCGGGGCCGTAGCCGGCGGCCACCATCCCGGCCGGCCGGTTGACCAGCGCGAGATGCCGGTGGCCGAGGTCGACCAGGTGGTCGACGCACCCGCCGACCAGGCTCGCGTAGTCCTCGTCGACCCACCACGTCCCCTCCGGTTCGGCGGTGCGGCCGATGGTCACGAACGGCATCTCGGTCTGCGCGAGGCGGTCGACGCGCGGATCGTCCAGCCGGATCTCCATCAGGATCACGCCGTCCACCCGCCGACCGCCGACCAGGCGCTCGAACGAGCCGTCGTGGTCGCCGCCGGACGGCGAGAGCAGCACGTCCAGATCCACCAGCGCCGCGGCCTCCACGACGCTGGCGACGAAGCCCAGCTGCATCGACGTCAGCCGCGCCCCGGCCGGCGGGATCACCAGGCCCACCGTCCGGGTCCGGCCCTCTTTCAGCGCACGGGCCGTGGCACTGGGGCGGTAGTCGAGCTCGTCGATGACCGCCTGGATGCGCGCCCGGGTCTCCTCCGAGACCGGCCGCTTACCGCTGAGCGCGTACGACACCGTGCTGCGCGCCACCCCCGAGCGGCGCGCTATCTCTCCGATGTTCATGACCCTCCGCGGTCGACAGGTCGAACCGATCATTGATCCGAAGTCTACGACCGCGACAGGGACCTCAACGGACCGTGAAGTCCTGGTTGCCTCCGGAGGTGTTCTTGCACTGCCACTGGTCGAGCTGCTGGCCCAGGTTGCTGCCGGCACCGTAGACGTCCAGACACAGACCACTGCCCTGGTTCCGGAACGAGTAGCCGCCGTCGGATTGCTGGACGGGAAGCCACAGGCTGCTCGCCGCGCCGTTCGGCACCTGCTGCACGATGTCGGGCTGACCAGCGGTCGTGGAACCGCCGGACACCGCCACATCGTCGCCGGAGTTCTGAGCCTGAAGCTCGCCGTAGCCGCCGGACACCGGCACGAACTGGAACTGCTGGTTGGTCTGGCCGTTGCAGGTCCACTGGTCGATCGCGGCTCCGGCCGCCCCGGCGGCGCCGTAGACGTCCAGGCAGAGGCTGTCGTTGCCGACGACGAGTCGGTGATAGCCGCTCGGGAACCCGGTCGTCTGGCCCTGCCCGATCTTCCACTCGTCGGAGCCCGCGGTGGTGCAGGCGGTCTGGACGAGCCCCGCGCCGCCGGCGGTACTGCCTCCGTTCGGAGCTACACACTGCCCCGAATTCTGTGCCACCACCTGGTAGATACCGGTCCCCACCGCATGCAGCGCGAACTGTTCGTCAGTGCCGTAGGTACACGGACTCTGAGTCACCGCCGTACCGGCCTGCACGCAGTCGCCGGGCGTCATCGGACGAATGAAGTACGTGCTGCTTCCGGCCGCCGTCGGGACGAACTGGAACTGCTGGTCGGCCCCCGCCCCGCACGAGCCCTGATCGAACTGCGCCGAAGCCACGGTGGTGAAGCCGGGGTTCTCCATGCACAGGTTGTCGCCCTGGTTGACCACGCTGCTGCTGAACCCCTGTGCGAAGCCGGGCAGCAGATACACCGCGAACGCGTCATGCGATGCCTGGAAGGTCAAAGGCAGCGTCACCGATCCGCCGGAGACGTTCACGATCTGATCCGACGCCACCTGCGGCGCCGTGAGCGCGGCCTGGTCCGGGATCCGGTAGACAACGGCTTCGACCGTGCCGTTGTTCGCCAGCCAGGGTACCGACGACAACCCGTTGAACGTCACCGACGCGGAGCCGGTGTAGCCGTTCGAATCCCCGACGACGGCCACCGCGCGCCGACGCGCACTGTCCTCCGCCGCCGAGATCGCCGTGGATCCGACCTGGCCGGAGGTGGAGACCAGGGAACCGGTCAGGTCCGCGTACGCCCGCATCGTCCACCAGTTGCCGGTGTACGCGGCGCCGCCGCTCGCGTTCGGATCGATGACGCCGGTCAGGTTCGGCGAGACGCAGCACTGCCAGTTGCCGCGCATCGCGTTGGTGTAGCCGGACTGCGCGAACCGTGCCAGATACCAGGCGGTCACTCCGGCCGTCTGCCGGTCAGCAGGCTGATATTCGTTGGCCGACAACGGGATCGGGTTGAGCCCGGCCGCCGAGATCGCGCTGTTCAGGGACTGGGAGACCGTGACCGGATCGTCGACGTCGCCCTCGTCGTGGTTGGTGATCATGTCCGGCACGGTCCCGGCCGCCTTCACGTGCGCCAGCCACGTCTGCCACTGGGCCGACCGGCTCTGCGGGGTGTAGGCGAACGACGGTCCGACGATCTGGGCGCCGGGGGCGACCCGCCGGATCTCGCGGTAGGCGGTGTCCCACATCTGGAAGTACTGCGCGCTGTTCACGCCGCGCGTCCAGAAGACTGAGATGTCCGGCTCGTTGTCGATGTCGTAGGCGAATTTCACACCAGAGGCCTGCAACGCCCCGACCGTCGAGTCGATGAACGAGACCCAGTTCGAGCAGTTGCCGTTGTCGCAGGGGTAGGTCGTGTTCGAGGGCTGTCCGCCGTTCAGGCCGTACATGTCCGTGACCAGTACCTGGTACTGCGCGTGGTACGGAGGCTGGGTGAGCCGGCGCGCCTGGTCGATGATCGAGGCGACGTCGGCCTGGCTGGCGGAGCCGTACTGGTAGCCGTCCTTGATCCAGCCACCCGAATACCAGCCGCCGCCCCGGTGCGCCGTGACGCCGAGGGGTTGCAGGTACTGGTCGGCAGGTTGCGTGCCGTCGACGGTCAGGCCGTACAGGAAACCCTCCCCCACGCCGGTGGCCGGACCGGTCGGGGCCGCGAGGTTCACGCTCAGCGCCTCCCCCGCCGCGGCCTGCCCGCGCGCCGCGGAGAACGACGGGATCGCCAACGCCACCACCACGGCGGCCGCCATCGCGATCCGCCTCATGCTTGTTCGAACTCTCATCCGTCACTCCCTGGTCGAATCGATTCGCGCGCCCGGCCGCAGAGGGCTGGGCGCGCTCACACAGATCTTGCGGAAGGACACAGACCTGGCGAAAGGTCCTAGCCGAGGGTCCATCGCTGGTTGCTCTGGCCGTTGCAGGTCCACAGCAGGACGAGCGCGCCGTTGGCGGTTCCGGCGCCGCTGACGTCGAGGCAGAGTCCTGATTGGACGCCGGTGATGGTGCCGTTGGAGTTCAGGTTCCACTGCTGGTTCGGCTGGCCGTTGCAGGGCCAGATGATGACCTTGGTGCCGTTGGTGGTGCCTCGGCCGTTGGCGTCGAGGCAGTCGGTGGTGCCGGAGTCGGTGACGGTGAGCTCGCCGGTGGAGTTGTGGGTGAAGCTCTGGTTGCTCTGGCTGTTGCAGTCGTAGATCTGCACCTGCGTGCCGCCGGTGGTGCTGGAGTTCGGCACGTCCAGACACTTCCCGGCACCCACCGCGTGCAACGGGGAGCCGTTCGGCGGCGGAGGCGTGGTGCCGCCGCCCAGAGCGGTCGCCGTGGCGTTGTAAGCGGGCTTGGGCTGGTCGTTCTGGTCGTACATGGTGGCCGCGCCGTAGCCGGGGAAGGTGCCCGGGATCCAGGAGTGCGCGTCGTCCACGCCCCACTGCGAGACGCCGACGCAGCGGCTGACGGCAAGGCAGTCCTTGACCACGGTCGAGTAGTCGGTGGCCTGCTGCTGAAGGCTCGACGAGCTGGCCGGGAGCTGGATCCGGTCGTCGAGCTCGGTCACCGCCACGTCCAGGCCGAGCGCGGCGAAGCGCTGCATGTTCGCCAGCATGCTGGACGGTACCTGCCCGACGATGAAGTGGCTCTCGAACCCGATGCCGTTCAGCGGCACGCCCTGGGCCAGCAGCGACTTCGCCAGGTTGTACATGCCGTCGCTCTTGGCGCCCTCGCCCTCGATGTTGTAGTCGTTGAGGTAGAGCTTGGCGTTGGGATCGGCGGCGTGCGCGGTGCGGATGGCGTCAGCGATGTAGTTCGAACCCATGGCGTTGTAGAAGACGTCCTGGCGGAGGCTGCCGTCTTCGTTGAAGGGCTCGTTGACGACGTCCCAGGAGTAGACCTTGCCCTTGTAGTGCGTGGCCTCCGTGGTGATGTGCGATTCCATCACGCCTTGGACCTGGTTCGAGGGCAGGCCGCTGACCCACCCGGGCAGCTGGCTGTGCCACACCAGATTGTGCCCGCGCACCCGGGCGTTGTGCGCCTGGGCCCAGGAGACGATCTGGTCTCCGGGCCCGAAGTTGTAGGAGCCGTTCGACGGCTCGGTGGTGTCCCACTTCATCTCGTTGCCCGGCGTCACCATGTCGAACTGGGCCCCGGCGATATTGATCTCGCCACTGACGTTCAGGTCGCCGTCGGTCAGCGCGGTGCCGAAGTACCGGTTCTGCGCTTCGGCCAGGCTGCGCAGCGATGTCGCCGCAGCCGCCGGCTGGGCTGCGAGGGCCGCCGCGACGGGGACCGCCAGGACGGCCGCGGCCGCCACAGCCAGGCCGCGGGCAAGACCACGACGTGCCGGGATTGCTTTGTGGATCATCAAGAACTCCGCTGGTCGGACATGACTGGGGAGCAGCTCGCGATGATCGGCCCGGCATCCGTGGTGGGCGAAGCTGCGAGTCACACGAAAGCCCGGATCGGGCAGTGGTGTCAACAACAATCAGCCAGCGTCGCGAAGCGACTCCATAACGGGTGGTGGTGGGCGACGGGTGGGAGAAAGTTTCGTAGTCGCGCTGTAACAACGTGACTGGTCATCAGAGAGCTCTTGACAGAACACTCAACGTGCAGCACCGTCTACCGCCGAGACACCCCCGCACCATCCGCTCGGTCGAGCGATGAACGCGGGCCGAAATGTTAGCGCTAACATTCCGCCGCTTCGGACCGGCAGCCGAAGGCGTCGGAGGGCAGCGCCCCTCATCACCACGAGTCGCGTTCAAGGAGCTCAGATGACACACCGTGCACTGCTATCCGGAAGACCGCCCGCTCGTCATCGAATGCGAGCGCTAACATTCCTCGCGGCAGCGCTCCTGCTCGTGGCCGGCGTCGTGGCGACCGGGATGGCCAACGCCACTCCGGCCCGCGCGGCGACCACGGGACCCTGCGACATCTACGCCTCCGGCGGCACTCCCTGTGTGGCCGCGCACAGCACGACACGTGCGTTGTACGGCGCTTACAACGGTTCGCTGTACCAGGTGCGGCGCTCCTCGGACAACGCCACGGCGAACATCGGCGTGCTCAGCGCCGGAGGCTTCGCGAACGCCGCCGCGCAGGACTCCTTCTGCGCCAACACGACGTGCGTGATCACCGTGATCTACGACCAGTCGGGGCGGGGTAACAACCTGACCCAGGCGCTCGGCGGCGGGGCCGCGCCCGGCGCGGACAACCTCGCGGTCGCGACCGCCGCCCCGGTCACACTGAGCGGGCACGCGGCCTACGGCGTCTTCATCCCGGCCGGTACCGGCTACCGGGACGACTCCACCAACGGCATCGCCACCGGCGACAACCCCGAGGGCGAGTACGCCATCTTCGACGGCACGCACTACAACGGCGGCTGCTGCTTCGACTACGGCAACGCCGAGACCAACAACAACGACGACGGCAACGGCACCATGGAAGCCATCTACTTCGGGAACATCCGAGTCTGGGGCTACGGCTCCGGAAACGGCCCGTGGATCATGGCCGACATGGAGAACGGCCTGTACTCCGGCCAGAACGCCGGCTTCAACGCCAACGACCCCAGCATCAGCGACCGGTTCACCACCGCCATCATCAAGGGCGGCGCGAACCAGTGGGCCATCCGCGGCGGTAACGCGCAGTCCGGCAGCCTGTCCACGTTCTACTCCGGCCCGCGCCCCAACGTCTCCGGCTACAACCCGATGCGCAAGCAGGGCGCCATCATCCTGGGCACCGGCGGCGACAACAGCCGAGGCTCGGACGGCACCTTCTACGAAGGCGTCATGACCTCCGGCTACCCCTCCGACGCCACGGAGAACGCGGTTCAGGCCAACATCGTCGCAGCGGGATACTCCACCGGCGGCACCACTCCTCCGCCGAACGGCAGTCCATTGCACGCGGTCGGCGCGGGCAGGTGCCTGGACGTCCCGAACGCCACCACGACCGGCGGCACGCAGGTGCAGATCTACGACTGCAACGGCCAGAGCAATCAGAGCTTCACGCACAACTCCACCGGTGAGCTCACCGTCACCGACTCCGGCACCACCGACTGCCTCGACGCCAACGGCCGCGGCACCACCAACGGCACCAAGGTCATCATCTGGCCCTGCAACGGCCAGACCAACCAGCAGTGGACCCTCAACTCCAACGGCACCATCACCGGAGTGCAATCAGGCCTCTGCCTTGATGTGAGCGGCGCCGGAACCGCCAACGGCACCCTGGTCCAGCTGTGGACCTGCAACGGCCAGAGCAACCAGCAATGGACCCTCGGCTGATCGGAGACGACCCGACCGCCGCGAGCTCAGCCGAACAGGCGACGCTGAATCTCGCGGCGGTAGTCCTCCAGCGTGTTGTCGATGTGGACGGCGGCCGCCCGCGCCGCGGCGTCGGGGTCGCCGTCCCGGATCGCGTGGAAGATCGCGGTGTGCTCGGCGACCGCCTCCGGCGCGTGGCCGCCGAGCGTGCCGTGCAGCCCGATGATGCTGGACTGCCGTTGCAGCCGGCGGGCCTCGCGGACCGAGGCGACCAGGAACGCGTTGTGCGACGCGGCGGCGATACCGAGGTGGAAGTCGTCGTCGCCGCGGTCGAACAGCTCCGTCCGGCCGCTCATGTGGCCCTCGCGGCACAGGTCGGCCGCGGTCTCGATGGCCTGCAGATCGGCCGGGACGGCCCGGGTCGCGGCCAGCCGGGCGGCCTCGGTCTCCTGGATCCGGCGGAACTCGAAGAGCATGTAGACGTGGTCCAGGTCGGTCGGCAGGAAGAAGCCGCCCCGGCCGGCCGAGCCGAGCATCCCCTCGTCGTCGGAGACGTAGAGGCCGCGGCCCTTCTGCGCGCTGACCCGGCCGAGCGCGGAGAGGATCTTGACCGCCTCCCGGACCACGGTCCGGCTGGTGCCCAGTTGCGCCGCGAGCTCGTTCTCGGTCGGCATCCGGTCCCCCGGCCGCAGGCCGGACTCGGCGATGAGCTCCAGGATCCGCTCGGCCGCGAGCTCGTAGCCCGGCCGGTAGGAACCGCTGCCCGGACCGCCGTCCGCGTCGTGCGAAGTCAGGCTCACCATGCCGGAGAACATACACCTCGATCGAAACGTCCACGCGATGTGTATGACTCATAAAATCCGCCAGCCACTCACCAGCAGGTGAATACGGCAGCGTTAAAGAATCTTGACGATAAGCATGCTCATTCTCTTGACGGGGCAGGCTCCTGGGACTCTGATGAGGGATCAAAGTCAGACACATTTCCCCACGTTCTCACAGCGAGGAAGGACCATGATCCCAAGCATCCGCCGACGCGGCGGCTCCCCCCGCCCTGCGATCCTGGCGGCGGCCGTCACGCTCGTCACGGCCGCCTTTGGCATACCGGCGGTATCCCACGCCGTGACCGCCGCCACCCTGTACGTCTCCCCCACGGGCAGCGGAACCGCCTGCTCGGCCGCCGCGCCGTGCTCGATCACCCAGGCACAGTCCTCGGTGCGGTCGATGAACTCGAACATGAGCGGCGACATCGTCGTGCAACTCGCCGGCGGCACGTACCGGCTGTCCGCGCCGCTGGTCTTCAACGCCTCCGACTCCGGCACCAACGGACACAACGTCATCTGGCAGGCCGCCTCCGGCACGTCGCCGGTGCTGTCCGGCGGCCAGCAGGTGTCCGGCTGGACGCTGCACGACTCGGCGAACAACATCTGGTCGGCGCCGGTGGCCACCGGGTCCGACTCCCGGCAGCTCTACGTGGACGGCGCGCTCGCGCCCCGGGCCGCGATCCCGATCTCGCGCAGCGACGTGCAGATCACCACCAGCGGCATGACCATCGCGAACTCGGCCCTGGACTACCTGGCCACGCTGCCGGAGCAGAACCGGATCGAGCTGGAGAGCCAGAACTCGTTCACCGACCACTTCGCGCCGGTGTCGAGCATCAGCGGCACCACGATCGCGATGCAGCAGCCGTCCTGGAACAACAACAACTGGGGCTACGACACGCTGGCCAAGCCCTTCGCCGGCGGCCAGATGTACTTGGAGAACTCGTACTCGTTCCTGAAGAACGCCGGGCAGTGGTTCCTGGACCCGCAGGCCGGCCAGCTGTACTACAAGGCCGCCTCCGGCCAGTCGCCGAGTAGCCACGACGTCGAGCTCCCCCGCCTGACCTCGCTGATCCAGATGAGCGGCGGCTACAGCGCTCCGGTCTCCGACATCTCGTTCCAGGGCCTGGCGTTCGAGCACACCACGTGGCTCGGGCCGGGCAGCTCGGTCGGCTACGCGGACCAGCAGACGGGCACGTTCCTCACGAAGCAGTACAACCAGCCGTCAGACTTCCTGTCCTCCTGCCAGTCCGGCTGCCAGCTGTTCGAGGCCACCCGCAACGGCTTGGGCCAGGTGCCGGGTGCGGTCCAGGTCTCGGCCGCGTCGAACATCTCCTTCAGCGGGGACACGTTCACCCACCTCGGCCAGGTCGGGCTCGGCATCGGCAACGACTCGGCCTCCACCGCCTCCGGCGTGGGGCTCGGGGCCTCGGGTGTCACGGTCGACCACGACACGTTCACCGACGACTCCGGCGCCGGGATCGTGGTCGGCGGCGTGCAGCCGGACGCACACCACCCGTCCAACACCGCGATGACCGACCAGAACGTCACCATCACCAACAACCTGGTGACCGGCGTCGCCGAGGACTACAAGGACATGCCCGGCATCCTGTCGACGTACGCCACACACACCGACATCGAGCACAACGAGGTGTCGAACCTGGCCTACGACGGCATCGACGTCGGCTGGGGCTGGGGCATGAACGACCCCGGCGGCAGCCAGGACTACGTCAACCGCGGCACGTACAACTACCAGCCGATCTACACCACGCCGACCACGCTGAAGAACACGGTCGTCAGCTACAACAAGGTGCACGGCACCAAGAAGGTCTTCCACGACGGCGGCAGCATCTACAACCTGTCCGCCAACCCCGGCGGCGTCATCGACGACAACTACATCTACGACAACCAGAACACCGTCGGCCTGTACCTGGACGAAGGCTCCCGGTATCTGACACTGACGAACAACGTCGTGCAGGACACCGGTGTGTGGGCGTTCACCAACGCCAACTCGAACAACAACACGAACGACAGCACCTTCTCCTACAACTGGTACAACTCCGGCGCCACGAACGTCGCGACCGGCTCCCCGCACAACAACGTGCTGACCGGGAACACACAGGTGAGCGGCGGCTGGCCCAGTGCCGCGCAGCAGGTCATCAATAACTCGGGAGTCTCCGGCGGCACCACTCCTCCGCCGCCGAACGGCTCCCCTCTGCACGCGGTGGGCGCAGGGAAGTGCCTGGACGTCCCGAACTCCAGCACCACCGGCGGCACACAGGTGCAGATCTACGACTGCAACAGCCAGAGCAACCAGAGCTTCACCCACAACTCCACCGGCGAGCTCACCGTCACCGACTCCGGCACCACCGACTGCCTCGACGCCAACGGCCGCGGCACCACCAACGGCACCAAAGTCATCATCTGGCCCTGCAACGGCCAGACCAACCAGCAGTGGACCCTCAACTCCAACGGCACCATCACCGGCGTCCAATCAGGCCTCTGCCTCGACGTCAGCGGCGCCGGAACCGCCAACGGCACCCTGGTCCAACTCTGGACCTGCAACGGCCAGAGCAACCAGCAATGGACCCACAGCTGAGCTCCGGTTTCCCGATACCAGGTCGAATCGATTCGAGAACTGTCACATCTCGGAGGTGAAACAGTGTTCAGATCCATCCTCACAGGAGTCCGCAGACCCCTGCGCCCGGTGCTGATGCTCGCGTTCGCGGCCATCCTGGCCGTGGCCGGGATGCAGGTCGGGGCGACGACGGCGCGCGCCGCGAGCTCGCTGCCCTGCGACGTCTACGCCAGCGGCGGCACGCCCTGCGCCGCCGCGTACAGCACCGTGCGCGCGCTCTACGGCTCGTACAACGGGCCGCTCTACCAGATACAGCGGTCGTCGGACGGCAGCCACCTGGACGTCGGCCTGCTGGCCGCCGGCGACTACGCCAACGGCGCCGCGCAGGTCTCGTTCTGCGCCAACACCAGCTGCACCATCACCAAGCTCTACGACCAGACCTCGCACCACAACGACATGCCGATCTCCTCGGGCGGGTTCTGGCACGGCCCGGGCCCGAACGGGTCGGACGTCGGCGCGGACGCGATGGCGCTGCCGGAGACCGTGAACGGGCACCAGGTGTTCGGCGTCAAGGTCCATCCCGGTGTCGGCTACCGCATCGACAACACCAACGGCGTGCCCACCGGATCGCAGCCGGAGGGGGTCTACATGGTGACCTCCTCCAGCTACTTCAACTCGCAGTGCTGCTTCGACTTCGGCAGCGCCGAGACCGACCACAGCGACGACGGCAACGCGACGATGAACGCGATCGAGTGGGGCAACGCGTGCTGGTTCGGCGGCTGCACCGGGCCCGGGCCGTGGGTGGAGGCCGACCTGGAGAACGGCATGTACAGCACCAACACCGGGCCGAACACGGCGAACAACCCGGGTGTGAACCATCCGTTCGTGACCGCGTTGGAGAAGAACAACGGGACGTCGAACTTCACATTGAAGAACGGTGATTCGACCACCGGCGGCCTGACCACGACGTATTCAGGGCCGCTGCCCAACAACTATTCGCCGATGAAGGTGCAGCCGGACGTCGAGCTGGGCACCGGCGGCGACAACAGCAACGGCGGCCAGGGCGAGTTCTTCGAGGGCGCCGTCACGACCGGCTACCCGTCGGACGCGACCGAGAACGCGGTGCAGGCGACCATCACCAGCGCCGGCTACTCGGCGCCGGCTCCGCCGCCCGGCGGCGCGCTGCACGCGGTCGGCGCGGGCAAGTGCCTGGACGTCCCGAATGCCACCACGACCGGGGGCACGCAGCTGCAGATCTACTCCTGCAACGGCCAGAGCAACCAGACGTTCGCTCACACCTCGGGCGGTGCGCTCACCGTCACCGACTCCGGCACGACCGACTGCCTCGATGCCAACAACAAGGGCACCACGAACGGCACGAAGGTGATCATCTGGCCCTGCAACGGCCAGACCAACCAGCAGTGGAACCTCAACTCCAACGGCACCGTCACCGGGGTTCAGTCCGGTCTGTGCCTGGACGTCAGCGGCGCTTCGACCGCCAACGGCGCGCTCGTCCAACTCTGGACCTGCAACGGCCAGAGCAACCAGCAGTGGACCCTCGGCTGACCTTCCCCCAAACCGCCGGGGCGGCGCTGAGGGAACGCCGCCCCGGCACCTCGAAGGGACCCTCCATGTCCTCCTCACCTTTCCCCGTCAGCCGTCGCACTCTCCTCACCGCCGGAAGCGCCGGCGCGGCCGCCGCCTTCGGCCTGCTGCGCTTCGCGCCCTCGGCCTCGGCGACCGCCGGTCCGCAGAACTACACTGCGTCGTGGTCCTCCGTGGATCAGCACCCGCCGACGCCGGAGTGGTTCCAGGACGCCAAGTTCGGGATCTACTACCACTGGGGCGCGTTCTCCGTCCCGGCCTTCAGCAGCGAGTGGTACCCGCGCAACATGTACAACCCGGGCTCGATCGAGAACCAGCACCACATCGCCACCTATGGGGACCCGTCGGTCTGGCCGTACCACAACTTCATCCTCGGGGCGTACGACAAGGCGGGGAACTACACGAAGTTCGCGCCGAAGCTGACCTCGGCCGGCGGCAACTGGGATCCGAACGCCTGGGCCCAGCTGTTCAAGGCCGCCGGGGCGAAGTTCGCCGGTCCCGTGGCCGAGCACCACGACGGCTACTCGATGTGGAACAGCCAGGCCAACGAGTGGAACTCGGTGAAGACCGGCCCGAACCTGGACCTGGTGGGCCTGCACGCGCAGGCGATCCGCGGGCAGGGGCTGAAGTTCATGACGTCGCTGCACCACGCGTACCACTTCCTCGGTTACTACCAGTACGTTCCGCAGCAGTCGACCGCGACGCTGCAGAAGCTGTACGGGCAGATGGGCTCGACTGCGGAGAACCAGCTCTGGTTCAACAAACTGGTCGAGGTGATCAACGGCTACCAGCCGGACATGATCTGGCAGGACTTCGACCTGAACAACGTCCAGGAGTCCGAGCGCCTGGCGTTCCTGGCGTACTACTACAACCAGGCTGTGACGTGGAACAAGGACGTCGTGGCCACGTACAAGGACGGCTTCGACACCTCCGGCGAGGTCTTCGACTTCGAGCGCGGAGGGCCCGGCGGCCTGCTCACGCCGTACTGGCTCACGGACGATTCGATCTCCTCCTCCAGCTGGTGCTACACCGTCGGCATCGGGTACTACACGACGCAGGCGCTGCTGCACGCGCTGATCGACCGGGTCGCCAAGGGCGGCAACATGCTGCTGAACATCGCCCCGATGGCCGACGGCACCATTCCCTCCGGCCAGCAGACCATCCTGCTCGGCATGGGCGACTGGCTCGGCCGGTTCGGCGAGGCGATCTACGCGACTCGCGCGTGGAGCTCCTACGGCGAAGGGCCGACCGCGATGGGTGGCGGGTCGTTCTCCGGGCCGAAGGCGGGCACGCCGCAGGACGTCCGCTTCACCCGGAGCAAGGACAACACGGTCCTGTACGCGACGGCGCTGGGCTGGCAGGGCGGCACGATGACGGTGACCACGCTGAACTCCAACCAGATCAATCTCAGCACCCTGGTCTCCGCTCAGCTGCTGAACAACGCGGCGGGCGCGTACGTCAACCTGCCCTCGCCGGTTCAGGACGCGGGCGGCCTGCACTTCACGATGCCCTCGTCCAATCCCCCCTTCAGCGCCCTGGCCTACACGGTCAAACTGACGTTCTCCGGCCAGATCCCGACCCTGGGCACAGGCCCGGTCCCCACCGGCTGGGCGAAGATCGTCAACGCCACCACCGGCCTGGTCCTGGACAGCGGCGGCACCGTGGCCTCCGGCTCGAACCTGAAGCAGTGGAACTACGACGGCAGCACGAACCTCCAGTGGCAGCTGGTGCCGCTCGGCGGCGGCTACTACCGGATCGTCAACAACACCAACGGCATGGTCGCCGACAGCTGGGGCGCCACCGCCAACGGCGCCCCGGCACGCCAGACGACGTGGAACGGCGGCAACAACCAGCAGTGGAGCCTGACCAGCGCCGGCAACGGCCGCTACCACATCGTCAACCGCGGTACCGGCACCGCGCTCGACGGCGCGGGGAGCACGGCGGCCGGGTCGACGACGGTCATGTGGAGCCCGAATTCGAGCACGAACAACGAGTGGACGATCGTCGCTGTGTGAGTGCGAAAGCCGCTCTGAATCAGCACCCGCACACAGCACGAGCGCCACACAAGGCTGCCGGCGGCGGGAGGGCCAGGTCCCGCCGCCCGCACGTTTTCACGCGGTCAGCCGAGCTCCCGGCGCTGGTCGGCCTGGCCAACGGCGCCGCTTTCATGATCAACCGAGAGGGACTTCGTTGGAGCGGGTCTCGACGGCGTCGAGGGCGGCCAGGGTCGCGCCATCGAGCGTGATCTCGCTGACCGCCATGTTGGCCTCCAGGTGGGCGGCGTCGGCGGTGCCGGGGATGAGGAGCACGTGCGGAGCGTGGTGCAGGAGCCAGGCCAAGCCGATTTGGGAGGGCGTGACGCCCAGCGACTCGGCCGCAGCCCGGACGGCCGGTTCCTCGGTGACCTTCGGCAGGCCTGGGAAAGCCCCTCCGAGCGGGAAGAACGGTACCCAGGCGATGTCCTCGGCCGCGCACAGTCCGAGCATGTCCTCGTCGTCGCGGGAGGCGAGACTGTAGGCGTTCTGCACGCAGGCGATGCCCGCCGGCAACGCCCGGCGAAGGCCGTCGATAGTGACGCTGCTCAGGCCGATCGCGCCGATCTTGCCCTCGTCCCGCAGCGCGACCATCACCGCGAGCTGGTCGTCGAGGTCGACGACCTGGTCCCCGGCCGGACGCAGGCCCGGGCCGGTGTCGAGGCGGCGCAGGTTCACCAGCGGGAGCCGGTCCAGTCCGAGGCCGCGCAGGTTGTCCTCCACACTGGCGCGCAGCTGCTCGGGACGTTGCGCCAGGCGCAGCGGCATCGGTCCGCCGGGGTCCGGGTCGGCACCGACCTTCGTGGCGACCAGGACGTCGTCCCGGGAGCCCACCACCTCGCGGATCACGGCGTTCGCGAATCCGAAGCCGTAGAACTCGGCGGTGTCGACGTGGTCGACGCCCAGCTCGACCGCGCGGCGCAGCAGAGCGACGGCCTCGTCGCGACGGTCGTGGAGGCGCTCCAGCTGGAGGGCGCCGTAGCCGACCCGGAAGACGGTGCGGCCGGCGAGCGAAGCGGTGGAAGCCGTCGAAGCGCTCATGAATCAGTCTCCTCGGTGGGTTGCCGCAAGGCGGTGTGCAGCATTTCGGCCAAGTAGCTCGACGAGATCTGGTAAGCGATCGGCGCGGCGCGCTCCCGAGCCTCGACCGGTTCTAGGCGTTCCACCTTGACCAGCCACGCCGTGACACAGTCGTGCACCATCGCGCGCAGCCGGTCGACCATGTCGACGACGACGCCGCGGATCGCAGGGTCCGTGGTCGCCTCGCCCCAGACCTGCACCGCGACCCGGGCTTTGACCTGGTCGAGGCCGGCGTTCAGGGACGCCAGCAACGCCTCGGGGCCGGGCGGGGCGTCGCCGGCGGCGTACTCGCCGAGCACCTCGGCGTGTTTGGCGAGCGCCGCGCGGGCCGAGGCCTGGATCAGCTCGGCTTTGTTGCGGTAGTGGGTGTAGATCGAGCCCG
The DNA here is from genome assembly GCF_041262085.1 of Catenulispora sp. GAS73. Classification (NCBI taxonomy): domain Bacteria; kingdom Bacillati; phylum Actinomycetota; class Actinomycetes; order Catenulisporales; family Catenulisporaceae; genus Catenulispora; species Catenulispora sp. GAS73. Next base: position 411,917 of record NZ_JBGCCM010000005.1, read on the forward strand.
CCGAGAGACCGGACTCCGCAGTGATGTCGGCGATCGAGGTCCGTTCCAGCCCGTTGCGGCCGAAGCAACGGACTGCGGCGTCAGTGATCTGAGCACGCCGCAGTTCCTTGCGGGCGTCGGTGAGTCGTGGCACCACGCCTCCCATGCAAAAAGAATACTTGCTCTGTTTGTCGAGTCACGACACTAGCAGAGCCGCGCTGAGCACCAGTGCGAGCAACTTTCTTTCCCCACCGGCGAAACTTTGCAAGGATGCCACAACCGTGGTGTATGAATAGGGCGTGGCGGACGAGGAGAGGCAAGTGACGGACCTGGGAGGACAGCGCGAGCGGGGCTCCGTGACCATCGCGCACATCGCGGAGACGGCGGGCGTGTCAGTGCCGACCGTGTCCAAGGTCCTCAACGGCCGGTCCGGAGTGTCCGACCAGACCCGGGCGCGCATCGAGGAGCTGATCGAAAGCTCGGGCTACCGCAAGCCGCCGGCCAAAGGCAACGACATCCTGGAGCTGGTGTTCCACGAACTGGCCGGCATGCAGGCGGTCGAGGTCATCCGCGGCGTCGAGCAGGTCGCACGCAAGCACCGGTTCGGCGTCGTGATCTCCGAGTCCGGCCCGGCCGCCGCCACCGCCACCGCCGTGGACGACCTCGTCGAGCGCCGCCCGCGGGCCGTGCTGGCAGTGGCCCGGCTGCCCGAGACCGAACGCGACCTGCTCACGACCCGCGGCATCCCGTTCCTGGTCCTGGACCCGACCACCGAACTCCCGGACGACGTGCCCTTCGTCGGCGCCACAGACTGGCGCGGCGGCCAGACCGCCACCCGGCACCTCATCAAGCTGGGCCACCGCCGCATCGCCGTCATCACCGAACCAGACCTGCTGCCCTGCCGCGCACGCCTGGCCGGCTTCCACTCCGCAATGCAAGCCGCCAGCCTCCCCGCGGAGCCGGACCTGATCGTCAACGCCCCACTGACCCGCGAGGACGGCCACACCGCCGCACTCAGCCTGCTGACACGCAACGACCGCCCCACCGCGATCTTCGCGTCAAGCGACCTGCAAGCACTGGGCGTCTACCGCGCAGCCCGCGAGGCAGGACTACGCATCCCGCAGGACCTCAGCGTCATCGGGTTCGACGACCTACCGGTCGGAGCATGGGTGGAACCGCCACTGACCACCGTGCACCGGCCCCTGGCCGAGATGGCCGCGACCGCCGCCGAACTCGCACTGACCCTGGGACGCGGCGAGCAACCGACGCAGACAGGGGTGGAGATGGCGACCACGCTAACTGTGCGGGAGAGCACCGCGCCGCCGGCAGCGACGGCAGCAGGCTGACACTCTCACCACGCCGTGCGAGGCTGAGGTTGTGGCCACGGCGCACACTATTGCGCCGAACGTCTCCGTCAGGATCCTGCCGGCGTCACCCGCAGCACCGGCATCGCCAGTACCGCGCCGCGTTCCGGCAGCCGCACCGTCAGCTCCCGCGGGCCGCGTTCGAACTCCAGCGGGTCGGGGTGGCCGAGCAGGTGCACGGATCCGACCTCCTGGGTGTAGAGCGTCAGCTCGCGGCCGAGCGAGCGTATGTGGATGCGGCCCTCGTTGGCGCCGCCGAGGGCTGTCACGTAGAGGTGCTTGTCGCGCGTGGTGAAGCGGAGGTCGGCGGGGCCGTAGGCGGGCTGGTCGTTCTCGGTGAACTGGCCTTCTTTCATGCGTGAGGGGCCTTCGCCGTAGACGAGCCAGGGGCGGCTGGCGTAGATCGCCTCGCCGTTGCGTGCGAGCCAGGCGCCGATCTCGCGCAGCAGGCCGGCTTCGTGCTCCGGGATGCTGCCGTCGGCCTTCGGACCGATGTTCAGCAGCAGGCAGCCGTTCTTGCTGACCACATCCACGAGGAAGGCCAGCAGGTCGGTGGCGCTCTTGTAGTCGTGGCCGTCGACGTGGCCCCAGGACGTGCGCGAGACGGCCGTGTCGGACTGCCACGGATCGGGCCGCAGTTCGGCGCTCGCACCGCGCTCGACGTCGTAGATCGCGGTGCCGGGGGCGAACGCGTCGTGCTTGTACGCGAGCACCGGTCCGCGCCCCCAGGACGCGGCCTTGTTGTAGTAGTAGGCGGCGAGCCGCGGCAGGTACGGCTTGAACGCGGGCTGCTGAATCCACCAGTCGAAGTACAGCATCTGCGGCTGGTAGCGATCGACCAGCTCCGCGGTGCGTGCCAGCCAGTCCTCCAAGTACTGCGGGCTCGGCGGCAGCTCCTGCGGCTGGGCCGGCCCGTAGAGGTCGGCGTGGCCGCCAGCGCGCACGTCGGAGTCGAACCCCATCCCGCCGTTCATGAACCACCAGTGCTCGGCGCGGTGGGTGGACACGCCGAACACCATCGACTGCGCGCGCACAGCAGCGGCGAGCTCGCCGATCACGTCCCGCTGCGGGCCCATGGCCACGGCGTTCCACGGGTTGAGGGCGGTGTCGTACATGGCGAAGCCGTCGTGGTGTTCGGCCACCGGGACGACGTACTGCGCGCCAGCCTCACGGAACAGCGCGGCCCAGCCGTCGGCGTCGAAGTTCTCCCCGGTCAGCTGGGGAATCAGATCCTTGTACCCGACCTTGTCCTGCGGACCGAACACCTCGCGGTGGTGTACGTACTCCGGGGAGCCCTCCACATACATGTTGCGCGGGTACCACTCGTTGCCGAACGCCGGAACGCTGTACGGGCCCCAGTGGATGAAGATCCCGAACTTGGCGTCGCGGTACCAATCCGGCACCTGGTACCCGGCCAGCGACTCCCAGCTGGCGCCGAACGGCCCCTCCCCCACGGTCTGGTCGAGGGCACGCAGAATCTCGGGCACGGTCGTCATCAGAGTCCTCCGGAAACATAGTCGAACCAGTCGAAGCGCACGGACCCGGCCGTGGCGTACATGCCGATGACCCGGCCGGTGAAGCCGCCGGCCACTTCGGTGGACAGGTAGCGGCCGTCCAGGTCGGCGGCCAGGACCGTCGCAGACCCGCCGTCCGGCTCGGCCACCGCGAAGGACACGGTGTCCGGCCCGCTCCGTGCGTCCTCGGCCTGCTTCTCGTCGATCCGGACGCTCAGCACGAGCGGCCCCGCCGCAACCGCCCGCGACGCCACGACCGTGCGCAGCGGCCCGATCCGGGCCACGACCCGCAGGTCCCCCTCGCCGGTCTCGATCTCGTAGTGATGGTGCTCGTCGAGCCGGACGACCAGCCCGCCCCGGCCGGCGGATGCGTCGATCAGGACATCCGCCCGGCAGGTCGCATGCTGCTGGCGGCGGCCGACGAAGACGACGTCGGAGGCGTCCAACGAGGCGCCACGGGCGCGCAGCGTCAGCCAGCCGGACCGCTCGGTCGTCGTGCAGAACTCCTCGGGCCGGTCCCGCAGCGAGATCCACAGCGGTCGCAGAGCACTGTCGTCGAAGTCGTCACGGACCGGCTCGTCCACCTCCTCCCGCAACGGCCAGGGGATCTCGGACAGGTCCGAGACCACCTCACCGACGACCGGCCAGCCCTCGACCCACTCCACCGGCGCGAGGAAAGTCTCCCGGCCCAGGACGTGCCACCCGGGGGTGCCGCCGCCCGGACGCACGCCGAGGAAAACCGTCCACCAGGACCCATCAGGGCCCTGCACCAGGTCGGCGTGGCCGGTGTTCTGCACCGGGTGCTCCTGGCCGCGGTGCGTCAGGATCGGGTTCGCCGGGCACGCCTCGAACGGTCCGGTCGGCGCCGGCCCGCGCGCGATCGACACGGCGTGCCCGCGCTCGGTGCCGCCCTCGGCGATCATCAGGTACCAGTACTCGCCGATCCGGTACAGATGCGGCGCCTCGGGGGCCTTCGCGCCGCGCGTTCCCGACCAGATCCGGTGCGGTTCGCCGAGGGTCTGCCCGGTGTCCGGGTCCAGGCGGACCTGCGAGACCCCCGCGACCGTGCACCAGCAGGTGCCATCCTCGTCCCAGGCCAGGTCCGGGTCGATGCCGGGCACCCCGGGCAGCATCACCGGCTCGGACCACGGCCCGGCCGGGTCGGTCGCGGTGACCAGCAGGTTGCCGCCCCCACCGCTGGCGTTGGTCGTGATGAGCCAGAAGCGGCCGTCGTGGTGGCGCAGCGTCGGGGCGTAGATCCCGCCGGAGGACGAGGCCTGCGTCAGCCGCAGCTGGCTCGGCCGGTCCAGCGCGTTGCCGATCTGCCGCCAGTGCACCAGGTCCCGGCTGTGGAAGACCGGGACCCCGGGGAAGTACTCGAAGCTGGAACACGCCAGGTAGTAGTCCTCCCCGACCCGGCAGACGCTCGGATCGGGATGGAACCCGGGCAGGACGGGGTGCGGTGCGGTGTCGCCCACGGTGGCAGCAGCCTTTCGCCGGAACGTTTCTAGGAAAGTTTCTAGGATTGTGTGCCGATAATTTCTCAGGCACGCTAGCCGGGTGCCGAAGCGTCGGTCAACGCCCTGCGCGAGAAATCCGTCGAAGCGCTTCGATATCGTCCTGGACAGGCTACAGCCGCCGACGATACGCTTCCAGAGCACGATTCAGACGCAGTCGCGAGACCTGGCGTCGAAGCGCTTCACCGGCACCCGCCATCACCGGGTGCCGCAACCGCGCGCCGGCGCGCCGGCACGCCGATCCGCCGCCCGGTGCGGCAGTTCCCTTATCCACACGGCCCGCGTCCGCCGACACCGTCCGGACGCGGCCGCCAGGAGGACCCATGGTGACCATCGCCGAGGTCGCCCGCCAAGCGGGCGTCTCGTCGTCGACAGTTTCCTATGTGCTGTCGCGAAAACGCTCCATCTCCGAGGACACCCGGCGCAAGGTGGAGGCGGCGATCGCGGAGCTGGGGTACCACCCGCACGCCGGCGCCCGTGCGCTGGCCTCGAACCGCTCCAACACCCTGGCGCTGATGGTGCCGCTGCGCAGCGACATGTACGTGCCGGTGATCATGGAGATCGCGATGGCCGTGACCACCGAGGCCCGCGAGTTCGGGCAGGACGTGCTGCTGCTCACCAAGGACGAGGGCACCGGCGGCGTGCGCCGGATCTCCGGGAGCGGCGTGGCGGACGCGATGATCCTGATGGACGTCGAACTCGACGACGACCGAATCCCGGTTCTGCGCGAGACCGACACCCCGGCGGTGCTGATCGGGCTGCCCGCCGACGCCGCCGGCCTGACCTGCGTCGACCTGGACTTCGACGCCACCGGGGCGGCGTGCGTGGACCACCTGGCCGACCTCGGCCACCGCGACGTCGCACTGATCGGCGAGAGCGAGGCCGTCTACCGCCGGCACACCGGCTTCGCCGCCCGGACGCTGGCCGGGTTCCAGCGCCGGGTCGCCGAGCGCGGGATCCGGGCCGTGCACCGGCCGTGTGAGGGGACGTATGAGTCCACCGCCGGGGTTCTGGCGCGCATTCTGGAGGAGCGGCCGAGCACGACCGGATTCGTGGTGCAGAACGAGGCGGCGATCGCGCCGTTGTTGAGCCTGCTGCGGCTGTCCCGGCGGCTGGTGCCGGAGGACGCGAGCGTCGTGGCGATCTGCCCCGATCAGGTCGCGTTGCAGTCCTCGCCGCGGTTGACGAGTGTCTCGATCCCGGCGCAGGTGATGGGCCGATACGCGGTGCGTCAGGTGATGACGCAGTTGGAGGGGGATCGGCGGTCGTCGCTGATGCTGCTGCCGCCTTTGCTCACCGTGCGCGAGTCCAGTGCGGCGGCTCCGGCTTCCTAAGGTTTCCGTGTCTTGAAAGGTGTGCTGTAGCTGTGTCTGAAGAGAACCCGCTGGCCTCGCTCGCCCACGAACGAGGCGAGTTCCGCCGCACCGCCGCTGGTCTGGAGTGGACCGGGCGGTCCGAGACGCTTCTCATCCAGGCTTGGGGGCCGGACTCGGTGCGGGTCCGTGCCAAGGTCGGCGGTCCGATCCTCGACGGCTTGCCCGGAGCTCTGCTCGATGAGCCGGTGCAGGATGCAGCATCGGCGTTGGCGTCGGCAACGGCATCGGCAACCGCGTCGGAGGTGGCGATCGGGGCCGCCGAGGCGAGCGTCGTCAACGGGGCGATCACCGCCACGGTCTCGCTGACCGGCCGGATCCGCTTCACCAGGACTGCCGACGGCTTCGAGCTTCTGGCCGAGCAGGACGCGCACTTCTGGTGGCCCGGGCCGCGGCTTCGCACCGCGCACGGCAACGGGTACGCGCGCCTGGAGCAGCGGTTCGCCGCGTATCCGGACGAGAAGCTGTTCGGCCTCGGGCAGCACCAGCACGGGATGCTCGACCAGAAGGGGGCGGTGATCGAGCTCGTCCAGCGCAACTCCGAGGTCTCGGTGCCGTTGCTGGTGTCCTCGCGCGGGTACGGGTTCCTGTGGAACAACCCTGCGATCGGGCGCGTGGAGCTGGCCGCCAACGGCACGCGGTGGGTCGCCGACAGCGCGCGGCAGCTCGACTACTGGGTCACCGCCGGTTCGGCCGCCGACGTCCAGCGGCGGTACGCCGACGCGACCGGGCACGTGCCGATGCTGCCGGAGTGGGCTGCGGGGTTCTGGCAGTGCAAGCTGCGCTACCGCTCGCAGGAGGAGTTGTTGGCGGTCGCGCGGGAGTACCACCGGCGCGGGCTGCCGTTGGACGTGATCGTCGCCGACTTCTTCCACTGGACGCATCTGGGCGAGTGGCGTTTCGACCCGGCCGAGTGGCCGGACCCGGCGGCGGCGGTGAAGGAGCTGGCGGGGTATGGCACGCGGCTGATGGTGTCGGTGTGGCCGTCCGTCAGCCCGCTGTCGGAGTACCACGCGGAGATGGAGCGCCGCGGGCTGCTGATCGGGACGGAGTTCGGGCCGGTCGCGCACGCGGACTGGCCGGACAAGGGGATCGACAAGACGGTGCAGGTGGCGTTCTATGACGCGACCAATCCGGACGCGCGCGCCTTCGTGTGGGAGAAGGTGCGCGACTCGTACTTGGCGATCGGCGTCGAGGTCTTCTGGGCGGACGCCTGCGAGCCGGAGATCAAGCCGGGCTACCCGGCCAACCTGCGGTACTACGCGGGTGCTGGATTGGAGGTCGGCAACATGTATCCGCGGGAGAACTCGCGGATGTTCTATGAGGGCATGCGGGCCGAGGGCCGCGCGGACGTGGTGACGCTGAACCGGTCGGCGTGGGCCGGATCGCAGCGGTACGGCGCGATTCTGTGGTCTGGCGACATCAATACGGACTTCGGCACCTTCCGCCGGCAGATCGCGGCCGGGCTGAACACGGGCCTGAGCGGGATACCGTGGTGGAACACGGACATCGGCGGGTTCCACGGCGGTGATCCGCGGACGGCGGAGTATCGCGAGCTGATGGTGCGGTGGTTCCAGTTCGGCGCGTTCAGCCCCATCTTCCGGCTGCACGGCCTCCGGCGGCCCTCCGAGCCGTTCGGGCCATCGATGACCGGTGCGCCGAATGAGATCTGGTCCTACGGCGAGGAGGCCGAGGGGATCATGGCGGACTACATTCGGCTGCGGGAGCGGCTGAAGCCTTATCTCCTGGAGGCGATGCGCGAGGCGCATGACAGTGGTCTGCCGCCGATGCGGCCTTGCTTCTTGGAGTTTCCGGGGGACGCGCGGGCTTGGGAGGTGGACAGCGCGTACATGTTCGGGCGGGATTTGCTGGTGGCGCCGGTGTTGGAGGCGGACGCGCGGGTTTGGGAGGTGTACCTGCCGGCGGGGGCTTCGTGGCGGGACGCGTGGACTGGTGAGGAGTATGAGGGTGGGCGGACGGTGACGGTTGACGCGCCGTTGGAGCGGATTCCTTTGTTCTTGCGTGATGGGGCCGAGTTGCCGATTGTGGCTCCGGAACTCGGCTGACACTGGGGCGTCGGTGCGACAGGATGGCCGGATGCCTCATGCCGCAGCGGGCCCGATTGCTGAGTTGGCTGACGTGCTCACCGCGGAGGTGGTGGTGGACATGGCCGTACCTGTGACGCCGGCCATGTCGCCGGACGGTCGGTTGGTCGCCTACGGTGTGGTCGCGAACAGCGGAGCGCACGGATATCCGCACAGTTCTGTCTGGGTCGCCGCCGCTGATGGCAGTACAGCCCCGCGTAGGTTGACCGATGGCACGGCGCACGATGGCTCGCCGAAGTGGGCGCCGGACTCGGCTTCGCTGTTCTTCACCTCCGACCGGGAGGAGCCTGGCTTTGCTCAACTTCAGCGGATCCTTATGGACGGCGGCGAGGACATCGCCAAAGCGGAGTCTCTGACCACGTGGCGCGGGGGCATCTCTGACTACTTCCCGCTGGCTGACGGCCGCACCGTCGCGTTGCTCGCAGAAGACGAAGGTCTTGAGGCTGGGGGTGACGACCCGAAGGTCTGGGGCCGGCACCTTCCGGTCACCCGGCTGCGCCTGCTCGACTTGGTGAGCGGCGTGGTTCGCGCCGTGGAGGGGCTCGGGGATCGGCATGTGGTGGGGCTGAGTCAGCGTCCGGACGGCGGGCCGTTGGCGGTGCTGAGCTGGGCGACGCCTGAACTCGATCCCGGTGTCATGACGGCAAGACTGCATCTGGTCGCGCTTGGAACGGGCACCGTCCGAGACCTCGGCGCCGTTGGGTTCGAGGCCCGGTCGCCGGTTTGGTGGGTCCACGGCGGCGAATGGCATTTGGCACACCTGGCGGTGACTCCTGGGTGCTTGGTCGGCGGGGTCGCGGTGCTTGATATGGTTCCGCCTGAGGTCGGCGGGGTCGTGGTGCTCGATACGGTCCCGCTTGAGGTCGGCGCGGCCGTCGAACAACGCAATCTCACAGCAGGAATGGCTGTCTGCCCCGCCGAGCTGGTGCAGATCGGAGGCGGGGCGCCGTTGGCGCTGTTTGCCGACGGGCTCGATACTGCGGTGTATCGGCTCGATCCGTCCTCGCTGCGGTTCCGGCGGTTGTTCAGCGCATCCGGCGTGCTTGCCGGCCTTACCGCTAGTCACTCCGGTCTGGACGTCGCTGTGTTGATGAGCACCGGGCTCAAGCCTAAGAATGTCTACGCGGGACCCCTCGGCGGGCCGCTGCTTCGGCTCAGCGACACGAGTCCCGAACTGCGCGGGATCCGTTGGGGAGTTCAGGAGCGGCTCAGCTACCAGGCCTCTGACGGGCTCCAGCTGGACGGCCTGCTGATCCTGCCGGTGGGGCGGGCGCGGGACGAGGGGCCGTTTCCGCTCGTGACGTTGGTGCACGGCGGGCCGTACTTTCGACATGCCGACGAGTTCACGCTCACGGTGGTCGACTGCGGACAGTGGTTGGCTAGCGCTGGATATGCGGTCTTCTTGGCCAATCCTCGGGGCGGATCGGGCCATGGCCATGAGTTTGCTGCGGTGGTGGCTGGCGCGGTTGGGGGCGGGGGCGGCGGTTCGGTCGGCGGCGGGGGTGGCAGCACGGTCGGCAGCGGGGGCAGCGGCGGTTCGGTCGGCCGCGCAGGCGGCAGCACGGTTGGCAACGCGGGCGGCGGCGGCGGGGGCGGCGGCGGTTCGGTCGGCAGCGCGGGCGGCGGCGGTTCGGTCGGCAGCGCGGGCGGCGGCGGGGGTGGCGGCGCAGGGGGCAGCGCGGTCGGCGGCGCGGGAGGGGGCGGGGAGTTCACCGACATCCTCGCCGGCATCGACCTGCTGGTCGCCGAGGGCGTGGCCGACCCCGAGCGCCTGGGCATCTCCGGCTGGAGCCACGGCGGTTTCATGGCCGCCTGGGCCATCGGCCAGACGGAGCGGTTCAAGGCCGCCATCATGGGCGCCGGCATCAGCGACTGGGGCATGCAGGCCGGAACCGGCGAGTGCGGCGTCATCGACGCCGCGCTAGGCGGCAGCACCGGCTGGAACGGCCCCGGACCGCACACTCACGACCGGAACAGCCCGATCTCGTACGCATCCCGAATCCGCACACCAGTCCTGATCCTGCACGGCGAGCAGGACACCAACGTGCCCCTCAGCCAAGCAGTCCACTTCCACCGCGCACTACGCCACTTCGGCGTCGAGCACGAGCTTGTGGTCTACCCCCGAGAGGGACACGGGCTACAGGAGCGCGCGCATCAGATCGATGTGTTGGGGCGCATTCGGGGTTGGTGCGATCGGTGGGTGTAGCGGTAGCGGTAGCGGTATGGCGGGCGATGATGCTTGGTGTGTGGGTGTCGGGGGCGGTGTCGGGCTAGGTGCGGTTGGTGCGTGATTTACAGGCGATTTTTACGGCTTCGCGCAGGGGTTGATGACCTCGCGGGAGGACGCAGTTCGTTTGTGCGACTCGTTTCGCGCTGGCGGCCGCCGGTTTTCGCTGGCACGACCACGCGGCGGTTCAGGCTTCTGCGGCAGTGCGCTGGCGGCTGGCGGTTTTCGTGGGCAAGACCGCGCGGCGGTCCGAGTCACTGCGCATGTCGTAGGCGGCAATCGTCGTGCGTGGTGGGCAC